>JAKZVH010000291.1:0-3700 GCA_047516145.1 Gammaproteobacteria bacterium
CGGTCAAGTATGGACTTTCACTGGGAGACCGATGTTGCCTGGCGACTGCCTTGGTGAGGAAACAACCGGTAATGACCGCTGATCGAGCGTGGGCGAAAGTAAAGATTCGAGGCTTGAAAATCACGGTGATTGGTGAACGGCAATTGTGCAATTGATGAACGTTTGCATCGTGCGGATCTGTCCATTCGCGTCGCCAGCACACCGATGTCCGATACCGCGAGGAAACCGTCACTAATGTATCGGCGCGCGACCGCGTTGATGATGTCGTTATTCGCGGTGCCCGGTATCGCCCAGGTTGGATCCGCCCCCGGCGACTGGCCGAGCTATAACCGGGATCTCGCCGGTACTCGGTACTCGCCACTGACCGAGATCAATACCGGGAATGTCCGTGAATTGCAGCAGGTATGGTCCTACCCCCTGGGGCGCAACGCCACCACTGGCGATCTCGGCGGGGGCTCCCAATTCGTTCCACTGGTCATCGACGGAATCATGTACCTGGCCGGCGCGGACCATGTAGTGGCGCTCGAGGCGGACACGGGCGAAGAACTGTGGCGGTTCAACATGGCGCGGACGCCCTCGCGGCGTGGCCTCGCCTACCGTCCCGGGGACGAGGCGGTGCCGCCAATGCTGTTTATCACAGCAGGATCTCAGCTACTCGCCATATACCCCGAGGAGCAAGACATCACGTCGCGCAACATGCCGGTGGCCTATCTTGGCGCGCCGGTGGTGTTCGATAACCTGTTGCTGGTCGGCTCGAACTCTCCCCCCGGGAGCGTGCGCGCCTTCAATGTGAGGACCGGGTCCGAAGCCTGGGCCTTTCACTCCACTCCCGAACCAGGCGAGTTTGGCCACGACACATGGGAGAGCGATGCGTGGCGGAATCAGCCCAACCTGTATCACTGGGCGTTCACGCTGACGGTCGATGAAGAACGGGAACTGGTCTATGCCGCCTTCGAGAGCGCCGGGCCATCCGACTACTACGGCGGCGACCGGCCCGGAGACAATCTATTCAGCGATTCCATCGTGGCACTCGACGTACGCACGGGAGAGCGTCGCTGGCATTATCAGACCATTCACCACGACATCTGGGACTTCGACCTGCCGGCGGCGCCAGGCCTCTTGGACGTTGAGATCGACGGAGAAACCGTGCCGATACTCGCCCTGGCGGGAAAGACCGGCTATATGTACATCCTCAACCGGGAAACAGGCACGCCGGTTTTCGGTATTGATGAGCGGTCCGTGCCCGAGAGCAACGTACCACACGAACGGAGTTCGCCAACGCAACCAATCCCCGTCAAGCCGCCGCCCATCGCCAAGGTGGGCTTTGTCCCGGATGACATCGTCAGCGTGGAGGACACCAGCGAAGCGCACGCGCGCTTCTGCCGGGAGGTATACGAGCAAAGCGGCGGCTTCCAAAACGAGGGGCCGTTCACGCCGTACGGCTTCAGGGAAGCCGGGAGCGCTGCGCCCTCCACTATTGTCTTCCCGGGCTCCATCGGCGGCGCAAACTGGGGCGGCACGGCAGCCGACCCCACTCTGGGCTACGTCTTCGTGAATACCATGAACGAAGGCAGCTTCGGCTGGATCGAGGAGGAACCCGGTTCCCCCGGAAATTACCGGCGCAACAGCATCCACGGCCCCCTGTCCCGTTTCTGGTGGCATGAAACGACGCCGGAGTCCGGCGGAAGCGCTCTCAGCGGCGGCGAGTCGGCCTGGCCGTGCACGAAACCGCCCTGGGGCAGCCTCGTCGCCGTCAACGCGGCCACGGGGGACATTGCCTGGAACGTTCCCTTGGGAATGACCGAGGAACTGCCGGAAGACCGGCAGAGAACAGGGAGGTTGGGAATGGGCGGACCGATGGTCACCGCGGGTGGGCTGGTCTTCATCGGGGCGACCAACGACCGGCGCTTTCGCGCCTTCGACTCCCGCACGGGAGAGGAGCTTTGGGCCACCCGACTGGAGATGAGCGCCTACTCCATCCCCATCACCTACCAGGGCAGCGATGGCCGGCAATACGTCGCGATCGTCGCCGCGGCTGCATCCGCGTTGGACGACCCCAGCCCGGATGAGGCTCAGAAACTGGTGGTCTTTACGCTGCCTTGATGTCTTCGCCGCGGCGCCATTGATTAGCCAAATGACCAGTTTTGCGCCGTTGCGTTTTCCGGCGCGGATCGGCGAAGTCGGCGTATAAGGAGACGGCAATAACAACACGGCGCCTCAATGAGGCGCCGTGCGTGTGACCCTTGGTCCGGTTTGCCGCCGCGATCAGGTCTCATCGCGGAGCCGTCAATTCACCATTCAGGCTCATTAACCCCGATCGGCGGTGAATTCCAGGCCCCAATAGGCCGGGCGCTCATGGCGGTAGCGGTGCCCATGATCTGTACCCGTTCGTCGCGAGGGTGCCGAATCGTCACCGTCGCGGGGATGTGTTCACCTATTGCCAGCGATAGTTGAACTCCACCCCCCAGGCTGCCGGCGCCGCGAGCCGATATTGCATCAAGCCGCCGGAATTTCCGCTGCAGCCCTCGAAGATCGACTCATCGCTGATGTTGTTGCCGAAGACCGATACTTCATAGTTCGCTGCCGCGGGCTCATACGTCAGGCGTGCCCTGAGCTTGCTGTAGGCCGGCTGGAAGCAGGCCGAAGGCGCATCGGTAATCAGGTCGGCATCCCAGTCGTAGTCCGATTGCCAGTATGCGCCGAACATCGGTGTGACGGTTGCGCCATTGGCCAGGTTGAACTGGTGCTCGACCCGCCAGTTCAACGTCCACTCCGGACTGTAGTCTGCGATCACCGCTTCCGACAAATCAATGAGTTGCAACGTATCCGAATCCAGCGAATTGTAAACACTGTACTCGTTGAACAGATACCCCAGATCCGCCGAGATGAAGCCGCCGTCCCACGGGTTGGACCGCAGCTCGAACTCGATTCCATAGATCTCGACTTCGGAAACATTGGTCACGACGCCGAACGCAGGATCACCGCTGAAACGCCCGTCGGAGTTGTCGATCGTGATCTGATCCTGCTTGTCCGTGTAGTCCATGAAGAACACCGCCGAGGCGATCTGCACCCGGTTGTCCGCGAATGACCCCTTGAAGCCGGCCTCATAGTTGGCGACGTGCTCGGGCTGAAACGACAGGAACTGATCCAGGAGCAGGGGATCGCTCTTGGTGTTGATCTCCGAGTTGAAGCCGCCGGTGAGGAAGCCCTCCGCATACTGGAAGTAGATCATGCCGCTGTCCAGCGTGTCGCCGCCTTCAAGGGCCCGGCTGACGCTGATCATCGGCGTGGTCTCGCTGAACGTGGCCGAGCCCTCGTTGTAGAAGCCGAGTTGATTCACGCTGCGGTCGTTCATGATCGCATCGAAGTTGTTGGTCCCGTACGGGCCGCCATTGTTGGACGTATTGGAGAGCGTGAATTCGATGTTGTGGAAATCACGGTCTTCAGTGGTGTGTCGGACACCCAGTTCCAAGGTCCAACTGTCGGTGAGGGCGTAATTCAGGTGGCCGAATATCCCGATTGAAGTGTTGTACACGCTGGCATTCTGCGTGGCCATTTTCGTGCCCCCGGCCAGGACCAAACCGGTGATGGCTTGCCTGTCGGGCAACTGATCGAAGACGAGCCCGTTGTAGGGTTCACAGGGGATATCCACGTCGGGGTTGGCCGGGTCGAAGTTGCTCTTGAACGTGTCGTAACAGCC
>JAKZVH010000292.1:0-6563 GCA_047516145.1 Gammaproteobacteria bacterium
CCCCGTCACGGTCACCGTCCTGCCTGCAACCTCTCCCTCGCCGACTGCCGACGGATTCACACTCAGCGTCCCGGCTGTAGATGGACTCTCGTCATCCGTGACGGTCACCGCCACGGCGGCGACCGTCACGTCCGTATAGTCACTGCCCTCGACCGTCGGCACGGTGTGGGTCAGCGTGGCCGCCAGATCGTAGCCGTCCGGGTCGTGCTCCGTGCGGATCGTCACGGTCTGGGCCGTCTGCCAGGTCGTGGGCGTGAACCTCAGCGAGGTCGGCTGCACGCCGACCGCCGTCTCGCTCGACGCCACGGCTATCGTCACGGGCGCGGTCGGCTCGGAGTTCAGCTTCACCGTGTAACGGCCTGTGTCGCCCTCAATGATCGACAGCCCCCCGCCTGGAATCGGCTGCCCCCCCGCCGCCAGTGTTACCCCCCCCTCGTCGTCCTCGATCGTCAGCATCACCGTGACCGGCCCAGCCACGCAAACGTCGTCCGCCGTCCCACTCACCGTCACTGTCTTGGTCTCCGGCCCGTCCACAGCGTTGTCCCTGGCCGTCAGCGTCACCTCTCCCGTGCTCTCCGTCTTCCCCGCGGTGATCGTCAGCGTCAGGTTCTGACTCAGGGTGACGTCGCCCGCCGGGGCTGCGACCGTCACCGTCGTGGTCATGCTTGGGGCCGGGGACAGCGTGGCTGTCACCGTACTGCTCTTCGCGCCGCTTTCGCTGATCGAGTCCGGCGTCAGGTTCAGCGTCAGCACACCTTCCTCGTCGGTCAACCCACGGCTGCGGTCCTGGGAACGGATACATGTGAGTTTCCGCTCCAGACGCTGGGCGACAATGGGATGCTGGTCATAGACGTTGTGCTGCTCCGATGGGTCGGACGCGATATCGAACAGTTGGTAGGGCCTTTGAAAGGGACGACCTTGAGGACTTTCCCTGCCCCCGGAACCGTCCCCGGCGACGAGCTTCCAGTCACCGTCACGGATCGCGAACATCCCGCTGGAGGAATGATGGATCACCGCCGCGCGCGGACGTGTCCACGGATTGCCGCGTAGGGGCGGTAGGAGGCTGAAACTGTCCTCGGCCTCATTCTCGGACAACTCATGACCAACGATCTCCGCCACCGTTGCAAAGACATCGGTCAGAGAGATGACCTCCTCCTGGGTGCTGCCGGGGGTAATCTCCCCTGGCCAGCGTGCGAAGAACGGCACGCGATGGCCCGCCTCCCAGATATCGGCCTTAGTCCCTCGATACACGTGATTCGGGGTGTGATTGGCCGACCGATACCCCTGGAGCGTCGAATCATCCGCGTGATCCCTTTCTCCAGGTCCGTACTGGCGCATGAAGGACCCATTGTCGGAGGTGAAAATCAGCAGGGTGTTGTCGTCGACTTCGGCTTGGTCCAGTGCGCCCATCACCTCGCCCACGGCTGCGTCGACCTGTACGATGAAGTCCCCGTACGGGCCCAATTCGGTCTCGTCTTCGAACCGCACGGCCGGCCAGACCGGCTTGTGCGGGGCCGTCAAGGGCAGGTACAGCAGAAAGGTCTGCCCGTCCGCTGCCTGCTGCCGGATAAAATCCCCGGCCTTCTCGATCAGTTCGTCGAGCACACCGGGAGGATCTAAATTCGACCCCAACTCGCCGGGTCTCATGTAACGCGGGAAGCTCAGAGCCGACTGCTGCCCCAGCGGAAATCCTGTGATCCTGCCGTTGTGGATATAGACATATGGAGGGGAGGCGTTAGTCGGGATGATGTAGGACTCGTCGAACCCGTGCGTGTGCGGTCCGTCGGTAACCGACTCCTCGAATTCTCCGAAGACATTCTTCGCAAGACCGAGCCCCAGGTGCCACTTTCCAATCGCCGCGGTGCGGTACCCTTCGGCCTTGAGCAAGGAGCCGAGCGTTTCGCGACCCGAGGCCATCAAGGGGCTACTGTCACCGTTCAGGACTCCTTTCTTTAGTCGTGTCCGCCACGCATAACGGCCGGTCAACAGGCCGTAGCGCGTTGGGGTGCAAACCGCCGCCGGCGTATGCGCGTCCAGAAACGTCATACCTGCTTGCGCCAGAGCATCCAGGTTCGGCGTCGGGATTTGGGACTGCGGATTCAGATGAGCAACATCGCCGTACCCAAGGTCGTCGGCCAGGATGATGACGATGTTCGGCACCCCCTCAGCGACGTTCGCCACCGTGACCTCCAGCGCGGCGGTGTCCGTATTGGTGCCATCGCTGACCTCGACGGTCACTGCGTAGACGTTTTCCTCATCGTCGTCGGTAGGGGTCTCGTAGTCCGGGGCGGCGGTGAAGGTCAGCCCGCCCGCTGCGGTCAGGCTGAACGCGTCCGCGTCTGCCCCGCCCCCCGTCGGAATGGACCACGTCAGGGGGTCGTTCTCCGGGTCCGTGGCCGTCAGGGTCGTGACGGCGGTGCTGCCCTCGTCCACGGTGAAGGCCGTCTCACTGGTGATCTGAGGTGGGGCGGCCCACACGGGCACCGCCCGCGCGAACAGGACGAGCAGCACCACCAGCACGAAGGCGCTCCCATACCCGCCCGCCGCGTGCGGCCCGCAACCGGGACACGGCTCGCCCCCTACGACGGGCCTGGCATGCGCCTGCCCGCCATTTTTCACTTTGCTGTGTACCCTCTGTCGTTCCATTTGATTGTTGAATGTTTCTCATACGAAATCCCGCCGCTCCTGTCCCCTCCAATTTGGGAGGAAAATGGCGTCACAAAACCTGGATTGCGGAGCCGGCTGGCCGGGAGAGGACACCCGGCCCCAGAGGGGGCGGCTAGGGGGTGCCGCTCCGATTGACTATGGGCGCTGCATCATGAGTTGCCTGAAAAATAAGCAGAGAACTGGGGATTAGGGACTGGGAGTTAGGAGTTGGGGATATTGTAAAAAGGAATTTCTGAAAGAGCGGGGGTGGGTTACACCATTTCTCGTTAGTGGCGAACGGCTTGGCATAGCATATGCTCTCTATCAGGCTGGGACTCCGCCCGACTAAGGGACAGGAGCGTATACTTTTGGGAGCGCGAGCGCATGGCAAGTTTTGATGATTACGACACCGGTGGATTTTACGATGAAATGTTTCTGCCTGACGGGGTCCCCCGGCCGGAAGCGGCCCTCTTGGCGCAGTTGATCGGCTCGCTGCCGGACGGCGAGATGAACCGCCGCCAACAGGCTGCCGAACGCGCCCTGCTCCATATGGGCATTACCTTTAATGTCTATGGATAAGGCCGCGGCCGAAAAAGTCTGGCCGTTTGACGTGCTGCCGCGCATGATGCAGGCGTCTGAGTGGGAATGGATCGAACGCGGCCTCAAGCAACGTATCCAGGCGCTCAACCTGTTTCTCGACGATGTGTACCACGACCAAAAGATCGTCAAAGACGGGATCATTCCGCGCGAGATTATTCAGTCGGCCAGCAGCTTCCGCCCGGCCTGCGTCGGACTCAATCCGCCGAATGGGGTCTGGTGCCATATTACCGGAACCGATCTGGTCCGTGACGGAGACGGACAGGTCTACGCGCTCGAAGATAATTTGCGCTGTCCGTCCGGCGTCTCCTATGTGCTGGCCAACCGCGAGATCATGAAGCGGACCTTTCCCTCGGTCTTTGAGGCGTCCCACGTCCTGCCGGTCGATGATTATCCGAACCGTCTGCTCGACCTCCTCTTGCAACTCTGTCCCGATTATATTCAGTCGCCCAGCGTGGCGGTGCTGACCCCTGGGATATACAACTCGGCCTACTATGACCACTCCTTTCTGGCCCAGCAGATGGGGGTGGAACTGGTTGAGGGACGGGACCTGGTGGTTGTCGATGGGAAGGTCCAGATGCGAACGACCAAAGGGCTGAAGCGGGTCGATGTCCTGTATCGTCGCATTGACGACAACTTTCTTGACCCCCAGGTGTTTTACCCCGATTCGATGCTCGGTGTGCCAGGCTTGTTCGAGGTCTACAAAGCCGGGCGCATCGCCGTGGTCAATGCACCCGGAACCGGGGTTGCGGATGACAAGGTCGTCTATGCCTATGTCCCCAAAATGATCAAATACTATCTGGGCGAGGACAATATCATTCCCAACGTCCCGACCTATTTGTGCTGGGACGAGAAAGACCTCCAGTATGTCCTGGCGCATCTGGACAGCCTGGTGGTCAAGGCGGCCAATGAGTCCGGGGGGTATGGCATGCTGGTCGGTCCGCACGCCTCAGAAGAAGCGCGGGCGCAATTTGCCCGACTGATTCAGGCCGACCCGCGCAATTATATTGCCCAGCCCACGCTGGCCCTGTCTCGTGCCCCGATTCTAGCCGAGGAGCGGTTTGTCGGGCGGCATCTCGATCTGCGCCCGTTTATTTTATACGGCAAGGATATCTATGTGTTACCCGGCGGGCTGACGCGGGTTGCGCTGCGGGAAGGCTCGCTTGTCGTCAATTCTTCTCAGGGCGGCGGCAGCAAAGACACCTGGGTGGTCCCCGCTGTCGCGCCGTCTACTGAGTAGAGAGAAAGCGAACTGAAAGCCTATGTTGAGTCGTGTTGCTGACTCGATCTACTGGATGAGTCGCTATATCGAACGAGTCGAGAATGTCGCCCGTTTTATTGATGTCAATCTGTTGATGATCCTCGATCTCCCGGCCGGGTCGTCTGAACAGTGGGCGCCTTTGGTCAGCGCCACTGGAGATGATACCCAATTCAAGGAGCGTTACGGCACGGCCGGCCGGGAGCGGGTCATTCAGTTCCTGGCCTTTGATCGGGAGAATCCGAACTCGATTGTCTCCTGCTTACGCGCGGCGCGGGAAAGCGCGCGTTCCGTGCGTGAGATCATCTCGTCTGACATGTGGGAGCAGATCAATACCTTTTACCTGATGGTCAACGAAGCCGCGGCGGCAGAGCAGGGTATTGAGTCTCCGCACGATTTTTTTCATCAAGTGAAACTGGCTGGTCACCTGTTTGAGGGAGTAACGGATGCGACGTTATCACACAGTGAGGGTTGGCATTTCTGCCGGGTTGGACGACTCTTGGAACGGGCGGACAAGACCTCGCGCATTCTCGATGTGAAATACTTTATTCTCCTGCCGGCCGTTTCCGATATCGGTACGCCCTTCGACAACATTCAGTGGGCGGCGGTCTTGCGTTCGACCAGCGCGCTGGAAATGTTCCGCAGACAATACCACCAAATCTCGCCTGACAATATTATTGATTTTCTCGTGCTCGATCGCGAGTTCCCGCGTGCCATTCATTACTGTCTGGCCCAGGCGCAGGACTCGTTGCACGCGCTTTCCGGGACGCCGGCCGGTACCTTTCGGAATCCGGCCGAACAGCACTTGGGCCAACTCCGCGCCGAACTCGCCTATATCGGAGTGAAACAGATTCTCAACCAGGGACTGCATGAATTCCTTGACGCGCTGCAAACCAAATTGAATCTGATCGGAGACGGGATTTTTGAGACCTTCTTTGCCCTGCGGCCGATTGGTGGGACGGAGCGTACAACGTCACCCCCCCAAGGAATCTTCACAGGAGGCAGAACATGACGTTTTGTCTAGGGATGAATCTGCAAGGCGGGTTGGTTGGGATTGCCGATACGCGGGTGATTGCCGGCAATGAACGCATCACGGCCCGTAAAGTGTCTGTGTTCCAGAAAGAACGCCGGGCCATGTTTCTCATGAGTTCCGGGCTGCGCTCGGCGCGGGACAGCCATCGGATCATCCAGCACCGCTACGAGAAGGAAGACCTCCAGGACCTGTCCACCGTTTGGCAGGAAGGGCTGCGGCGCTCGATCAATAATCTATCCGCCGACTGGGTTGAGCACGCCTTTGACAAGCTGGCGCTGCCGGCCGACAACCCCAGCCTGCTGTTACCCGCGCCCAACGGGTCGGACCGCGTGTAAATCCTTACCCCTCCCGCTGGGGACTGGATGCCGGGTCACGCCCGGCATGACGTTGAGCTGTCCCGTCCGTCATTCCTGCGCACGCAGGAATCCAGCGTTCGGCACGGCGGCGCGGTCGCGGGTAGGCTGCGGGCAAGATGCCCGCGCTCCCAGGGGGGCAATCCCGTAGGTCGGATTAGCCGGAGGCGTAATCCGACGGCCCCCGGGCGACAGGGAGTCCGTTGAAAAAGTCCTTCAAATCGATGAAGGAGTTGACCGATTTCTTGAGATTCGCAGCCATCTGGTCCTCCACGTTTGCCGCTTCTACACGTATCCCCTTCCGACGCAATTTCTCCGCAAGATAGGCAAAATCCTGATCGCCTGTCACCAGTATCACCACGTCCGGGTTGACATCGATTGCGAACTCTAAGGCGTCCATGGCCATCAAAACATCAACGTTGGCCGAAAAATGGGGGTTCCCATCCTCGTCACCATCGGTTCGCTTGCCATGATGCACGACGGTCATAATCCCGTTGTGCTCTAAAACGTCTTTTGTCTTGTGCATTGCATCCGTGACGTTTCTCCAATTCGGCGGCATGTCCCTCACGTCGGGGGGGAAGCCGAAATAAACGACCATTTCGATCAGCATTCTGTCTTTGTCGGGGTCGGCCAGATACTTTTTCAATTTAATGAGATCTGCAAACCGTCCTCGCGA
>JAKZVH010000293.1:0-21663 GCA_047516145.1 Gammaproteobacteria bacterium
ATTCGAACCGGCATGGAGTTGCCTCCGAGGGATTTTCTTACCGCTACAGCTTTCGCTGCTGCGCCCAGTCGCGGCGCATTTGTGGTCTGGACTTTCTCTTTGCCGTGCCGTAGCCGGTACGGTTTAGGCAGGAGCCGTCAAGTCTCTACACTTCCCCTGGGGCCGAATCCCGGAATCAGGGTTTAGCTCGGGATTGCCACCGCCTCGACGCGCTGAGGGTTCCCCGAATTTGACTCCATTCGCGCAGGCGTTTCCGGCCTGCGTGCTCAATTCATCAAGTCCCTTGCGTCTACCAATTTCGCCACCCGGGCGCTTCGAGTCAACATTGTATAGTGAAAGAAAACCCGTTCAAAATTACTGCCCGCACCGCCGGTTTGACAGATAGGCGCACTCGGAGAGAGACTTGACCATGCTTTGACCGGGAGCCTATGCCGATGCAAACCAAAATTACTGCTGTTTTCGCAAGCGCGCTGCTCGCGTTGGTCGCCGTGGCCTCGACGGCCGTCGCGCATCACGGGTTCGCCGCCTATACGACTGAAAGAGTGACCGTGGAGGCGACCATGACCTCCTTCCGATTCGTCAATCCCCACGTCCAACTCTACTTCGATATCACCAATGAGGCCGGGGAGATTGAACACTGGCAGGCTGAGCTTACCGCTCCGAACAAGCTGGCCAGGGGCGGCTGGACACAACGCACATTGCAGCCGGGCGATCAGATCCGGATCAGCGGCCAAATCGCCAGAAACGGTGGTCACTCCATCCGTATCCGGGAACTGGTTACCGACAGTGGAGAGTCGCTTCCCCTCAGGGAGATTCTCGAGTGAACGCGGCGGATCGCCCAGCAAACGAGCGAATTGACGCGGCGTTGGACTGATTCGAGGGACTCGTGCCCTTGATACGACCACTTCTGCAGGTACCGTCATGGTAGAACGCATTCGGCCCGCCCTGGCGCGATTCGATCAGGCGGAAGTAAAACTGTGCCAAGCGCTGAACAGCTTTCGGCGGCACCGTCTGCTGGACGAGTTGTTCAGATTCGTCGGCCGGGTAAGCGATGGCATGTGCTGGTACGCGCTACTGGCATGCTTCCCCATATTCTACGGCTGGGCGGGCGTACGGGCTTCGCTCCACGCGGGAATCGTTGCTCTGGTCGGTGTTGCGGTTTACAAGATCTTGAAACAGCGGGCCACCCGTGAACGGCCCTACATTACCCACGACTCAATTGACCTCGCCGGGGCGCCGCTGGATCGCTACAGCTTTCCGTCCGGCCACACCATGCACGCGGTGTCGTTCGCACTGCTGACCGGATACCACTTTCCACCCTGGTCACTGCCGCTGGCAGGCTTCGGGATCCTGGTTGCGCTGTCGCGCGTCGTGCTCGGGCTCCACTATCCGACAGACGTCCTCGCCGGTGGAGTGGTCGGCGGAATATTGGCCGGCGCCAGTATAGGCGTCGTGGTTTTGGTCGGCGTCCTGCTGGGATAGATCCCGGGTGATCGATAGAGGCTAACCAAACCGCTCCCAGGCGATCAGACCCCAGACCAGCAAGACGATGGTCAGGCTCAGCAGCACGGCTGCGGAGCCCAGGTCCTTGGCGAGCCCTGACAAGCGATGCCGATCCGTGCTCACGCGATCGACGACCGCCTCGATGGCGCTGTTGATGAGTTCGATGATCAGGACGAGCAAGACGGAGCCGACCAGCAAGGCGCGCTCGACGGCATTCGCCCCCAGCCAAAACGACCCCGGAATCATGAACACGGCGAAAACCGCCTCCTGGCGAAAGGCCGGCTCCCTTTGCCAGCAGGCCTGAAGCCCCGCCACTGAATAGCGGAACGCCTTCACCACGCGGCGCAGGCCCGTCGGTTGAGCGGGCGCTTGCAACATATTCTTCATGGTTCCTTCAAATATTCTCAATCTGCGGATTTTACATTGCCGTCAAGGGAAGCCGGTTCTCGACCAGCCGTTTTTTCAATTTTTCAGATTGCTGGCCAAGCCCTTTATTTCCGAAATATCCGATTTCGGCGGATTTCCCCGACACCGCTACAGGGCGTCGCGGCGCGGTCACGCGTTCGGCGCCCATTTTCATTCCATGGCTGTGTCGCTGGCGGCTGATCCAAAGCGGGATGTCCTCGCGTCGCCCGCGGCACGCCCGCTTGCAATCGTTCACTCAAGGGTGACAATGGCCGCTGCTATCGGCGGAGGCCAGTTTGGTGCTAACGGTGACGTCGCTGGAGGTCTGGCGGGGAGAAGCCCGTCTGCTTCGCGATCTCAACTTCGAACTTCCACGCGGACATACGGCTTTGATCACCGGCGCCAACGGTTCCGGCAAGACCAGTCTGTTGCGTGTTCTGGCAGGTCTGGCAGTGCCGGCGGCGGGACGAGTCGAGTGGTCGGGAACCTCTGTTCAGCGATTGGAACCCGAAGCACGCGCGGACATCGCCTATGTGGGGCACCTGGACGGATTGAAGCGGGAGCTATCCGTGGAGGAAAACCTGGAATTCTGCCGAAGATTCTGGAACGGGCGCGACGCCATCGGTCAGGTGTTGGAGGAGTTGCGGCTCCGTTCCTTTCGCCGGCGCGAGGTGCGCCGGTTGTCGGCGGGACAGCGACGGCGCGTGGCGCTCGGCTGCATGTGGTTGAAGCCCGCCAGGCTGTGGCTACTGGACGAACCATTGGCGAATCTCGATTCGAAGGGTGTTGCCGTGGTACTCCAGTGGCTCAAGAGGCACACCGCCGACGGCGGGATCGCGGTCGCAAGCACCCATGAGCCACGACGGCTGGCGGGCGCGTCTCTGGAGATCGGGCTGTGATGAACCGCGCGATGGACAGGGATGATGCTTGACGTCTTTCTCAGCATCCTGCAACGCGACCTGCGCCTGGCATTTCGCCGTTGGAGCGAGTTGGCGACGCCACTGATTTTCTTCGTTATCATCGCGTCCTTGTTCCCGCTGGCAGCCTCCCCGGATGAGGCGCAGCTCAGGGACACCGGCGGCGCGGTACTGTGGATGTCAGCGTTATTGTCCTCGCTTCTCGCCCTGGATGGCTTGTTCCGCGCCGACGCGGAGGACGGCAGTATGGAGCAACTGATTTTGAGCCCGGCGCCCCTGGGCATTATCGTACTGGCCAAGATAGTGGCTCATTGGGCAGTCAGCGGCGTGCCTCTGCTGGTATTGGCGCCGCTGCTGGCCTTGACCTTCTACCTTCCCCTGGAAGCCGTTCCCAGCCTCGTGGCCGCGCTGGCGCTGGCGACGCCGACGCTGAGCGTGCTCGCTGCCATCGGTGCAGCGCTGACCGTATCGCTTCGGGGGGGAGGGACGATCATCGGTTTGCTGGTGCTTCCTCTGACCGGACCCGTACTGATTTTCGGCACCCGCGCCACCGAACTGGCAGCGAACGGGGAGCCCGTCGCCGGCCCTCTCTACCTCCTGGCGGCGCTCGCGGTTCTTGCCATATCGCTCGGCCCGGTACTCGCCGCAGCCGCGGTGAAGGCGGCACTGGAATGAATACAATGCCCATGCGTGGCCACCTCTGGCGCTGGTTTCATCGATTGGCGTCGCCGCCCCACATCTACCGGCTGGCAGGACAGGTATCGCCGTGGCTCGCCGGATTCGCTTGTGTACTCCTCGCCGCCGGTTGCTACGGCGGGCTCGTGCTGGCGCCGCCGGACTATCTTCAGGGCGACAGCTTCAGGATCATTTACGTCCATGTACCCAGCGCCTATATCAGCATGTTTGCCTACGTGCTCATGGCGGGCGCCGCCGGGATCGGCTTCGTCTGGCGAATGAAGCTGGCGCACGGCGTGGCCGTGAGCGTGGCGCCGCTGGGCGCCTGGTTTACGGCCCTGGCCCTGGTTACGGGCGGCATCTGGGGCAGGCCCACCTGGGGCACCTACTGGGAATGGGGCGATGCGCGGTTGATGTTCGAGCTGCTGCTGCTGTTCCTGTATATCGGTTACATGGTCCTGCGCATGTCCTTTGACGATCACGAGAAGGCGGACCGCGTCAGCGCACTGCTGGCGGTGGTGGGCGTGGTCAACGTGCCCATCGTGCACTATTCGGTGCAGTGGTGGACGACCCTGCATCAGGGTCCGACGTTGATTCGACCGGACGGTCCGTCCATTGTGCCAAGCATGCTCGTGCCCTTGTTGATCATGATCGCGGGGTTCACATTCTTCTTTGCCTGGTTGGTCTGCAAGCGCCTCCAGGGCGAGATTCTTCGCCGCGAGAGACGTACCCGCTGGGTCCGCAATCTCGCCGCGGAGGCAGCCGTATGAGCGAGTTTCTGCGCATGGGCGGCTACGCCCCCTATGTCTGGTCGGCCTACGGGGTTACACTTATCGTATTGATTTACAATGCTTGGGCCGCGTATCGGCATCACGCCAAGCTGCTGGCCCGGGTTCGAGAGACGGAAGCGGTGGACGAGGCAGGCGTCCAACCCACGGTGAGACAGATCCCATGACTCCACGCCGACAAAGAATGTTGCTAATTGCTCTGGTTTCCACCGGCGTGATCCTGTCCGCCGCGCTGGCGCTGCGGGCGTTTCAGGAGAACCTGCTCTATTTTTTTACGCCGAGCCAGATCGCGGCCGGCGAAGCGCCCGAGAATCGCGCGTACCACCTGGGTGGCATGGTGGTGGAAGACAGTATTCAGCGCGACCCCGGCAGCCTGACGGTGAACTTCGTGGTAACCGACTATGCCCACTCCATGCCCGTGAGTTACTCGGGCGTGTTACCGGATCTTTTCGGAGAAAACCAGGGGGTCGTAGCCCGCGGCCGTCAGGATGAAAGCGGCCGTTTCGTGGCAGAGGAAGTCCTGGCGAAGCACGACGAGAACTACATGCCGCCTGAGATTGCCGCGGCGCTGGCGCTGGCGGAGGAGGCCGAGCCTCAATGATTCCGGAATTCGGCCACTTCGCGCTGATCCTTGCGCTGGGCCTGGCGCTGATTCAGGCCTCTGTGCCGATGCTGGGCGCGGCCCGGCAGCGAGCCGACTGGATGGCGCTGGCGCGCCCCGCGGCCGTGGGCCAGTTCGTCTTCGTCGCCGCTGCCTTCGTGGTTCTCGCCCACGCCTTCTACACCGACGACTTCAGCGTGTCCTATGTCGCGCTCAACTCCAACACCGCTCTGCCCACTCCCTACAAGATTGCCGCGGTCTGGGGTTCCCACGAGGGCTCCCTGCTGTTGTGGATACTGATCCTGTCCCTGTGGACACTGGGCGTCACGGCCGCAAGCCGCGGTCTGCCGGAGGCATTTGCTGCCAGGGTACTCGGCGTTCTCGGCCTGGTGAGCGTGGGGATGCTGCTCTTCACGTTACTGACGTCGAATCCGTTCGACCGGGTATTCCCGGCGCCGGCGGACGGCAACGACCTGAATCCGGTGTTGCAGGATCCGGGACTGGTCATGCATCCGCCCATTCTCTACATGGGTTACGTCGGGCTTGCGGTGCCGTTCGCCTTTGCCGTCGCCGCCCTGATTACGGGAAGCCTGCATTCAAGCTGGGCCCGGTGGACCCGACCGTGGACCGTGGGGGCATGGATGTTTCTGACCGTGGGGATCGCGCTCGGCAGCTGGTGGGCCTACCACGAGCTGGGATGGGGCGGCTGGTGGTTCTGGGATCCGGTGGAAAACGCCTCATTCATGCCGTGGCTTGCAGCTACCGCCCTGATTCACTCGCTGGCGGTCACCGAACGCCGCGGGATCTTCAAGAGCTGGACGCTGCTGCTCGCCATCTCGGCCTTCACGCTGAGCCTCCTGGGTACGTTTCTCGTTCGTTCGGGAATATTGGTTTCGGTGCACGCCTTCGCGTCCGATCCGGCGCGGGGCCTGTTCATATTGCTGCTGCTGAGCGTCATCTGCGGCGGTTCCCTGCTCCTCTACGCAGTTCGCGCGCGTCACATGAAGGATGAGGGTGGCTTCCGCCTGATTTCACGTGAATCGTTCCTGTTGCTGAACAACGTATTGCTCATGGCCGCCACGGCGGTCGTGCTTCTCGGCACGCTCTATCCGCTGTTTTCCGATGCGCTTGGGATGGGCAAGCCGTCCGTTGGGCCGCCTTATTTCAATATCGCTTTCCTGATTCCCATGCTGCCTCTGGCAGCGCTGGTTGGAGCAGGCATGCATAGCACCTGGCAGCAAATGTCCGCACAATTGCTCGCGCGGCGTTTGCGAATTGCGGCGGGAGTCGCCGTGGTACTGGGTGTCGCGCTGCCCTTGATATTCTTTGGCGCGGCGGGACTCATGACACTGCTCGGTGTGGTGCTCGGTTGCTGGCTATTGGCGGCCTCGCTGCTGGATCCACTCCGACGCGCCCTGCGTCCCGGAACGGCGCGAATCCCAATGACGCGCGGCCAATGCGGCATGATCCTGGCTCACCTGGGAGTGGGCGTATTCATCATCGGCGTCACCGTGACATCCAGCTACAGCGTCGAGACCGACGCCGCCGCCATGCCCGGGGATCGACGTGAAGTCGGCGGCTATGAGTTCATTTTCCGTGACATCCGCGACGTGACGGGACCCAACTACCAAGCCGTGGAAGGCGAATTCGAGGTGCGTCGGGACGGCCGGTTGGTGACGGTCCTGACGCCCCAGAAGCGGGTCTACCGGGTACAGCAAAGCCCGATGACGGAGACCGGCATCGACGCCGGATGGCGACGCGATCTGCTGGTCGCGCTGGGCGATCCACTGGGCGGGGGGGCCTGGAGCCTCCGGGTGCAGTACCGACCCTTTATCAGGTTCGTCTGGCTCGGCGCGCTGATCATGGCGTTCGGTGGCCTCGTGGCCCTTTCCGACCCGCGTTATCGACTCGAGAGCCAACGGCAGGCGACAGCGCGGCACACTGCCGGAACAGCGGAGCCGGCGTGATGTGGCGGTATCTCGTTCCCATTGCCGTGTTTGTCGTGTTGGCGGGCTTCTTCTATCGTGGCTTGAGCCTTAACCCTGGATATGTACCGTCCCCGCTGCTGGGCAAACCCGCGCCCGCATTCGAACTCCCGCGGCTCAAGGATTCGACATCGACACTCGGCAGCCGCGATTTGGATGGCCAGGTCGCGCTGCTCAACGTCTGGGCAACCTGGTGCGTCGGTTGCCGGCAGGAACATGGATTCCTTGTGGACCTGGCCGAGTCGGGCGCAGTGCCGATATACGGCCTCAACTGGAAAGATCAACGGCAGACCGCGCTCAACTGGCTCGCGGACCTGGGCGACCCCTACGTGGCCTCGGCATTCGACGAGATAGGCGATGTCGCCATAGACTGGGGCGTTTACGGAGCGCCCGAAACATTCCTGCTGGCACGGGACGGAACCGTTCTGTACAAGCACATCGCCCCGCTGGACCGGGAAGTCTGGGCCCGGGAGTTTCTCCCCAGGATTGCGGAACAGTGTGGCAGCCTTCCGTGTCCGCTTTCGGAGCGGGAATGATCCGCCGGCTGCCGGGACAAGCGCTGGTTGCCGCTTTGGCGTGGTTGCTACCGGTCACTACGACATGGGCTATCGATCCGCACCCTCCCTTTGAGGATCCGGCACTGGAAGCTCAATACCAGAGTCTGATCAAGGAAGTTCGCTGCCTGGTCTGTCAGAACCAGACCATCGCGGACTCCAACGCACCGCTGGCCGCCGACCTGCGCCGCGAGATCCGGGAGATGATGGGGGAGGGCGCGAGCCGGCAGGACGTCGATGAATTTCTCGTCGCACGCTACGGCGAGTTCGTACTTTATCGGCCGCGCTTTCAACCTGCCACCTGGGCGCTCTGGGGTGGTCCCGCGTTTTTCGTCATCATCGGGCTCGTGGTATTCATCCGCGTACTGCGCGTACGCATGGCACAACCCCTGGAAGAACCGGAATCCCGATGATCGTCCAGTTCTGGATCGGCGCGACCCTCCTGTCCCTGGGTGCATTGGGGTTCGTACTCGTACCGCTATGGCGGGAACGGCAACGCAGCGGGCGATGGTCGGGTCTCGGCTCGGTGGCGGCAGCCCTGCTCGTGCCTCTGGCGGTGATCCTCTATCTCGGCATCGGAACATGGGAGCGTCAATCCGACCCGGGCGGCGCGATGCCCGCCATGGACGAGCTGGTTGCCAGCCTCGACGCCCGCCTGCAGGAGCAACCGGAAGACCCCGCGGGCTGGTTTCTTCTGGGCCAGAGCTACATGTCATTGAGCCGCTTCACGGACGCTCGCCGGGCCTTCCGCGAAGCCCTGGCGCGAACTCCGGCGCCCGGAACCGACTTGCGGCTCGCGCTCGGCGAATCGGAAGTACTGGCCGATCCCGAATCGCTGCGCGGTTCGGCTGGACAGATATTCGAGGAGGTCTTGCAGCTTGAGCCGGAAAACACCACGGCGCTGTGGTACGGCGGTCGGGCAGCTGCCGCGACCCAGCGCATGGAAGTGGCGCGCATGCGGTGGACACGCCTGCTGCAGCTGGATCCCCCCCAAGCCCTGCGAGATGTACTCCTACAACACCTTGACGCTTTGGGCGGCGCGCTACAGCCCGCGGACGAACCGCTGCAACTCGCCCAGTCGGAACCTCCCGCCGGGTTGGAAATCAGGCTAAATATCCGTTTTTCCGAAGGGCTCAACGCGGCTGGAGCGATCGACAACCCTGCCGCGGCGCTCTTCATCTTCGCCCGCGCGCCGGAAGGCGGCCCCCCAGTGGCCGTAATCAGGCACTCCGCTACCGCCGTGCCCGGAGTATTCTCCTTGAGCGATGCGAACAGCATGCTGCCGGGCCGTTCGCTGGCGGACTTCGACGCGCTGACAGTGGTCGCCCGCATTTCCGCATCGGGTCAGCCCACGGCACAGCCCGGCGACCTTTTCGGGGAAATCGAGTTACGTCCGGAAGAGGGAAGCGGGGCGCTGGACCTGGTCATCGATCGGATCGCCCAATAGAGGCCGCTTGCGTCGGCGTGTCGCCGGGGGGGAATGGATCGTCGTCCCGGTCGGGTAGATCGAGGGGAACCCGGAACTCACGGTCCCATTGAGATTCATCAGCGTGGTTGCACGCCAGCCAATGAGCGAACCGAAAATTGATAGTCCCCCCTTTAACAATTGTCAGTTAGCGGACATTAAATAGTCCCAGTGCCTGCCCGCATCCTTGATGATGGCCGGCAGATCCCGGGCAAGGATGTATCCGGACTCGACGAGCTCCAGTCCCGCGGACGCAACGAGTCCGAGATACTGCTCGCGGCTATCGTAGAGCTCCTCGATCGACGGCCGCTCATCCCCGGAGGCTTCGCGGCCGGCTCGGGTTCTCGCGAACGGGATATACGAACCGGGTGTCGAGATCGGGTTGAACGGGCTCCATCCGGTGTAGGTGGCCAGCGGCACAGCTTGCTCGGGCGATCTCAGGCCCGCGATTTCGTTGCCGCCCGCGTCGACCTGCGCCACGAGAAATGGGAACACCGAATGCACGATCGGCGGCTCGTTGGCGATGATCCCGTCGGAAATGAACCGCGGGCCGTAGTCGAGACGATAGGCGCGGCTGACGTCGCTCGGCAGGCGCACGCCGGGAATGACGGGAAAACGTATGTTCTCGAGTTCCGCGAGCGTACCCGCCTCTCGGGTCGGATAGCGACTCTCGGGCGGCGGCGTTCCATCGGCAATCCAGTCATTCAACGCCAGCAACAGCGCGCGCAGGAACCAGCGATAGTTGTTCGGGTTGCCGATACGCAATCCATCGAGGCGCGTGTCGGGGAATCGCGCCGGTACGTGCTGCGTGCCGGCAAAGAAATAGATTCTGGACGTGTCCGCGGGCGGCAGATGCTTCTCACCGTCCGGCGTTGAATGGATGAGCGCGGTCGGCAGCCGCCAGTACTCCGTTGACGTGTTCGTGTAGAAGACCTTCGGAATGGTCTCGGGCGTCAGGCGCGCCAGCAGACTGTCCTCGACACCCGTCACCGGGTCGGCCTGCATGACATCCGAAAACGGGAACTGGTCGCCCGGGTAGAAGTAGCTTCTGTCGACGGCCCGCGACGGCTGCGCGAACCGATGATTGAAGCTGCCCGTCGCGTTCGATGCGAGGTGCGGAATCAGGCCATCGAACGCCATGCGCTGCTGTTCGTCCATGTTGAAACCATCGTAGAGAAAATGCCGCAGCAGCCGTCCCGCCTGCGAGTTACCGAAGGTAATCGCCCGCTGGATCGCCCCGGCCGGAAAATTCAGCGCCTCGACCGCGTCGTACTTCAGGTGAGATACCGTGTCGCGCATCGCCGCGAGCCCAAGCCCGGCGATCGGCGGATCGCCGGCGACAAACACGGCTTCGTAGATTCTGTTCGGCTCAAACCCGGCCGATAGATAGACGCGCGTCGGGTCGGCAACCATGCGTCCGTCCTCGACACGCCCGAACTGCCATTGCTCGCGCGGTATCAACTCGCGCTCGCCTGCAGCGGAGTCGCGGACGGTCAGCCGATTGCGCGGATCGTCCGGGTCGACCACGGCATAGGGGATGTGGCCCCGGTCGCCGAGCGAATAGTCGTAACTGCGTTCCGTGACGACGAAGTCACTGCGCACCAATCCCTCGATCGTCTCGCCGTTGTCGGTTGCGACCGGCGGATAGACGCGCATGAAGTTCTCCCGCCGAGGCGCATCGAATTGCCAACCGACATGGAGAACCGAGAAACCTTCGTGCATGAGAAAGCCGTCGCCGAGATCGGCCCCGGTAACCGGCGTCAGCGACGGGGGCGCGAGATTGAAGTAGCCCAGTGCGCGTTTACCCCCCCGATTCATGACGTCGACGAAAACCGTCCCGTTACCCGCTCGCGCGTCTACGGGCTTCAAGAGGTAGAAGTCCGAAGAGAACTCAACCAGGCCCGCTTCATTCGTCGGCGCGAAATCGAGATCCCGGATGATCCGGTTGGCCGGGTTCGCCGGGTCGACCGCATAGTGGATTCGACCGGCAAGGCGCTCGTAAGGACCCGCCAGCCCGTAGGATTTGCCCTCGGCTACCGCATCGCGCGTCTCGACCTCGATGCGAACAACTTCCGCGACGGCGGGTAACGCGAGCAGCCATACGCTTATGGCCGCGACAGCGGTGGATAGGGCGCGGCTACGCCCGGCAGGCTCCCCGGGAACTGACTTCATCCTTTCTCCCTTTATCGCCAGAGTGTTTGTTGGATGCAGATTTTACGCTCTCTTCAAACACAGGGTGCGGGAGCGACGGCCCTGTCGCGAAAAAGGGGCCGTGTCCCTTTCTTTCCTTCTTTCTTGGGTCAGGGCGCGCCGATCGTCGGCCCCATGATGTGCTCGACGTCCTGGTTGTTCTCGTTGCAAATGTATTCCATGAGCTCCCAGTCAGGCCGCAGGCTCGCGGTAAATTTCACCGTAAACGGCTTTGCGTAGGCGCCGGGGTCGATGATCGTCGTCTCGATCTCCATCGTGCTGAGATCGGGTCGCGTGTAGCGCTCGATCGTATGCAACTGCTCCGTGTGCGGATGGCCGGCAAAATCGAACCAGAAGCGATCATTGAATCCGACCGTATCGATGACCAATGTATCTCCATCCCAGCCACCGATCGAATGCCCATACCAGGTCGGGTCCAGATCCTCGCCGTGGTCGCGCCCGTCGATGAAGATTTGGCGGTAGCTATGGATGTTTCCTTCGAAGAGCATGTACAGATGCGTTGTTTCGCCCTGTAGCGGCGACCGGACGAGCCGCCAGGGATAAGGCGCGATCCGTGGAACGCCGGTCGGGAGGCAATGCGCCTCCGGATCCTCGTTGGACATTCGGCTCTCCATGAGCGCCCGCGCATCGGGCAACAGCACGATCTCCTCACCGGGCAGGAGTCCCAGCGAGATATCCCGGCCAGGACCGTTACCCAACCAGAGCCCGGAGAAATCCGGCCTGCCGTTCGTTAGCCGCGGTGTTGTCGTATCAACGCCTTTGGCCACACCACCAATGTCGCCGAGCGTGCCGCCGGCACGGCTGGGCGCGATTGGGTCCGCGTCCTGCGCGCTGAGGATGCCGCTCCCCAGTAGTGCTGCCAATGCCGTAGCGGCGGCGCCTGGTTTCGCCAAGATCCTCATTGCTCTACCGACGGCGCGCCGGTATTCGGAGACACGGAGAATACCCGGCTGCCGTCAGCCAGAATGACGGAGATGGCATTGGCCATGTTGGACCCGTCCTTCGCCAGGGAGGCGTCCACGGTCACGACGTCACCGACCTGTAGAGAATTCCGCGACCAACCGCGCCTCGCCAGGATGTTGGGGCTGGCCAACTCGAGGTTCCAGTTGACGACATTGCCGTGGTCATCTTCGACGTCGATATAGAAACGCGTATGCGGATTCATCCACTCGACTTTCGTTACGACGCCGTGGAGCGTCGCCGGCCGATCCGCGTCATACTGCGCCGCGAATGAATGATGCGCCTCAGCCATGCCAGCGAGGCACATCCATGACGCGTAAACGAAGACTGTGAACCTGGCTCTCATCCGGTGCCTCCGAATATCGTCCGGCTAGTGCAACGTGTCAGCGCGTTGCCCCACGAGCCGCGAAGGATCGACGCCGTCCTTGGGCACGAACTTCTGCAGCCGGCCGACGTGCACATCGGCGACGAAGAAGTTGTTTTCGTCGTCTACGCTGAATTGGTGCGGCCCCCACATGCCACCCGGCATCGCTCCAAACGTACCCCAGGAGCTCTGCAGCTGGCCGTCCAGGTTGTACTTCAGGATCTTGTTCGTCCGCCCGTCGGCAACCCAGAGATGTTGATCGGCCGAGACATAGATGTAGTAGGGATAGGTAATGTCGTTCCACTCGTCCAGGTAGTTGCCGTTCTCGTCGAAAATCTGGATGCGCGAGTTGGCACGGTCGGCGACGTAGACGCGATTCTGGCCATCAACCGCAATACCATGGACCGTATCGAACTGGCTCGGTCCCGTGCCCGGTTCGCCCCACGCGAGCAGGTATTCGCCATCCTTGTTGAACTTCACCACACGCGTATTGCGGTAGCCGTCGCTGACGAAAAAGGCGCCGTTCGGCAGAAACGCGATATCGGTAGGTCGGCCGAAGTGACTCTCGTCGCTTGCGGGCACGCGAAATTCGCCGAGCGACATGAGGAGCTCGCCGTCATTCGTGAACTTGTAAATCATGTGCGCGCCGTCATCGATGAGCCAGACATGGCGTTCGGCATCATGCGGGTCCATCACCACCCGATGCGGTCTTACAAACAGGTCGTTATGCTGTTCCCAGGAATCGATGAGATCGCCATCACGATTGAAAATCATGAGGTTGTACTCCCAGCGCGGGTGTCGCTCAGGATCGCTCGCAGACAACGAGTAACCGGACGCGTTGCGTTCAGGAACGATTGAGTTCGACGGCGGGATCGCCGGCAGACAACCACGCTGGAACACGTAGACGCGATCGGCGCTTTCGGCCCAGACGCCACTCGTCGAACCGGACTGCCAGCCGTCTCCACAGACGTTTTCCGCCCAATCGACGTCAACGTCATACGGCCCCGTGATGTCGTCGCCGCCCTTTCGCTGCGCCATGGCGGCCATGGAAACCGCGCCAAGCATCAATACTGCCACTCGGATCATGTTCATTTTCTTTTCCCCTCTGGCGATCTTGCAGTAAACCCGATTCTACGCCGACTTCGGTCGCAGTTTGTAGGGGCGACCGCGATTTCCGTTATTTTCGGCGCCGGAATGTCAGCCACCCTTCGATTGGCAGTGCGGCGGGGCAACGATAAAGTGCAGTGGGCAACCGTAGAAGGAGTCGAACAAGAGCTTCCGGCAACGTGTGCCCAGTGGTAATCTCCAGTTCGTCAATGACGGCTGAACGCCCATGCCTGCTCCCCTGACGCTTGTGGTAGCCAATAAGAACTATTCCTCCTGGTCATTACGCCCCTGGGTTGCGATGACCGAACTCGGCATTCCGTTTTCTGAACGCCTGCTGAAGTTCGATTCGGAGGATTGGCGGCGCAACATCGACATCCTGTCGCCGACGGGCCTGGTGCCGGTGTTGTGGGAAGGCAAACCGGGGGACGGCTTCGCCACCTACGGCGTCGTGTTGGACGGTGCGGCGCACGCGTATCGGCAGACGCTGCTCAACAGCCGCGGCATGGTCGCCTGGACCGAGAGCGCCCTTGCCGAAACCGAGTTCGTAGCCATGGACGAACCCTACGCCTGACAGCTATGTTGTCTCCGGGCCAAGTCAGCGACACGGGCGAGAATTCGATCACTTTGGTGTCGCATCGCCACCGTCGACGATCACCAATTCGTTGTTGCCCACTCCGTTGAGTCGGAATTTCCGAGCTTCCTGGTACTCCGGTGAACGGTGGCAAGCGACCGCATCCTCGAAGGTCGGAAACTCGACGACCACGTGCCGCACATGGAATCCGCCCCCCTCCAGGTGCTCGTGACGCCCACCTCTCGCCAGCACCTTGCCCTTGAACTTGGCGAGAATATCCGGGACAAGATCCGTGTAGCGCTTGTATTCGACGGGATCATTGATTTTTGAGCGTGCAAGCCAATATGCGGGCATGTGTTCAATCCTCCTGGTGTATTGGGCAGTGGCGAAACGTACTTGCTTCACCACTCCTGATTCTTGATGACCACCTTGATGGCGCCGTCGAGCTTTTCGCGAGCGTGCCTGAGGGCCTCCGGCAACTCGCTCAACGGAAAGGTATGCGTGTGAACCGGCGATGCATCGAATTTCTGCTGGGCCATCATCGCGGCGGCACGGCGCACGGCGCTCTGGCCCTCTCCACGTATGCCATAGAGGTAGATGTTGTTGATGACGATTTGGCTGATATCGACGGAAACGGGTCGCGATGAGAACGCTGCTAGGCAGACGCGCCCACCGCGGTTGACCATGGCAATGGCTTCGTTCAACGCGTTCGGCGCGCCCGAACATTCCAGCGCAAAGTCGACTCCGAGCCCACCGTTGGCATGGTGCACGGCAGCCACCGCGGCCTCCCGGGCGGCGTTGACTACGTAATCCGCTCCGAGGCGGCTGCCGACTTCCAGTCGCTCGTCGACGATGTCCGTGAGAATCACCGGACCGGCGCCCAACGCCTTGCCGACCGCGACTCCCAGGAGGCCGATGGGGCCCGCTCCCGTAACCACAAGGCTGTCGCCGGCCACCAGTCCGCCGAGCACGTCAAGCCCGTAGGTCGCCGTGCCGGCGGTGACAATCAGCGTGGCCACTTCGTCGCTCATGGCGTCGGGCACTCTCACCAGGGTATTGACGTGATTGACGGCGTATTGCGTGAACGCTCCATCGGTGGTGTAGCCGTTGGCTCGGTGACCCTTCGAAAATTCGCCGTAGTTGGCGCCGTAATTCAGGCACGACGTGTACATGCCCATGCGGCAGCGTTTGCAACGTCCGCAACCGGCATGGATTTCGACGGCGACCCGGTCTCCGACCGCGTATTCGTCCACCGTAGGTCCGAGCGCCACGATCGTACCCATGAACTCGTGGCCGGGCGTGAAATTCTTGTTGAAGGGGAGGGCGCCACCGATCAGCGCGGGTGTGCCGTGGCTGATAATCTCAAGATCGGTGGCGCAGATCGCCACCGCATCGATCCTGATCAGCACCTCCGCCACTCCGGGCGACGGTACCGGTTTATCTACCGGCGTGAGTTCGTCCGGGTCACCCAGGACCCAGGCTTTCATGGACTCCGGAATTTCGAATCCCAAACCCTGCGCCATGATCTAGATATATTATTACTATTGTTATATAACGAATTGATACTTATACCGTTATATACCCTACACTACGCCGCTTCTGCCTGTTCAGCCTGGCGTTTTTCATTGATGGCGGTCAGTACTCGTTCCGCGGTCGCGGGCAGGGCGGTGATCCTGACTCCCACGGCGTCGTAGATCGCATTCATGATACAAGCCGCGGTGGGAACCGCCGTGGGCTCCCCGGCGCCCTTGGCGCCAAAGGGGCCGGTGGGATCGTAGTTGTCCACCAGTCCCACATCCAGTTCCGGCATGTCGAGGCTGGTGGGCATGATGTAGTTGGTCAGGTTGGGATTGATCTGCCGGCCTTCCTCGAACAGGATCTCTTCCTGCAAGGCGAATCCCACGCCCATGGAAATTCCACCCTGGATCTGTCCCTCGACGAGCATCGGGTTGATGGGGGTTCCGCAATCGTGGATGGCGACGATTTTCAGCACCTCCACCTCGCCGGTTTCGTCATCGACTTCGACGTCGGCGATCTGCGTGGCGTAGACGTAGGTATTGAAGGGTTTGCCCTGGCCGGTCTCCGGGTCCATCTCCACCGTGGGCGGATTGTAGGAAGCGCTGCCTATGGCCGGGTTGCCCATGACCGATTCGCTGTGGTGGACCGCCTTGTCGATGGGGATCGATCGTGAAGGAAACCCCAGGACCTGGATATGCCGGTCCCTGACTTCCAGTTGCTCGGGCTTGACGTTGAGCAGCGGGGCCGCGGCCTCGAAGAGGATGTCGCGCGCCTTCTCGGCGGCCCGAACGACGGCATTGCCGGTGACGTACGTGGTCCGACTGGCAATGGCGCCAGTATCCATTGGCGTTACATCGGTATCGCCGGAAACGACATGCACGTCGTCGGTGGCCAGACCGAGTGCTTCTGCCGCGATCTGGCCGAGCACGGTGAGGGCGCCCTGACCGGTTTCCACCGTGCCGGTGAGCAATGTCGCGGTTCCATCGGTATTCACCTTCACCGTCGCCGCGCTGGGGTTGGCCGCCACCGTAAAGCCGATGGGGTACCACATGCACGCCATGCCGCGTCCGCGCTTCTTCATGCCCGCCACTCCTTCCACCCGAAACGGTCCGCCGCCTGTGTCAGGGATTCCTTCAACGCCACGCTTTGCAGGCTTTGTCCGGTGGGGCTCAGGGAGTTCTCCGAGAACCCGTTGCGCAGTCGAATCTCCAACGGATCGATTCCCAATGCGTGGGCCATCTCGTCCATCTGGGATTCGTAGGCGAAACAGACCTGGGGTGCGCCGAATCCCCGCATGGCACCGGTCGTGGTCTTGTTCGTATAGACCGCGTAGGCCTCAACGAGAATATTCTCGATGTTGTACGGACCAGGGGCCAGAATCGATCCCTTGCCGATGGTCGTGCCCGTCCACGAGCAATACGCACCACCATCGAGCACCAGGCGAATCTTGCGCGCATGGATCCGGCCGTCGTTGTTGATGCCGGTGGTGTAATCCATGATGAAGGGATGCCGGATGGTCGAGGAGACGAACTCGTCGCCGCGAGTGAACACGGACTTGACGGGCCGACGCGACTTCTTGGACAGGAGCGCCAGGATCGGTTCGTTGGTGATTTCATTCTTGCCGCCGAAATTGCCGCCGACCACGGTACCGATAAGCCGGATCCGGCTCTGGGGCATTTGCAGCGTCCGCGCCATATCTTCCCGGCCCAGTGTGATCCGTCCCAGGCTGGACCACAGTGTGACCCGCCCGTTACCGTCCCAGGAAGCGATCGATGCGTGGGGCTCCAGCGGTACGTGCTCCACCATCTGCGTGCGGAACTGCCCGTGAAAGACGTGATCGGACTCCGCCAGGCCTTTCTCGACATCACCCTTCTTGATCGTCTTGCTGGTATAGATGTTGGAATCGCCATGCACCTTGGGCGAGTCGTCTTTCAGGGCCTCCAGGGGGTCGAATACCGCCGGCAGAGGCTCATACTCCACCTTGATCTTCTCCAGTGCGTCCAGGGCCAACTGCTCGGAGGTCGCGGCCACCGCCGCCACACCGTCGCCGCGATGGCGCACGATGGGGTAGGCGAGTACCGGTTGATCCTGGTAGGTGGGGCCGAAGGAGTTTTCCGGAATCTCGGCACCGGTGAGCGTCGCCATCACTCCCGGCATCTTTTCCGCTTCGCTGGTATCGATGCTGACGATACGAGCGTGGGGGTACTCGCTGCGCAGAATCTTCGCGTGAAGCATGTGCGGAAACGTGAAATCGTCGATGTACTTGGTCTGCCCGAGGCCGTGCAGACGGCCGTCCGGCCGGGTGGCCCGCTGTCCCACCGCCGGCGTTCGAAGCCGGGACTCGCTCTCGGGAAGATCCAACGGAAACATGACGGGATTGTCCGCCGGAACTGCCAGTGGCTGCCGGGATGGCGCCCTTGCTTCACGTGCCGTTACCAAGTCTTCAACGTTGGTCTGTACATCCTTTATCCGGGTAGCCATCCGCATTCTCCTATAGGGCAGGGCACTTAAACGTTTGCTTGCTCCGAACTCATCATCTCGCCCGCATCGATGACCGCTTCAATGATCTTCGTGTATCCCGTACAACGGCAAAGGTTACCGGCAAGGGCATCCCGGACCTCGAAGACACTGGGATTCAGGTTCCGGTCGAGCAGATTCTTGGCCGAGATGAGCATTCCGGGTCCGCAGAATCCGCATTGCAGGGCACCGTGTTCCTCGAATTTCTGCTGCAGCGGGTGCAATTCGTCCGCGTTCGCCAAGCCTTCGATGGTGGTCACGTCGCTCCCGCCCGCACGACCCGCCAGCATCAGGCACGAGTTAACGGATACGCCGTCGACGATCACGGTACAAGTTCCGCAGTCGCCCACGTCGCAACCGAGCTTTGCCCCGGTCAGACCAAGATGCTCCCGCAACATCTTCAGCAATGTCGTTTCCGGCGGCACATCGGCCGACCTGGATTCACCGTTGACGGTCAGTTCTACCAACATCCTTCAAGTACTCCGCTATTGCATCCTGACTCGCGTTACCGTTCCCGAGCGATCGCCACGGATCGATCCAGAACGCGCCGCGTAAGGGTATGAATCAATTGCCGCCGGTAGTTGGCCGACGCTCGAAAATCGTCGATGGGCTTGGCTTCCGTTACCGCAATTCTTGCCGCCTCGTCCAGATTCTCGCCGCTGGCGTCCTTGCCGGCAAGAAAGGCCTCGGCCTTCAGCGCCCGAAGCGGCGTGGGTGCGACCGCGCCGAGCGCGATGCGTGGCTCCACGATCCTTCCATCCTCCAGTTCCAGCGCGGCCGCGGTGTTTACCAGCGCCAGGGCCTGTCCCTTGCGCAACCCGAACTTGCAGAAGCCGGATGGTTTGCCCAGCGTGTGCTTCGGAATCCAGATTTCCGCCAGAAGTTCGTGTGGCTCGAGAATGGTCTTGCGGGGGCCGACAAAGAAATCGTCGATCGGCATTCGCCGCCAACCGTTGGGTCCCACCAGGGTGACCTCCGCATCCAGCACCATCAAGGCCGGCGCGCTGTCAGCCGAAGGCACACAGGTCACCAGGTTGCCGCCGATGGTGCCCAGATTGCGAGTTTGCACTGCACCCACCGTATGGGATGCAGCCACGACTTGCGGTATTTTCGCCAGGCAGATCGGGTTTTCCATGATCTCGCCATAGGTGACCATGCTGCCGATGCGCAGCCCCTCGTCGGTCTCCTCGATGCCAAGGAACTCCTTCAGACCGGAGACGTCCACCAGCGCGCTGACGTTACCGGGCGCGTGCTTGAGGTCTACCACCAGGTCCGTGCCGCCGGCCAGGGGACAGGCGTGTTCGCCATGCTCCGTCAACACGGCCACGGCCGCTTCGGCGGACTCCGGTACGATGTAGTCGAGGGGACGCATCGGGTAATCAAGCCACCTTGGAGACGGTACGATCCACGATGTCGCGGAACTGTTCCTCGGTCAAGAGCCTCTTCGTCTGCATGCCCAACGCCTTGACTTGCGAGAGGATCCCGGCAACTTCGTCGTCGGTCGCCTGCGCCCCGATGCGGCTCAGCCAGATGTTCACCGAGTCAATGCCGCTACCCTTGCCGAGAACCACTTCCGCTTCCGGCTGGCCAACCATTTCGGGGCGGAAGGGGAACAGTTCCGTCTGGTGTTCCTTGCCGCAGTTGTAGAACCAGTTGGCGATGATCCCCGATTCCACCTGGAACAGGCGGTCACCGACGATGGAGCGGTTGCTGGGCACGTCCAAGTTGGAGAGTTCCTGGACCAGCTTGGACAGGGAATAGAACTTCTCGGTGCGGATGCCGATGTCGATGCCGTACATGGTCAGCAGGGCCATGACGATGTCTTCGGTCGGGGCATTGCCGGCGCGCTCGCCGATGCCGAGCACCGTTGAATGCACCACCTCGGCGCCCTCTGCCAACGCCAGGAGCGTATTCGCCACGCCGAGGCTGAAATCCTGGTGGAAGTGCGTTTCCAGCCGCGTGTCGGGGAAGCGGTTCCTGACGGCGCGGACGAAGAATTTCATCGCGTGGGGCGAAACCACGCCAAACGTGTCCACCAGTACCAGCGCATCCATATGCCCGTCGGTGGCAACTTTGTTGATGAGATCGAGAACCCAATCGATTTCCGACCGGGAAAAATCGATCGGGAAGAACACCACCTCCAGACCTTGCTCGTGGGCGTAGGCGGTGGCTTCGACAGAGAGATCGATGGCTTTCTGCAAGGGCCACTTGTAGCCGTACTTGATCAGGTGCGGGCTGGCCGGAACCTCCATGATCAGACCCTTGACACCGCAGTCGACGGAAGCGTCGATATCCGCCTTCATGCAGCGGCAGAAGGAATAGATGTCCGGGCCCAGGTTACGCTTGACGATGGCCTCTATGGCACGGAAATCGTCCCGGGAGACGGCGGGGAGACCCGCCTCGATGCGGTGGACGCCGGCTTCGGCGAGCGCCTCGGCGATGCGCAGCTTGTCGTTGAAGGTGTAAGCGATGCCGGTCTGCTGCTCGCCGTCGCGCAGCGAGACGTCGTGGATCTTGATGGAATCGGGGAAGTTGAGGTCCCTGGTGACCTGGTCATTGTAGTTCCAGGCACTGCTGAACCAGTCATCGGTCTTCCACGGCTGGTCACTCATTTCAACTGTCCTCAATATTTGTCCGCACAACCCCGAATTATACCGCTTCCACCGATTACCTGTTCGTCCGCGTGGACGCGTTGCAAAGAATTAACGCGCGGAGACCGTCGTTCAGGTCGCGGAAGATCGGCGAAATTCCTCGTCCAATGCGGCACGGATTCGAGCCACGGCTTCGGGGTCCGGCGGTGTCGTGAACCGGCTCACGATCAGGGTTACGGGAACATTGACTACCAGGCCCCAGAAAGACGGGTCGAAACGCCAGCCGGTGGGAAGGAAATCGGCGCCGAAGAAAAGCGACAGTAGCGCCACGAAGAGACCGGAGAGGATTCCCGCGGTGACGCCCGCCTTGGTGAAGCGGATCCCCATGGGAACGGTTACCGCCAGCACCGCCGGCAGGAGCTGCGTGATCATCGAAGCGGTGACGCCGATCATGAGGACGACCAGGCCCCAGCGATACGCCGCCGCGGCCACCGTTATCGCCACCAGGCCAACGACGAAGAAACGCCCGACGGCGATGTAGTGCCGATCCGTCGCATTCTTCCTTATGAAACTCGCGTAGACATCCTTTGTCAGCATGGCGGAATTGGCGTTGGTGTCGGCGTCCAGGGATGACATGCCCGCCGCCAGACCGCCCGCCACGATCAGCCCGGCGAACCAGGCCGGCGCATAGGTTGCCAACAGCATCGGGAAGGAGCCGTCGGAGTCCACTTCGGGGAGGAAATAGAAGGCCGTGAAGCCGATCACCATTGCCGGCAAATACAGGGTCATCAGGTAGAGGCCCACGGTCAGCCCGATTCGCTTGGTGGTCTTCACGTCCCGCGACGAATAGAAGAACATGAATCCCCTGGGCAGGATCGCCCAGTACAGCGCCAGCCCGAAGACGGGGAAGGTGACCCACCATTGCGGCGTC
>JAKZVH010000294.1:0-2745 GCA_047516145.1 Gammaproteobacteria bacterium
GCCGAAATGTCCCACCCGTTCCACGCGAGCGTGTAGCCTCTCCTCATGAAGAACGCCTCTCCGGCGTCGGCCGCGGTGGTTGGATCGTTCATGACAGGGCTGTTATTCAGCTGGCCGAAACGTTTTCCGCCACGATTGTTCACGTCGATGACGAGTTTGTGGTTGCCTCGACCCAGGTCCACGGGCTTCAGGATGTAGATGTCCATCGAGTACTCGACCATCCCGTTCGCGTTGCGCGGCGCAAGCTCAATGTCGGTAATGACGGCGTTCCGAGGATCCTCGGGATCGACCTCTCCGTAGGCTCGGCCACGCAATTTCTCGTAGGGGCCGACATCGCCAAACGACCTTCCCTCGAAGGTCGGAGACTCGACACCGGTGATCTCGATTCGGATGATGTGTGCGTCTGCGACGGCGACGTTCAGAACCGCCGCGCAAGACAGCGCGAACAGGTAGGGTCGGAGCACGTGATGCCTCCTTCCAGTGTGGCGTCAAAGGACGGTCGTGGACGGCTAACCCCAGGGGCCAAGCCGAGTGCCGGGGTCGATCTATGTTTCTTCTGCCGGATTATATGGGAATCCGCCGTCCGGGGACACGGCGGTCGGCGATTCCACCGTTCGTGCGAATGTGCGCGAAGAGAGCCGTCGGTCGTGTGACACCCACGCATTTTCCGGTTGCAGCGTGGCCGATCGCTGTTAGGATCACGAGCGCAAAGGGTGCGCGACGAAGCCTGTGAGGCCAGCATGCACGAACATCGGACACACCCCCGAGCCGCACTTCACACCGAGATCTGGCTTGGCCAGGATGGCATCTTCACAAGAGCCCCAGGAACTCTGCCGGCGAACGTGAGTGAAGGAGGTGCCTTTATTGAGACTGCCGACGGTTTTCCAATTGGCAGCGTTCTGAATCTTCGTTTCATGCTGCCCGGCGTCGGCCATTCGATCTCCTGCGCCGCGGCCGTTCGAAACCTGCGGAATGGCGGTACCGGACTCGGCGTGCAGTTTCTGGATATGTCTCAGGATGACCGTCACCTCGTCGGTGCGTTTGTGAGCGACCCAGGCCCGGGGTCTTCAGGAATTTTCGCGCCCGCCGAATAGCACCGGGATGGGTGGCCGGCGCGTCCGCGCCAGCCCACCCGCCGGGATGCAGGCCAAAGATGCGTGCACCAACGCCAACGCTGGTCCACGGCCGGCCATTTTGGGAGCAGCTTCCTTTCAGCGACTTCTTCCCCAAATAGCGGTACCAATTGAAGTACATACATGTGCCCCTCCCCGACTGACCAGTGATGCACTCTTTGCAAAGTGCGTTTGGGTTGCTGGTGTTCGTGGCCATCGCCTGGGCGATCAGCGAAAACCGCCGCGCCGCCAGCGTACGCGTGGCCGTCTCCGGCATCGCGGCACAGCTGATCCTCGCCGCGCTTCTGTTGAAGCTACCGCCGCTGGCGAGTGCCCTCGCGGCCCTCAACGATCTAGTGCTGACCCTGCAGCAGGCCACCGATGCAGGCACTTCATTCGTGTTCGGCTATCTCGGTGGCGGACCGCTGCCCTTCGAAGAAGCCCAGCCCGGTGCAAGCTTCGTGCTCGCCTTTCGCGCATTGCCCCTGATTATCGTCGTGAGTGCGTTGACAGCGGTACTCACCTATTGGCGGATCCTGCCCTGGATAGTCCGGGGCTTCGCCCTCGGGTTGGAAAAAACCCTCGGTGTCGGCGGCGCCGTCGGACTCGGGGCGGCAGCCAACGTTTTCGTTGGCATGGTGGAAGCGCCGCTGTTCATCCGACCCTACCTGGCCACTCTGAGTCGAAGCGAACTGTTCGTGACGATGGTATCGGGAATGGCAACCATCGCCGGTACCGTGCTGGTGCTCTACGCCACCATCATCGGACCCGTGATACCGAACGCCGTCGGCCACCTGCTGACGGCCTCTCTCATCAGCGCCCCGGCAGCCATAACCATCGCGCTACTGATGGTTCCGCAAACCATCGCATCCACGGCCGGTGCGCTCGTCCCGGATCGCGGTGCCGAGAGCACCATGGATGCCATCACCCGCGGCACCCGCAGCGGACTCGAGCTGTTCCTAAACGTCATCGCCATGTTGCTGGTGTTGGTGGCCCTGGTGTTCCTGGGCAATGCCGTGCTCGCGTTGCTACCTGAGTTGGGCGGCCAGCCCATTTCGCTGGAGCGCCTGCTCGGTTACGTGATGGCGCCGGCGTGCTGGCTGATGGGCGTGCCCTGGAGCGAAGCCCTGGCGGCGGGAGCGCTCATGGGCGTCAAGACAATCCTCAATGAGTTCCTTGCCTATCTGCAACTCGCCGCCCTGCCGGCCGGAGCGCTCTCCGAGCGCAGCGAGATCATCATGACCTATGCCATGTGCGGTTTCGCCAATTTCGGCAGCCTCGGGATTCTTATCGGTGGCCTGTCGACCATGGTCCCGGAGCGCCGCGACGAGGTACTGCAGCTGGGCGTGCGGTCGATTGTTGCCGGCACGCTCGCCACCTGTTGCACCGGCGCCGTCGTGGGTATTCTGCTACCGTGACCATCGCGGTCGAAAAGGAGAATATCCGCCGCTGATACCGCCTCCCGTCACGTCACGGACCGATGCAGTCCGCTACGACCCGGCTTCGGCCGGCACGAACGCGACGATGCGCAACGGCCCGCCGCTGCCGCCCTCGATCTTCATCGGGAGAGCGACCACGTAACTCCCGGTGGCGGGCAACTCGGTGAGGTCGGCCACGTTCTCGAATCCAACGA
>JAKZVH010000295.1:0-7864 GCA_047516145.1 Gammaproteobacteria bacterium
CCGGTTTGATTTCCGCATAGATTCGTCCCAGGCGACCGCGAGAACCGCCCGAACCTTACTACAGCCACGGCGCCCATTTCCAGAAAGGGCTGCTTGGCCACCGCCGCACAATCCAATCCTGTTCAACGCGATTTGACGGAAAACGGCATCCTGGGCAGGATTGCGCGGCACACGACTTCGTTGGCGGGTTCACGCTATGAAATTCGACTTGCATACGCACTACTACCCGCCGCACTACTTCGATTCGATCCGGAAGTTGGGCGCCGAGTATTCGTTTGCCACCGGCATTGCCGGCAATACGCTGATGAAATATCGGGGCACGCGGTTTTTCAGCATCACCCCGCCCATGACGGATCCGAAGTTGCGCATCGAGGCCATGGACCGGGTTGGCGTCGACGTCCAGGTAGTCTCCGTATCGACCCCGAACGTCTATTTCACCGACGCTGAGCATCAGCCCGCCGTAGCAGCCCGGCTAAACGATAAATACGCGGAACTCATCGCCGCCTACCCGACGCGGTTCAAGGGATTCGCCTCGATACCCATGGCCAACCCCGATGCGGCGCTTCGGGAATTGGAACGCGCACTGGATGTGCTGAAACTGAACGGCGTCATCCTGCAGAGCAACCTGTCGGGAGCACCCCTGACGGACCCACGGTTCCGGCCGTTCTTCGAGGAGGCCAACCGGCGTGAAGTCTGCATTTTCATCCATCCCATCCTGCCGGCCGAACCTGAGCCGTTTGCGGAATACTGTCTGGGACCGATAGTCGGTTTCCCCGCCGATACAACCCTGGCCGTGGCGAAACTGTGCTATTCGGGCATGCTCCGCGAGTTACCGGATATCCGTTGGATCATCGGTCACGCGGGCGGAACGATCCCATGGCTGATGGAACGGTTGGACAACGGCTACCGCGATTTCGTGGAGTGCCGCGAGAACATCGACGAACTGCCGAGCGTCTATCTGAAACGGCTCTACTACGATACGGTCACGTTCAGCCAGCACACGCTCAAGATGCTGCGGGATCTCGTCGGAGCGGACCACATGGTGATGGGCAGCGATTTTCCGCACCTGCTGGGTTCGATCGATCGTGCCGTGAGTACCATCAAGGACATGGAGGCCAGCGAGGCCGAGAAGCAGTTGATTTTCTCCGGTACCGCGCTGTCGATCCTGAACAATGTCAACTTACGCCTCGGGAACGCCCCGAGGAACTCGCGGATAAAACGCTCTTTACGGTGGAAGAAGCCATCCAGGCATTTCAGATAGCCGTTGCCCGGGATGCCTCGGTCGACCCGGCAACCGTCCACTACGACTGGACGGAGTTCGGGATGGACAATTGGCAAAGCCCTATCCGGCCAAATCGCAGGACGTCACTTGTGGTGGATCCTCCGAATGGGCGATTTCCAGCCTTGACGCCCGAGGCAAGAGCACGGCGTCGCGCGCCGCGGAATACCAGGCCGAGTTGGAAGATTAAATGAAGGGTGCGATTCACAGCCCCATGACCGCCACGGTGCAGCCCACCGCAAAGATCGGAATCGGCGCGTAGAAAAGCAACTCTCCAGTGGAGCCTTCAGCGGCGCCGGCAACGGCGATGAACGTGCGGATCTCGAACCCGCCCTGACCCGCATCCCGGAGGGTGTCTTCATCGGAGTAGCCCAGTAGTTCATCCTTGCGGTTATTGATGAACCGGTCGAGAAACTCGCGATCCCAGGCTTCGTTGATCACTCCCGAGTCGGGTGTACATGGCCAATGGGAGATTCCGCCGGTGCCCACCAGCGCAATGCGCTCGGGCTGTTCGTCACAGGCGCGGCGCAGGGCGCGGCCGAAACGATACGCTCGGTGCAGGGGCGTCAAGGGCGGCCCCTGGCAATTGATGTTCACAGGGATCACCGGCAGGTCGTACCGGGGCGTAAGGAAATTGAGCGGCACCATGATGCCGTGATCGAACTTCCATTCCTCGGCATAGGCCAGATCGGTGTCTTCCATGACCGAACGAATCAGGCGTTTGGATAGCTCGGGATTGCCTGGAATCTTGCGCCGCCTGATGGCCAGCCATTCCTCGTCCTCGATGGGACCTTCGTACCGCTCCGCCATCCCCATGCAATAGGCACGCATATTGTTCATGAAGAAGTTGGCGAAGTGCTCCGCCGCGACAACGATGAGCGCATCCGGACGGCTCGCCTCAATGCGCTTGCGCATCCTGTCGTAATTGGCGTACAGCTCGTCACGGATATGCGAATCTGCCCGGCTTGCCCGTCCGGTGATGCCCGGCGCGTGGCTGCATACGCCCGCGAAAACCAGGCTCATTGCCCGCGCTCCTCCAGCAGTGTGTACAGACCGCCCCGCACCGGCCCATGCTTGCTCACGCCGTCCTTCATGGCCTGAATATACTCGTCCCACTCCTGGCCGATAAGGGCCGAGTAATGCATGAGGATCTGCCCGTTGACTCCCATGACATAGAGCAATCCGATATCACCGCTCTCGATTGCGGTCCGCTCTTCGTCGGTGAGTTCGTAGTCCGCCAGCAGGGCATCGAAATTGTCCGCGTAGCGCTGCTGCGTATGGAGATCGCGGTTCAGCTGGTATAGCAGTTTCTGGACGTGATAAAGGCTCATTGCAGCTTCGGGCTATCGCCCCAGGGACGGGACTCGATGGGTTCCCAGCGCGATGCAGACGTTCTTCGTCTCCATGTAGAAGTCAAAGCTGTAATCCCCACCGTCGCGTCCGATGCCGCTGTACTTCATGCCGCCGAAGGGCGACGGCAGGTGGCGATTGTTCTCGGAGTTGACCCATATCATGCCGGCATCCAGGCCGTCGGCGAACCGATGCGCCCGTCCGGCGTCACCCGTCCAGACGTAGCCAGCCAGGCCGTAGCGCACGTCGTTGGCCAGGCGCAGGGCTTCGGCTTCGTCCGCAAAAGGAATCGCCGTCAGCACCGGCCCGAAGATTTCTTCCTGGGCGATCCGCATCCGGTTGGTGGCATCGGAAAAGAGCGTTGGCGACACGAAGTTGCCACCCACTTGATCTCCGGACCCGCCGGTCGACACCTGGGCGCCTTCGAGGCGGGCCAGATCCAGGTAACCCCTGACTTTCTCGACATGCCGCGGGTGAATCAGCGGGCCGATATCCGTGGAAGGATCCAGCGGGTGGCCCACCTTGATCTTGCGTATTCGCTCGGCGACCCGCTCGACGAACGCGTCGTAGATCGTGTCCTGAACCAGCAACCGGCTGGAGGAGGTGCAACGTTCGCCGTTCAGGCTGTAGATCATGAAAACCGCCGCATCCAGGGCCCGGTCCAGGTCGGCATCGTCAAAAACCACGACGGGGTTCTTGCCGCCCAGCTCAAAATGCAACCGTTTCAGGGTTTTCGCGCCCTGCGCCATGATCAGGCTCCCGGTACGCGATTCACCGATAAAGGCCACGGCCTTGATCGCTTCGTGCTCGGTTACGGCGACGCCGGCGCGTTCGCCAACTCCGTGCACTGTATTCAGCACGCCGGCGGGCAAGCCGGCGTCGAAGCACGTTTCGGCCAGTAATGCGGCCGACAGCGGGCTCCACTCGGCGGGCTTGTGGACCACCGTGCACCCGGCCGCCAGAGCCGGAGCAATCTTCCAGGTCGACAGCATGAACGGGGTATTCCACGGCGTGATGGCCGCCACCGGACCGATAGGTTGACGCAGCGTGTAGTTCATGTGCTGCGAGGCCGGCAGGGACAATCCGTCCCGGGCACCTGGGGCCCGGTCTGCGAAGAAGCGAAAGTTTTCCGCGCCCCGCGTGGCCGCGGCGGCCATGAATCGAATCGGCTGACCGGTATCCATCGACTCCACGATCGCGATCTGCTCCGCCCGGGCCTCAATGGCATCCGCGATGTCGTGCAGGACGGCACGGCGTTTCGAGCCGGTCATCCCGCGCCACGCGGGGAACGCCTTCGCCGCCGCCCGCGCGGCGGCATCCACGTCCGTGGCATCCCCGGAAGCCACCGTCCCCAGTAAACTGTCGTCCACCGGGGTACGGTTGTCGAACTTTTCGCCGGATGACGGGGGCCGTGGCTGTCCGTCGATGAAGTGGTTCAACGTGCCTTGCCTGAACGCCGCCAGGTACGCATCTGCCTTGACCAGATTGTCCGCCAGCGTGCCGCTCATGTTGATGATCCTGCCTTACGAGCCCGCACGTGCTCGTGCAGGTTGTTGCGCTTGTAATTGAGTTCCGGATGAAACTCCTGAATATTGAAGGAAATCGCCAGCGGCGTGTCCTGGAACGCGGGATCGAGATGGTCGCAGATCACCTCGAAAATCCCCTGGCCAACCCGCTTGCGAACTCCCAATGGCCGACCGTGACCGATGAGGGCGGTCACATGAACGAATCCATTGTCGGGATGACCGTCGGCCACGCGGTAGCGGTCGCGTCGTTCGGCGCGGACCCGGAGCCCGCCCAGAGGGAAGACGTCGTAGTTCGAAGCCGCTGTATGCAAACGGTCAAGCAGTCCGTCCACGTCGATTCGTTCCTCGACATTGGCGGAGTATTCGACAATCAGATGAGGCATTTTCGGCGAAGGGCGTTTGCCCGTTGTGGAAACGCGTGCATTATATAGACTAATGCCCGAGATTCTCGTTCAATCCGCTTGGCCGATGGCCAACCATTCCCGGCATCAATACAGTGACTCATCATCAATCTGAAGACAGGCTGAAGGGCTCGATTCCGCCCGTGATAACCCCGTTCGCCAACGGTTCCGTCGACTATGACGCTTATCGGCGGCTGGTTGAATATCAACTCGACAACGGCTCCCATGGCATTCTCGTCAACGGCACGAGCGCCGAACCGTCTTGCCTGAGCGTAGCAGAGAGAAACCGCCTGGTTTCTCTGGCAGTCGAGACCGTGAACGGACGTATCCCCGTGGTTGCCGCCACCGGGTCACAGTCGCTCGCGGAGACCCGACAGCTGACGGCGCACGCGGTTGATGCCGGCGCCGACGCGCTACTCGTGGTGACGCCTTACTACATTCGTCCGCCTCAGCGGGGCCTGGTGGAATATTTTCGACAATTGGCTTCGGACCACGATACACCGTGGATGATCTACCACATCCCCGGGCGCGCCGCGGTCAGCGTGACGCTCGACACGCTCAAGGCTCTCAAGGATCAATGCGAACACTTCGTTGGCATGAAACACGCCGTGAATGACCTCGGGTTCGTGTCCGAGTGCCTGCACGAATTTGGCGATGAGTTCCGGATTTTCGTCGGGCTCGAAGAGTTGAGCTTTCCGGAAATGGCCATCGGCGCCTGCGGCCTGATGAATGCCGTCGGCAATCTGAGGCCCGGCCGGCTCGCGGACATCTGCCGGGCAGTCTGGGATGGTGACCTGAATCGCGGCCGCGATCTGCACCACGAACTCTTCGAGCTCAACCAGGCCGTCTTCTACGACACCAACCCGATCCCGATCAAGTACATGATGCGACGCCTGGGGTTGTTGCGGAACAACGAGCACCGCCCGCCGATGATGCCTGCGACCAAGGCCCTCGAGCGGCGCCTGGATGGCGTGCTGAAACGGGCTGGACTGCTGCCCGCAAGCGCCGCCTGATGCGGCTCGTCAGCTTCGAAACGGCGACCGGCGCGAGCTTCGGCGCCGTCAGGGACGGTAGTATCGTTGACTTGGGCCGGCGTCTGGGCGAGGGCAGGGCGTCCCTGCGCGGCTGGCTGGAGAGTGCCCCGTCGCCGACCGACACGGCGAGGCTCGGGGAGCTCGTTGCCAGGTCAGAGGTCGATTTCGACCTGGCTGAAATTAGTTACTTGCCTACCGTGCCGGATCCCCAAAAGATCATCTGCATCGGCGTCAATTACGGCAACCGTGACGCAGAGTACAAGGACGGCGCGAAGGCCGCGAGCTATCCAAGCGTCTTTCTGCGCACGCGCGAATCGCTGGTGGGACACAGGCAGCCCATCCTACGCCCACCGGAATCCGACCAATTGGACTACGAAGGGGAGATCGTGCTGGTCATCGGCAAACCGGGTCGCCGGATACCGAAGGAGATGGTCTGGGATCACGTCGCCGGATTTACGTTGATGAACGAGGGTTCGGTCAGGGATTGGCTAAGGCATGCGCGGTTCAACGTAACCCAAGGCAAGAACTTCGAACGTTCCGGCAGCTTGGGGCCCTGGATGGTCACCACGGACGAACTCGCGGGCAAGGAGACGCTGCATCTTACAACCCACGTGAACGGGGAAGTACGACAGGACGATACCACCGCGAATCTGCTCTTCCCGTTCGAGTTCCTCGTCACCTATCTTTCGACGTTCATGCGCCTGCAGCCGGGCGACATCATTGCCACAGGAACGCCAACCGGCGCGGGCGCCCGCTTCGATCCACCCAAGTATCTAACACCCGGGGATGTCGTCGAGGTAGCGGTGCCGGAGATCGGCAAACTGGTGAATTCAGTTGAGGACGAAGGTTAGCCCAACAATGCCTCGGGAAGCCAGGTAGCAATGCCCGGGAACAGGCACAGCAGGACGATCCCCAATACCATCAGCAGCACGTAGGGCAGGGCGCCGCGCAGGATCCGGGTGAGCCCGATGTCCGGTGCGATGCTATCGATGACGTACAGGTTCAGCCCCACCGGTGGGGTAATCAGGCCGATTTCCATGTTGATGGTCAGCACGACCGCAAACCAATAGGGATCGAAACCGGCCTGGATGACGATGGGCATGAGTATGGGGGCGGTCATCAGGATCACCGCCACCGGCGGCAGGAAGAAACCCGCGACCAGCAAGAATACATTGACCATGCCGAGCAGCACCCAGCGATTGGCCTCCATCGCGGCGATCCACTGGGCGATGGATTGGGTGACGAACAGGCTGGACAGCATGTAGCTGAAGAGCGCCGCCGCGGCGATGATCATCATGATCATGACGCTCTCGCGCGTGCTGCTGCTGAGAATCTTCCAGAGACGCGCCGGATTCCATATCCGGTACACGACGGCGACCGTGATGATGCAGAGCATGGCGCCCACGCCGGCCGCCTCCGACGGTGTCGCCACGCCGCCGTAGAGAACGAACAGAATCCCGACGACAATGAACAGGAAGGGCAGAACCCGTACCGCCTGCTGCAGTTTCTGCTTGAGATTGAAGTGCTGTCGCTCCTGGGCGGCCTGGAAACCGTCGCGCCAGGCGTGGATCATGGACCAGACACTGAACAGGCCCGTGAGCATCAGTCCGGGCAGGATGCCGGCGATGAACAGCCGCCCGATCGATGTCCCCGTGGAGATGCCGTAGACGATCATCGTCACGCTCGGCGGGATGAGAATGCCCAACGTCCCTCCGGCAGCGATCGATCCGGCGGCCAATTCATCCGGATAGCCGCGCTTGCGCATTTCGGGGATGCCCATTTTTCCGATCGCGGCGCAGGTGGCGGGCGAGGAGCCGCTGAGCGCGGCAAACAGCGCGCACGCGCCGAGATTGGAGATCGCAAGCCCTCCGGGGATCCTGTAAAGCCAGCGATCCAGGGCTCCGTACAAGTCCCCGCCGGCCGGCGATGCGGCGACCGCGGCTCCCATGGCAATGAACATGGGTATGGACACCAGCGTGAAGTCCGTGAGACCGGAGAAAAACAGCTCCCCGGTAATCACCAGGCTGCCGACACCGTCGAACAGGGCCAGGAATAGCAGCGCGACCACCACGAGCCCGAACGCCACCGGGATCCCGCTGGCCAGCACGACCACCGTGACGATACCGACAAGCAGTCCGATGGCGAGCGGGCTCATACGACCGGTTCCCCTTCGGGATCCTCACCGCGCGGGCGGGCACGCCCGGTGGCCAGGCAAAGGATATCCACGGAGTACTGGAGCGTCAGAATACCAAGACCCAGGGGCAGGGTGAGCAG
>JAKZVH010000296.1:0-3703 GCA_047516145.1 Gammaproteobacteria bacterium
GCGGTGGCCGATGTTCTGCGAAAAGCAAAGCAACGGGCGAGTTACCGAACCGTTCTAAGAGCGTGGAAGGCGTATCGCGACACCAATTTGCCGAGTGACAGGTAAAGCGCCTTATTTGGCACACGCAACGCTTATTTGTCACACGTAAGGGTTCCATAATTCGGGTATTAAGTAGCCTTCGCCAGCAATGGGAGGCTCTCCATGCCCGACTCGCTACTCCGCCGCCCGAACGTTCAATCTCTGACAGGATTCTCTCGAGCCTGGATTTACGCCGCGATGGCAAGGGGCGATTTCCCGCGCCCGATCAAGATCGGCAAGCGCGCCGTCGCTTGGCCGAAATCCACGATCGACGACTGGATTGAGGCGCGCAAGGCCGAAGCCGGTATCGGCACTGGAAGCTGATCTGGTGGCCCGCAAGAACAACAGAAAGCGGTTTTCTTTGCGTGGCCGAAACGGGCGCAGTGGAATTCGCAACCGAGGTGGGAACGCCAGCGACTTTGCGGCGGACTGGAGACACATTGACTTCGCAGCGGTGAACGCCGGCGCGCTTGAGCGCCTGCCTGCACTGGCAGCCCGCTGGTTGCCGGATGGACGGCGCGTAGGTCGCGAATGGGTAGCGCTCAATCCGCGTCGCGACGACCGTTCGCTGGGATCGTTTCGCATCAACTTGCAAACCGGACGGTGGGCCGATTTCGCGACCGACGATGCGCGCGGTGGCGATCCGGTTTCCCTCGCGGCTTATCTGTCCGGCGCGTCCCAGAGCGAAGCCGCGCGTTCGCTGGCGGCAATGCTCGGGGTTGGGAAATGACCGCCGACGGGGGAATGTTCGTACCGTTGAGCGACGAAGAGCGCGCATCTGCAACGGAAGCCGGCCAATGCAATGCCGACGCATTCAAGGTTGTCATTCCCATTCCCGACGACGCGCCAGAACCGAACTGGTCGACGTTGCGACCGACAGGCGCCGATGGAGATCCGGCCAACGTGTGGATCTATCGAACGGCGGTTGGAGGCCGTGCCTTTCTGGTTGCGCGGTGGGATAAATCGAACGACGGCAAGGAGATACGCCCGCTGACCTGGAACGGGTGCCGATGGCAAAGCCGCGCCATGCCGAATCCGCGTCCGCTCTACAAGCTGCCTGAGCTCGTATCCGAGTCCGACCAGCCGGTTCTGATCGTGGAAGGTGAGAAATGCGCCGACGCCGCCGCGACTGTCTTTCCCGATCATGTGACCACGACATGGGCGGGCGGATCGGGCATGTGGCACGAGACCGACTGGAGCCTGCTGGCTGGCCGTGAAGTGCTGCTGGTCGCCGACGCCGACGAACCGGGACGCAAGGCCGTGAACGGTATCGCGAACATACTAGCGGAACTGAATTGCACCGTGCGGGTTGCATCGCCGCCCGATGCCGAAGGCATCGACGGCCGGCCGGGCCGCGACATTGTCGACGTGCTCGCCGAATCCGATGCCGGCACCGCGCGGCATTGGGTAGAAAGTCTCGCCGTTGACGCGTCGTCAGAGAACAACGGCGCGACCGGTGCGCCGAAAGACTGGCAGGATGCCCTTCTAGAGCGAAGCGCGACGGATCCTGGAGCGCCGTTCGAGTCCAAGATGGTTCGAGAGCTCGCGGATCTACAACGCCAACAACCCGCCGGATGGGAGCGGTTACGCGCCCGCCTCCGTGAAGCCAGCGTGCGGGTCGGTGAACTCGACAAGGTAATTTCTCAGGAGGAACGGAACGCCAGCTGCGATAACTTGCAGGGCCGTCCGGTCGAATGGAACGATCCCGAGCCGTGGTACCACGCGGTGGACGGATACGCGCTATTGAGCGAGATCGCTAAGACGATCCGTGCCCATGTTTCGATGACTACGGGACTGGCCGATGCCGTGGCGCTTTGGATCGTCCACACGTACGTCCATCACCGTCTTGAAATATCCACGTTTTTGAGCGTGACCAGCGCCACCAAGCGCTGCGGCAAGTCTACGTTGATGGAGATCGCGGGAGAACTCGTCTGGCGCTATTTGCCTGTGAGCGGAAGCATCACGACAGCGGCATTATTTCGCATCATCGAGCGGGACTGTCCCACCCTGATGCTGGATGAGATGGATTCACAGCTGCGAAACGCCCCCGAGCTTCGAGGCGTGATCAACGGTTCTCAACGGCGCACCCAAGCGCGAGTACTCCGTACGGTCGGCGACGATCACGAGCCCTGTCAATTCGTGACTTTTTGCCCCAAGGCGTTTGCCGGCATCGGCAACCTGCCCGACACCGTGCTTGATCGATCGCTCGTGATCAAGCTTAGGCGACGTGGAATCGGAAGTGACGAACTCGCACGGTGGCGCGACCGCGACAGGACTGCAATCGCGGCGATCAAACCAAAGCTCGTGCGATGGACGGAAGACAACGGCGACAGAATTCTGGCACACAGGGATCAGGTGGCGTTCCCGCCCGGCTTGAACGACCGCGCTCGCGACGCCTGGGAGGCACTGTTCGCGATTGCGGATATTGCCGGCGGTGATTGGCCGGAACGGGCGCGGCGCGCCTGCCAGGCCGTCCGGGCAAATACCGAAGATGAGACCGGAGCAAGGGAACAACTATTGGCCGACCTCTGGCAGGTGTTCAGCGACGCCGGCGACCCGCCTGCCATGCCGACCGGCAAGCACGGTGAATCGTGCGGCAACGCCATTATTCCTGCGTTGTGCGCGATGGAGCATCGCCCGTGGTCCGAATGGGGAGGCAAACCGCTGACGCCGCGCGGCTTAGCGACCCTGCTCAAACCGTTCGAAATCAGACCCGGTACGATCCGGCTTGCCGATGGTTCGACACCGAAAGGGTACAAGCGGGAGGCGTTGGAATCTCTCTGGCGACAGTATCTACCTGCAGAAAAGGGCTCCCTATCCGCCACAGCCCCACAACCCACATCCAGCAAGGGTTCACGGGATCTCCCATCCGCCGCGGGCGCGCAAGGTGTGGCGGATACGAAAACGCGGAATCTCGCTTCAGGCAAGACATGTGGCGTTGTGGCGGATGAAAGCTCTGTGATCGTGAAGAGGACCGCCGCCGACGGTGATCCATGCCCCTTAGAGGACAGTTTCGCCGACGGAAACGAATGGGCGGCAATCTTCGAGCACGACGGCAAAATGTCGCAGGCCGCTGCCGAGGGGCTGGCCGAACGCGAATACGAGCTCGAACCGGGGACACTTGCCAGTGGGAGGACGCAACCATGACGAAAAAGGAGCCGCTTAAGGGAAAGGCACCGACGAACGTCGTCGCCGAAAATACGGAGAAGAGCAAAGGAAGCCTTAAGGTCATCGGCGGCTCGCAGTCGAATGACTGGAACACCACCATCGCCAATCAGGCGTTGCAGACACTGTGGTCGGACAACTCCGATGATGAGGGACGGGACCGCCAAGTGAGTGCCACGCTCGCTGCCTTGGCCGGCATCGGACCGAAGGACGAATTGGAAGGCATGATGGCCGCTCAGCTAATCGCCGCCCACAACGCCGCGATGGAATGCTACCGTCGGGCCATGCTCGAAGAGCAGACCGTCGAGGGACGGCGTGAAAATCTCAATCAGGCAAACCGGCTCTCGCGCACTTGGGCGACACTGCTGGAAACACTCAACAAGCATCGCGGCAAGGGCCAACAGAAGGTCACGGTCGAGCATGTTCATGTCCACCCTGGCGGGCAGGCCGTAGTCGGCAA
>JAKZVH010000297.1:0-2690 GCA_047516145.1 Gammaproteobacteria bacterium
GCGCCAGGAATCTCTGCTCGACGGTTCGAACCTCCCCGACTACGAGAAGCTCGCCGGCTACCTGTTCTTCACCGCCACCGGCGAGGAGCACGACCCGGCGGCGGTCCGCAAGGACGACTGGTTCATCGGCCGTAGCCGACACTATGACGTATTCCTGCTCTATGAGCCGGACATTGCAAAGCTCAAGGACATGGCGCTGACGCTCGACCTCGCCCGCAAGCTGCCGAACTCCGAGCGCCGGAAGCTCGTTTTCGCACCCTGCAAGTACCTGGATCGGGAGTTCCTGCAGAAGTGCCGCATCACCTTCCAGCAGCTCCCGTTCCAGATCTACCAGGCGGTTGCCAAGTTGGACCCGTGATCCTCAAGGAGTACCAGCAGCGCGCGCTTGCGACCGTCCGGGCATACCTGGAGCGGCTCGCGGAGTTCCGCCAGAAGGCGCGCGACATCCCCCCGGAGATGGGCTACGACTGGGCGCGCGCCGCCTGGGAGAAGACCGTCCCCCTCCGGCCCTGGGCGGCGCGCCGGAACGGCCTCGGCGAACCCCTGCCATCGTTCTGTCTCAAGATCCCCACCGGCGGCGGGAAGACCCTGCTCGCGACGAAGGTGATTGATCTTGTCAATTTCCACTTCCGGAAGAAGCAGACCGGACTCGTGCTGTGGATTGTTCCGACGACCCAGATTTACGACCAGACGCTCCGGGCGCTCCGGGACCTCGACCATCCCTACCGGCAACAACTCGACCTCGCGTCCGCCGGCCGGACGATGATCCTGGAGAAGACGACCCGTTTCGGGCCGCGCGACATCGCGGAGCGACTGTGCGTCCTGCTGTTGATGCTGCCTTCCGCGAATCGGGAGACGAAGGAACGTCTGCGGATGTTTCGGGACCGCGGCGGCTTTGAAGGATTCTTCCCGCCGGAGGACGACGACACCGAACACGAGAGGCTCCTCGATCGGGTGCCGAATCTGGACACGTTCGACAGCGGCGTCGGTCCTCTGAGGCGTCACGCGAAGACCTCCCTCGGGAACGTGCTCCGCCTTCAGCAGCCGCTGATCGTCCTCGACGAGGGACACAAGGCGTACAGCCCCGGAGCGCGCTCGACGCTCGCCGGTTTCAACCCCTGCCTGATCGTTGAACTCTCCGCCACGCCGCCGAAGGGCGCCAACGTGCTCGTGGACATTCGCGGGCGCGAACTCCACGCGGAGGAGATGATCAAACTGGATCTCCACATCCGCAGCAGCGCGAGCGTGGACTGGAAGGACACATTGCTCAAGGCGATCCAGCTCCGCGAGAAGCTGGAGAGCGAAGCCCGCCGCCACGATGCCGCGACCGGAACCTACATCCGCCCCATCTGCCTCATCCAGGTGGAGCGCACGGGGAAGGACCAGCGAAGGTCCGGGCTCATCCACGCCGAGGATGCGCGCGAGTACCTGCTCACGCATCCCGGCATCCGCCCCGAGCATGTCGCGGCCAAGACGAGCCAACGGGACGAGCTGAAGGAGCGTGACGGGGCCGGCGGCCTGCTGTCGCGGGATTGCCCAATCCGCTTCATCATCACGAAGCAGGCCCTCCAGGAGGGCTGGGACTGCGCGTTCGCCTACGTGCTCGCGATCCTGACGAACCCCGGCTCGAAGAGCGCCCTGACCCAGCTCGTGGGCCGCATCCTCCGCCAGCCCTACGCACGGAAGACCGGGGTGCCCTGGCTCGACGAAAGCTACGTGTTCGCTTTCCGGCGGCCCGGCGCCGAACTGCTCAAGGAGATCCGCCGGGGCTTCGGCAAGGAGGGCCTCGGGGATCTGGAGGGCCGACTTCTCATGGAAGCCGAGGACGCGGCGCCCGACGCCGGAACCGTGACCAGCCGCCGGCGAAGAAAGTACGAGAACTCCGCCCGCGATCTGGTGATGCCGGCGTTCGTGGTCCGGGACGGCGACGGCTGGCGGCTCGTCCACTACGAGGCCGACGTCTTGTCGCGGGTGCCGTGGGACGAGGTTGACCTGAGTCCGCTGGCCGGATTGCAACTCGGCGTGTCCACTACTGGGGACGTGGACATCCGCGCCGATCTCGAAAGCGAATCCTTCTCAGCGCCGCTCGAAGGCGACCCGCACGGTGGCGAGATCAACTACCTCTTCGCTGCCCGGCACCTGCTCGACGCGGCGCCCAACCCCTGGAGGGGAAGCGAGATCGCCCGCCGTGTTTTCGGGACACTCCTCGAAAAGCACCCGCGCACCCTGGTCACCGCAAACTACGTCCATATCCTCGAAGAAACCGGCAAGCGCCTGGAGGCCGAACGGGACCGCCTCGCGGAGCGGGTGTTCCGGGAGCTTCTCGACAGCGGCGTGATGCGCTTCCTGGTCGTCACGGACCAGTTGCAGGGCACGCGCCTTCCCCGGACGATCACTGCGGCCAAGGAGAAGCAAGCCAATCGCACGGACGGGGCGCCTTTCCAGCGGACCCTCTTCGATCGGGTAGGCGAGGGTGAGCTGAACGGCCTCGAACTCAAGGTCGCTACCTACCTCGATCAGCAGGAGCGCCTGTTCTTCTGGTACCGCAACCGCGCCCGCAAGGACTACTTCGTACAGGGGTGGAAGCGCCACCGGATCTTCGCGGACTTCATCGTCACGCTGCGGGCCGACGAGCCGGAGCCGGAGGATCCCTACCACCAGGTCTTCGTACTGGAGACGAAGGGGCCCCA
>JAKZVH010000298.1:0-6710 GCA_047516145.1 Gammaproteobacteria bacterium
TAGAGGGCGACGTTGCCGATAATGACGTTGTCTTCCGGCACAAAGGTGCTCTGCCGCGGCGGGTAGACGATTATCTTCCCCCCGGACAGGCCCTTGCCCACGTAGTCGTTGCTGTCGCCTTCGAGCTCCAGCGTGATGCCCCTGGCCAGGAATGCCCCGAAGCTCTGTCCGGCCGAACCGTCCAGCTTGATGTGGATGGTGTCATCGGGCAGCGCCGCCTCGCCCCGCGCCTTGACCAGTTCGTGGCTGAGGATCGTTCCAACCGTGCGGTTCGTATTGACGATCGGCAGTTCCAGCCGAACCGGGCGGCCGTGCCGAATCGCGTCCCCGGAGAGTTCCACCAGGCGGCGGTCCAGCGCCTTCTCCAGGCCGTGATCCTGGGAAATCGTGCACCGCACGTCGGCGTTCTCGTGTGGCTTCACGGCCGGGGTGAGGATGGGCGTCAGGTCAAGGCCATCGGCCTTCCAGTGATTGATGGCGTCGCGGATCTCCAGTACCTCGACACGCCCGATCATGTCGTCCATGCGGTGGAAGCCCAGTTCCGCCATCAGCGCCCGGGCCTCCTCGGCCACCATGAAGAGATAATTGACGACGTGCTCGGGGGCACCGGTGAATTTCTTGCGCAGCACCGGATCCTGCGTCGCGATACCCACCGGACAGGTGTTCAGGTGGCACTTGCGCATCATGATGCAGCCCAGCGCGATCAACGGGCCCGTGGAGAAGCCCATCTCCTCGGCGCCGAGCAATGCGGCGATGACCACATCCCGGCCGGTCTTCAGGCCGCCATCGGTCTGCAGCACCACGCGGCTGCGCAGATCGTTCATGACCAGGGTCTGGTGGGTCTCGGCGATGCCCAGTTCCCAGGGCAGGCCGGCGTGCTTGATGCTGGTCAAGGGCGAGGCGCCCGTGCCGCCGGAGTCGCCCGAGATCAGAATATGGTCCGAGTGCGCCTTGACCACGCCCGCCGCGATGGTGCCCACGCCAACCTCCGAAACCAGCTTTACGCTGACGCGCGCCGACGGATTCGAATTCTTGAGATCGTGGATGAGCTGCGCCAGATCCTCGATGGAGTAGATGTCGTGGTGCGGCGGCGGGCTGATCAGCCCCACACCGGGCGTCGAATACCGGATGCGGGCGATGATGTCGTCCACCTTGCGGCCGGGAAGCTCGCCGCCCTCGCCGGGCTTGGCGCCCTGGGCGATCTTGATCTGCAGTTCGTCGGCGTTGGTGAGGTACCAGATGGTGACGCCGAACCGGCCCGAGGCCACCTGCTTGATGGCCGAACGCCTGGAATCCCCGGAGGGCAGTGTGCGGTACCGTTCGGGGTCCTCGCCGCCTTCGCCGGTGTTGCTGCGCCCGCCCATGCGGTTCAGCGCCACGGCCAGGGACTCGTGGGCCTCGGCCGAAATGGAGCCGAAGCTCATGGCCCCGGTGCAGAAGCGTTTGGCGATCTCCTTCGCCGGTTCCACCTCGTCCAGCGGGATGGCCGGCCCCGCAACACCGGTCTTGAGCCGTAACAGCCCCCGCAGCGTGCAATTGGCGCGGGCCTCGTCGTTGGCCTGTTCGGCGAATCGCCGGTACGCGCTCCCGTCGTCGTTCCGTGCCGCCTGTTGCAGCGACGCAATCACGACCGGATCCCAGCCATGGCGCTCGCCCCGACTGCGCCAGTGGAACTCGCCGGGGTTGGGCAGAGCGGCGAGCCGGTCCCGACCCTTGCCGGGGTACCCGAGCGCGTGCCGCCGCAGCGACTCCTGTTCGAGTACGTCGAGACCCACACCCTGGAGGCGGCTGGCGGTGCCCGCGAAGCACCGGCCGATAACCTCGTCGGCGAGTCCGACGGCCTCGAAGATCTGCGCCCCCTTGTAGGACTGCAGCGTCGAGATGCCCATCTTGGCCATCACCTTGAGCATGCCCTTGGCCACACCCTTGCGGTAAGCGGCGACCACGGCCTTGTTATCCGGGTGCCTGGTCGCGTCCAGCAGGCCGTCGGCGCGGGCCTGCGACAACGCCTCGAAAGCCAGGTACGGATTGATGGCATCGGCGCCGTAGCCGACCAGCAGGCAGTGGTGGTGGACCTCGCGTGCCTCGCCGGTTTCGAGCACGATGCCGATTCGGGTGCGTTTGGCCTGGCGCACCAGGTGATGGTGGACCGCACCGCAGGCCGCGAGGCTGCTCAGGGGCACCCGGTCCTCGCCGATGCGCCGGTCGGAAAGCACCACGATGCTGTAGCCGTCGTCGATGGCCGCTTCGGCCTCGGTGCAGATCCGGTCCAGCGCCCCGGTCAAACCCTGCTCGGTGAGATTGCGGAAAAAGGTGATGTCGATGGTCTTCGCGCGCCAGCCGCGATGATCCATGGTCTTGATCGCCGCCAGTTCGTCGTTGTCGAGGATGGGGTGGGGCACGCGGAGGCGGTGGGCATGGCGTCGGCTGGTCCCCAGGAGATTTCGTTCCGGGCCCACGTAGCACTCCAGCGACATGATCACCTCCTCGCGGATCGAGTCGATCGGCGGGTTGGTGACCTGCGCGAAGAGTTGCTTGAAGTAGTCGTAGAGCATGCGCGGCTCGTCGCTCAGGCATGCCAGCGCGGAATCGTTGCCCATGGAACCCACCGGGTCGCGCAACTGTTCCACCAGCGGCTGCAGCATGAACTGCATGGTCTCCACCGTATAGCCGAAGGCCTGCATACGCGGCAGCAGCGTCGCGCGATCCAGTCCCCGGGCCGGCGCCCCGGCGCTCGACGTCAGATCCTCAAGCGTGAGTCGCTCGGCGTCCAGCCACTCGCCGTAGGGGGCCCGGTTGGCGAATTCCTGCTTCAATTCCTCGTCGGGAACCAGCCGGCCCGCACCGAAGTCGATGAGGAACATGCGGCCCGGTTCCAGCCGGCCCTTGAACTTGACCATCGCCGGATCCACCTCCAGCACGCCCACCTCGCTCGCCATGATGACCCGGTCGTCGTGGGTGAGGTAGTAGCGGCTCGGGCGCAGGCCGTTTCGGTCCAGGACCGCGCCGATGTAGTGGCCGTCGGTGAAGGCGATGGACGCCGGCCCGTCCCAGGGTTCCATCACGCAGGACTGGAACTCGTAGAACGCCCGCTTGGTCTCGGGCATCAGCGTATTTTTCTGCCACGCCTCCGGGATCATCATCATGACCGACTCCTGGAGGGTTCGCCCGGTCATGAGCAGAAACTCCAGAACGTTGTCGAAGACTCCGGAATCGGAGCAGTCCGGTTCCACCACCGGGAACAACTCCGTGATGGAATCGCCGAACAGCTCGGTGCGCGCGACGCCCTGGCGCGCGGTCATCCAGTTGACGTTCCCCTGCAGGGTATTGATCTCGCCGTTGTGGCTCATGAAGCGGTTGGGCTGAGCCCGGTCCCAGCTCGGGAAGGTGTTCGTCGAGAACCGGGAATGCACCATGGCCAGGTGGGTCGTATAGTCCGGATCCCTGAGATCGGTGAAGAACGTCATCAACTGGCCGGGCGTCAACATGCCCTTGTAGATGAGAACCTTCGTGGACAGGCTGCAGACGTAGAACGCCTTGCGCTCGCTCATTTCGCGGTCGCGACGCAGCCGATGGCTGGCCCGCTTGCGGATCAGGTAGAGCCTGCGCTCGAAGGCGTTGCCCTCAAGTCCCTCGCCGGCGGCGATGAACACCTGCTCGATGCAAGGCGCGGCCGCCAACGCCGTGGGGCCCACGCCGGCTTCCTCGGGCTGGGTGGGGACGGGCCGCCAGCCCACCAGTGTCTGACCGGCCTGCGCGCAGATTCGCTCCACCGCGCGCTTGCATTTCCGGCGCTGGGCGCCGTCGATCGGGAGAAAGACCACGCCGGCGGCGAACTGACCCGGGGGCGGCAACTCCGCGCCCAACTCATCGCGGGCGACACGGGCGAGAAATTCGTGGGGCAGCGCCGTCAGGATCCCGGCGCCGTCGCCGGACTCGGCCTCTGCGCCCCGGGCGCCGCGGTGATCCATGCGGCACAGCAGATGATCGGCATCGGCGATGATCTTGTGACTGCGCTCCCCCTTGACGTGGGCAACGAAGCCAACGCCACAGCTCTCGTGCTCCCGTTCCGGGGAGTACAAGCCGTGTTGGGGCGGTAGGCCGCCCGCCGACCTGATGTCGTTACTCCGGTACATTCGTCCCTTGGAGGAGCCGACGCTCCGTCAATTCATCGCAAGGCATATCGCCCGCACGCCTCACCTGGCGGCCGTTCCGCGGGATACTCGCAATCGGCTTGGCGCGCTCGCAGCGCGGGTGAAGCTGGCCGGTCCAGAACTTTTCCGGGCGTGTCGAAACCTGGCAAGAACCCCGACACGGGCGTCGCTGGACCGAAACCGGCGCCGATTATAGCATCGACAAACGAATTGCTCTGTGAGTCGCGTTCCCGCGGTCGCAGTCGTCCACGGATTGATGACATTAACACCGATATTGCGGAACTCACGCTCGTTTCGCGAGACAATCGCCAGCCCGCGACTCGCCGCCGTTCCCGCGAGCGTGGCGACCGGCACGCGCTTCACGCTGCAGCCAGGACTTGTCCTTCGGGTCGATCTCGCGCACGGTTACGGTGGTGGAACTCATCGCGACACTCCTGATTTTTTCGGTGCATATCGGTAAGCCAACATCAATGCAAGCAATATTTGCTGCCAATGCAATAATGCGAATGTGGGCCGCTTGCATTGAAACCCGGCTCTGGCGAATTGGACTGCCGAAAAACCGCGCTACACTCTTGGCCACAGTCGCTGCGGGCACTAATGGTGGCGACCGCTACGACGTTCACCACGGAACATCATGGAAGAACACTTCATCACCTTAAACATCTTCGGAGCGCCTCGGCGTGCGTAACCAGCCGGCCCGCCCGGTCGCCGTCGTGGGGGGGCTCCGGATACCCTTCGCGCGCGCCCACACGGCCTACCGCGCCTGTTCCAACCAGGACATGATGTCCCATGTTCTGCAAGCTCTGGTCGACAGATTCGACCTGGCCGGTCAGCGGCTGGGCGACGTTTCGCTCGGCGCCGTGCTCAAGCACTCCAGGGACTGGAATCTCGCCCGCGAATGCGTGCTCTCGTCGGGTCTGAGCCCCGAGACGCCGGCGTTCGATATTCAGCGCGCCTGCGGCACCAGCCTGTCCGCCGCGGTGCTCATCGGCACGAAGATCTCCACCGGGCTGATCGACGCGGGCATTGCCGGCGGCACCGACAGCATCAGCGACCTGCCCATGGCCTGTCACGACGGTTACCGAAAGATTCTCCTGCAGAGCCACCGGGGACGCACGCTGGTCCAGAAGCTCCGTCCGTGGCTTGCGATTCGCCCGCGGCATTTCGCGCCGTCGCTGGCGGATGTCGAGGAACCGCGAACCGGCCTCTCCATGGGCGAGAGCATGGAAGTGACCGCCAAGGAGTGGAGTATCACGCGGGAAGAGCAGGACACCTTCGCGCTCGCCAGTCACCGGAACGCGGCGAGGGCGCAGGCCGAGGGGTTCTTCGACGATCTCGTGGTGGAATTTCAGGGACTCGGGCGCGACAACAATGTCCGGCCCGGCTCCAGTATGGAGAAGCTCGCAACACTGCGGACTGCATTCGACCGCAGCGAGGCCGGCTCGCTCACCGCGGGCAACAGCACGCCGTTGACCGACGGCGCGTCGGCAGTGCTGCTGGCCTCCGAGGACTGGGCCAGGGAGCGCGGACTGCCGGTGCTTGCGCGCCTGACATACGCCTACGTCATGGCCGTCGATTTCGTCGGTGCCGAGGGCCTGTTGATGGGGCCGACGTATGCGGTCTCGGAGATGCTCAGGCAGACGCCGTATTCGCTCCAGGACTTCGACTACTATGAGCTTCACGAGGCGTTTGCCGCCCAACCGCTGGCGACGATGAGAGCATGGGAGTCGAAGTCGTTCTGCACCTCGCGCCTGGGCCGTTCCGAGGCGCTGGGTGCGATCGACCGCGGCAAACTCAACGTTACCGGCAGCAGCGTGGCCGTCGGACACCCGTTTGCCGCCACCGGAACGCGCATTCTGGGTTCAGCGGCAAAGCTGCTTGACCAGCGCGATTCCGGACGCGCGCTGGTCGCGGCCTGCACGGCGGGCGGCATGGGAGTCGCCGTGATTCTGGAGGCTGGCTGACAACTAGCGGCAGAACCACTAGCGTCAGAACCACCTGATATATTCGCATCAGGTGAATCAGCCGCTCAGCAGGGGTAATCAATGGAAAGTTTCATGGCGTTCATGGTGTTGCTCAACACCATCATCTGGCACGACAGCGTGCTGTTCCTTCTGCTCGGAACCGGCGTGTTGTTCACGATCTGGAGCCGATTTAGCCAGTACCGGGCCCTGACCCACGGCTTCCGGGTGGTGCGGGGCGAGTACGACGATCCGGACGACCCGGGCGCGATCAACCACTTCCAGGCGCTCTCCGCGGCCCTCTCTGCCACGGTGGGCCTGGGCAACATCGGCGGCGTAGCCCTGGCCATCGCGCTGGGCGGCCCGGGCGCGATCTTCTGGATGTGGACGGTCGGCTTCTTCGGCATGTCGATCAAACTGACCGAAGTCACCCTTTCCATGCTCTACCGCAACACCGACGATCCCGACAACCCGCACGGCGGGCCCATGTGGGTGGTCGGCAAGGGGTTGCGGCGGATCAATCCGAAGCTGGGCCCGGCGGGAAGTTTCATCGGCGGCCTGTTCTGCCTCACCCTCCTGGTCTCCACCATTACCG
>JAKZVH010000299.1:0-21100 GCA_047516145.1 Gammaproteobacteria bacterium
GCGGTGTTGAACCTCAAGCCCTCGATATCCGCGCCGACCTTGGCGATGGCCTGGTGCAGGGCCCGCGATTGTGCGTCGGTGGGTTCGCAATCGCGCACCGAAGCCTTCAGCGCACTTCCCCGGGGGTCGATCAACATGCGCCAGACGCGGTTGAGAAACCGGTGGGTGCCTTCCACGCCCCGCGTATTCCACGGCTTGACCTGCTCCAGCGGGCCCATGAACATCTCGTAAAGTCGGAACGCGTCCGCGCCGTAGCGCTCCAGAATCTCGTCCGGATTGACGACGTTGCCCCGGCTCTTGCTCATCTTGTGGGCCCGGGAATCCACCTGGATGCGCGGGTCGGCGCGCAGCACGAAGCGTTCGCCCTGCTTGACGACGTCGCTTTCGCTGACCGCGGTGCGTTCCACGGGCGCCCCGGAGCGCGTGTCGCGGTTGCCGCGGACGAATTCCGCGGACACCGGGCGGGCGGCCTCGTCATCGAATCGCGCGTACTCCAGCTCGCCGAGGATCATGCCCTGGTGCACCAGCCGGGCGAACGGTTCAGGTGTCGAGACCAGGCCGGCATCGAACAGCACCATGTGCCAGAAACGGGCATAGAGCAGGTGCAGTACCGCGTGTTCGGCCCCGCCGATATAGAGGTCCACCGGCATCCAGTAGCTTTCCAGTTCCCGGGCCACGAGTTCGGCGTCGTTGTCGGGGTCGATGTAGCGGAGGAAGTACCAGCAGGAACCCGCCCACTGGGGCATGGTATTCGTCTCCCGCCGAGCCGTCTTGCCCGTGGCGCCGTCAACGATCTCAAGCCAGTCGAGGGCGTTGGCCAATGGCCCTTCGGCCGTGCCGCCGGGCTCGTAGCGGTCGAGTTCGGGGAGACGCACCGGCAGTTCGCCGTCCGCGACCGTCTTGGGTTCGCCCTCCACGAAGACGATGGGGAAGGGCTCGCCCCAATATCGCTGTCGCGAGAACAGCCAGTCGCGAAGCTTGTAGTTGACCTTGCGCTCGCCGTACCCCTGGTCCTCAAGCCAGTCGATCATCGTTGCCTTCGAAGCCGCCATGTGGAGGCCGTTCAGAAAGCCGCTGTTGATCGAGGGGCCGTCGCCGAGCCAGGGCCCGCCCTCGAAGTCCGGCGGCGGTTGTACGGTGCGGATGATCGGCAGGCCATGGGCCTCGGCGAATTCCCAGTCCCGCTGATCTTCGCCGGGCACGGCCATGATGGCGCCGGTGCCGTATGCGGCGAGTACGTAATCGGCAACCCAGATTGGAATCTCCTCGCCGGAGGCCGGATTGATCGCGAATCCGCCGGTGAACACGCCGGTTTTTTCCTTCTGCAGATCGGTACGCTCCAACTCGCTCTTCGTCGCCGCCGCCGCTCGATAGGCGTCGACCTGCGTCCTCCGATCGTCCCGGGTCACGGTGTCCACCAGCGGGTGTTCGGGCGCAAGCACCATGTAGGTGGCGCCGAACAGGGTATCCGGGCGCGTGGTGAACACGCGGATGCCGCCGTCGCCATCGGCCAGCGGGAAGTCCATCTCCACGCCCTCGCTGCGGCCGATCCAGTTGCGCTGCATTTCCTTGGTGCTTTCGGGCCAGTCCAGGCCGTCCAAACCGTCGAGCAGCGCGTCGGCGTACTCAGTGATGCGCAGCACCCAGTGCCGCAGCGGCCGCCGATCGCAGGGCAACCCGCCGACCTCGGACCTGCCGTCGATGACTTCCTCGTTCGCCAGCGTCGTGCCGAGTTCCGGACACCACCAGACCGGTTTCTCCTCCCGGTACGCCAGCCCGCGCTCGAAGAGTTGCTTGAATATCCACTGGGTCCACTTGTAGTAGGCGGGATCCGTGGTGTTGATTTCCCGGCTCCAGTCGTAGGAAAACCCCAGCGCCTTGAGCTGGCCGCGAAAGCGCGCCACGTTACGCTCCGTGGTGGTGCGCGGGTGGGTGCCCGTTTTGAGCGCATACTGTTCGGCCGGCAATCCGAACGCATCCCAGCCGATCGGGTGCAACACGTTGAAGCCGCGCATGCGCTTGTACCGGGCGATGATGTCCGACGCGGTATAGCCCTCGGGATGACCGACATGCAGCCCGTCGCCGCTCGGGTAGGGGAACATGTCGAGTACGTAGTACTTCGGCCGGGTCCGGTCGACGTCCGCGCCCACGCGGAAGGTCTGACGGCGCTCCCAATGGTCCTGCCACCTGGCTTCGATTTGCTTGAACGGGTACGCGTTCATGGATGGCCTTGCGGGTTGAATCGACCTCGATCGTTGCGTGCTGCGCCGCGGCGGCGCTGCAAGATTCCGACGAATGATCTTTGCAAACTCGGCTAGAATCAAGGCCCATGACGCAAGCCCCGACCCGCATCGCTCATCAATCTGCTACGGCGGCGGCCGGTAGAGAGCGCCACAGCATCGCACGGACCCTCGCGCTGGGCGCGCTGCTGGCCGTCGTGGGCGGCTGCGGTTTCCAGTTACAGGGCACCGGGATCCTGCCCGAAGCGGTCGCAACCACTTACCTCGAGTCGGCAACGCCCTACACCGAATTTCACGACAGCCTGCGAACGGCGTTGCGGGCGCGGGGCGTGGAGCTGGCGGAGTCCCGGGGCGATGCCGGCGCCGTGCTGCGGATACTTGAGGATACCTCGGGTCAGCGGGTTCTCTCGGTGTCGGGGCGCAACACACCGCAGGAATACGAGGTCTTCTACGCCGTCGGAATCTCGCTTGAAGCCGATGGCGCGGGGCTCATCGACAATGAATTCCTGGTGGCGACGCGCAGTTACAGCTACGACGCGACCCGGGTCCTTGGCATGACCGCCGAAGAGCAGATGCTGCGCGAAGCGCTGGCGGACGATCTGGCGCGCCGCGTGCTCAGGCTGATCGAGGGCGTGCAGCCGGCCAGCGCGAGTCGATTGGTGCCGCAGTAGAAAATCCGACGGGTCCAATACGCAGGCAGTTGAGAAGGATACTTCTCCACGAAATGCGGTGAACTGCCGGCTACCACAGTTGCGTATTCTTCACGGATTGGCGCCAAAGCCCTCTTTCAGCAGGTCGCGGACCGTGCTGAATGACCTCTTGGCATCCTCGGTGGCTTGTCGCCTGATCTCCTCGTCACGCCGAGAACGTGTATCAACCGGATGGTCGAGCGGCGTCGGTGCGCCCGCCTTGGGTTTTTTCCCCGGTTCATGGTTCATTGATTTAATCCTGGATTGATTCGAGCGACTGCCGGTAAAAGTAACTTGGGTTGAGCGCGGGGTCAAAATAGTGCTTCCTCTTGATCCATACGAAGCCGTCTCCCTTGGAAATTATTGCGATGTCGATGGGTCCGCCCACAGTCTCTTGATCGAGCGACACGCGACGCTTCAGTGATGTGAGGTTTATCGGGGCTTCCGCCATGCTCGCAAGCTCCTCCTTGGGAAGGTGGGTTACAACCTCCATTATTAGGGTCAACAAAGTATCTGCTTCGGAAATCCTTGGCGCGCCTGAAATAGTCCTCCGTCTGTTTCGTGGCCGCAGTCCGAATTGCATTCAGACGTTGACTATCTGTGAGTCCGAGCGCATCGAGGACGCCTTCTCCGAACTTGTACAAGAGTTCCCTCGTGGAATATTCGACGTAATTGAGAAACTCCGGATCAACCCCTTCCATGAATCGGCTAACCATTTCGGTTTGGGCAAAGGGCACGATTGAAGCGAAGGTTCCTTCCCTCCCGATGTCAATTTCTCTTCGAACCTCGTACTTGAGTTTCCCGGCAACCATCCCCTCCGTAGTCACTTCGACGAGCGTTGGAAACATCTCACTCTCTCCGAAGCCGGCAACGACGATGCCTGAATGCCCTCCCGAAGGCTCAGCGCTCTTGATGGTAAGGGTAATGATCCGATGCAATGACCCTCTGACAGCACGTGAAAGACTGAAATCTCGGAACTCACGATCAATGCACTCATTTATTTCGCTTCGATGCGCACGTGCAATTTGGTCATGTCCCTCCAATGATCGCCGTTGCACCGCCCACTCACGTTCCCACGAATTTGGAGTCCGATTGATTTGTGCCAAGGCTGCAAATCAAGCGTATGCTGAAGCAGCGCGCATGTTCCACACACAGAAGTTCTCGTTTTGCGCATTAACAAAATCCATGGCGCGAAGATGAAATTGACAGGATCGAGTAGGGTTACTTGGCTAGGAGACTCGGAGTAGCGGGCTGATCCGCGCTGTCGACGCTGCGCCGTCCCTCGACCCACCGCGCCACGTAGATGTCCGTCTCCCCCGGTTGGCCCTGGTTGCGGTTGGAAGCGAAGGCCAACTGCCCGCCGTCCGGCGAGAATATCGGGAAACCGTCGAAATCCGGGGTGTAAGTGATGCGCTCCAGGCCCGTGCCGTCCACGTTGACCGCCCAGAGATCGAACTCGCGGCCGGCGGGATCGTGGTGATTCGACGAGAAGATGATTCGCCGGTCATCCGGGAAGAAGAAAGGCGCAAAGTTGGCTCCACCGATTTCGGTGACCTGGCGCGGCTCGGAGCCGTCACCATTGGCTACCCAGATCTCCAACTCCCCGGGACGCACCAATCCCTCGGCCAGTAGCGCTCGATAGTCTTCGAGCGTTTCTCCGGACGGTCTGGATGCACGCCAGACAATCATGGAGCAGTCATGGGAGAAAAACGCGCCGCCGTCGTAACCGGGTGCATCCGTAAGGCGCGTGACGTTGGCGCCGTCGGCATCCATGCGGTAGAGATCGAGATCGCCGTCACGGGTCGAGGTGAAGACGATCGAGCCGTCCGTGGAGCACACGGTCGCCTCGGCGTCGTAGGCGGCCGTGTCGGTCAGCGCGACGAGGTCCGATCCGTCGGGTGCGGCGCTGTAGATCTGGTACGTGTCGTAGAGCGGCCAGACGTAACCCCGTGCGCGGTCGGGGGGTGCCGGGCACTGGGCGTCGGCGGCATGGGTGGAAGAGAAAATGACGCGCTGGCTGTCCGCCGTGAAGTAGCCGCAGGTCGTGCGCCCCTGCCCTGAGGACACCAGCGTCAGTGCCGCCGGATCCGTGATGGACATGCGGTAGATCTGGTCGCATTCGTAGGGGCTCCGGTTGGATTGAAAAATCAACTCCGACCCGTCGGGCGACCAATAGGCCTCGGCGTTCTCGGCGCCGGAGGTCAACTGGCGAACGTCGCTCAGGTGGATCTCGCGGTCGTCATGAAGCGTTCCCTGGGCGTATGCCGACGCCGCCATCAGGCTCGTTGCCATGACGGTCGTGCGAATTGCAAGACGGATTTTTTTCTCCACCACGGTGGGCCCTCTTCGGTGTTGTGCAGTCCGGATTCTACCCTTACGGCGTCCGCATCTCGCCTGTCGTCAAGTCCCCGGTGCGGTATTGCCCTCGCAGTCGCCGTTGTTCCCGGCGGTGATTCCGGTGAGAATACCGGCATGCGAATCCTGAGCTGGAACGTCAACGGACTCCGCGCCTGCGTCAGGAAGGGTTTTCACTATTTCCTCGAATCGTCGGGCGCGGATGTCATCGGCCTGCAGGAAGTCCGCGCCTTCGAGCATCAACTGGAGGATTGCACCCGGGCTCCGGAGGGCTGGCACGTCAGCGTTTCGCCGGCGGAGCGGCCCGGCTACAGCGGTGTCGCCATCTATTCGCGGCAGCCACCCAGCCGCGTGGAAACCGCGTTGGGCGAACCGCTATTCGATGTCGAGGGCCGCTTCATCGTCGCCCACTTCGGGCGGCTCGCGGTGGCGTCGGTCTACTTCCCCAAGGGCAGCGGCCGGGACCGGGACAACAGCCGTGTGCCCTACAAACTCGACTTCTACGCGGCCGTCTTCGACCGCTTGCAGGTGCTGCGCCGCCGCGGGCCGGTCTACGTCGTCGGCGACTACAATACGGCGCACGAGGCCATCGATCTCGCGCGGCCCAGGTCCAACGTCAAGGCCAGCGGATTCCTGCCGGAGGAGCGGGCGGAAATGACCCGGTGGCTGGACGCGGGTTGGGTGGATACGTTCCGCGCCCGCCATCGTGACGAGCCGGACCACTACACGTGGTGGCGCCAGTGGGGCGGCATGCGGGAGCGCAACGTGGGTTGGCGCATCGACTACGTGCTGGCCTCACCATCGGCGAACAAGCGCGTCACCGGCGCCTTCATCTGGCCGCACGCGACCGGATCCGACCACTGCCCGGTGGGCGTTGATATCGCTTGAGAGCGAGGCGAGATCAAGCGCGCAAGTGCTGTCCGCGCACGCCCTCGCGATGAACCTTGCTACAGCCGCGTCGGATTCGGCGCATCCCCGTAAACGGCAACGGGATCGAACACTTTTTCGGACTCGGTGAACTCCAGTTCCACCGGCGTGTCCGCGCTCCCGAGAGGCACGCGCCGATAGAAGCACGATCGGTAGCCCACGTGACAGCTGGCGCCACCGCTGACGTCGACCCTCAGCCAGATACAGTCCTGGTCATCGTCGATCAGCAACTCCCTGACCTTCTGCACCAGCCCGCTGGTGGCGCCCTTGTGCCAGAGCACCCGCCGGCTGCGGCTGAAGTAGTGCGCCTCGCCGGTCTCGATGGTGAGTCTGAGCGCCGCGGCGTTCATGTAGGCGTGCATCAGCACTTCGCCGGTGTCGCGGTCCGTGGTCACTGCCGGAATGAGTCCGTCCGCGTCGAATCCGGGGGCCAGGTCCGTGCCTTCCTCGACTTGCTCGACGCTGAGCCGCGGGCTGAATTCGTCGGTCATGATGGTCCTGTATCGGGGTGAGCGCAGCCGCGATTATATGCCACCCTCCGAAGCGGGTTCGCCCCCGCAACCTTGGTATCATGGGCGCCGCCCGCGACAGGACGACTTCGATCCCGGATGGCTCTGCATCTTCACAATACCCTTACGCGCACGCGCCAGCGTTTCGAGCCCGTGGACCCGGAACGCGCAACCATGTACGTCTGCGGGCCCACGGTCTACAGCTTCGCCCACATCGGCAACGCCCGCCCGTGCGTGGTCTTCGACGTGCTCGCAAGGCTGCTGCGGCGTTCCTGCCCGCTCGTCTACGTCCGCAACGTCACCGACGTGGACGACAAGATCGACAAGGCGGCTCGCGAGGAAGGCGTGCCGATCGGTGTACTGACGGCACGGTATCTGGCCGCCTTTCACCAGGACATGGCGTCGCTTGGCGTCCTCCCTCCAGACATCGAACCGAAGGCCACCGATCATCTGCCGCACATCGTCAGCCTCATCGAGCGGTTGCTTCAAGCCGGTCACGCGTATGTCGCCGATGACCATGTGCTGTTTTCGGTGCCGAGCTTCGATGCCTACGGCGCCCTTTCCGGGCGCTCCCAGGAAGATCTCATCGCGGGCGCGCGAGTGCAGGTGGCGTCCTACAAGCGAAACCCGGCGGATTTCGTCCTCTGGAAACCGTCCGTCGCGGGCGGCGTCGGTTGGGAGAGCCCCTGGGGTTTCGGCCGGCCCGGGTGGCATGCCGAATGCTCGGCCATGGTTCAGGCCCATCTCGGGGAGACGATCGACATCCACGGCGGCGGGCTGGACCTGATCTTTCCCCACCACGAGAACGAGGCCGCCCAGAGTACCTGCGCCTACGGGGCCGAGCGCTACTGCCGCTACTGGGTGCACAACGGCCTGGTGGACGTGCGCGGGGAGAAGATGTCCAAGTCCCTGGGCAACGTGCTGCTGGTTCGCGACCTGCTCAACGAGGCGCCGGGGGAGGCGGTGCGCCTGGGGTTGCTCACGGCCCACTATCGCCAGCCGCTGGAGTGGAATTCCGCGGTCCTGGAAGACGCGCGGCAGAAGCTCGACAAGATGTACGGGGCGCTGCGCAATGCCGGCGTCACCGGCCGCGCAACGGGCGAAGCGCCGGTGGACCCGCCGGCCGCCGTGCTCGAAGCCCTGGAGGACGACCTCAACACCCCCAGGGCGCTGGCGCAACTGTTCGGTCTCGTCAGGGAACTGAACAGCGCCGCCGATCCGGGTGCCCGCGCCGAACTCGCCCGCGCCCTGCGGGCGGGCGGCTGGCTGTTGGGATTGCTGCAGGACGATCCCGGGGCCTGGTTCACCGGTGACGACTCGGACGATGCCCCGAGCGCGGACTGGATCGACGCGTTGGTGGCGGAGCGCGAGGTCAGGCGCCGGGCCCGGGACTTTGCAGAGGCCGACCGGATTCGGGGCGAACTGGCAAGCCGGGGTATCCTTGTCGAGGACAGTTCCGAGGGGCCGCGTTGGCGGCGCGCGCGGGTATGACGACGAAAACGATCGAGAGAATGACAGAACAGGCGTCCAGGGCCGTTTCCCGCCTGGTCGTCGGTGGGGCGGTCGGGCTGGTCAGGGGTTACCGGATTCTGTTATCGCCCTGGCTCGGCAGAACCTGCCGGCATGCGCCCAGTTGCTCTGCCTACGCTATCGAAGCCCTGCGGCGGCATGGCGCCCTTCGCGGCGGTTGGCTGACCGCGAAGCGGATCGGCCGCTGTCACCCCTGGGGAACGAGCGGCCATGACCCGGTGCCCCCGGGTTCACCGGAGAAATCGGGGAGGATGACGTGAGTATCGACGCACACTTGCTGGACATCATTTGCTGTCCGGTGACGCGGCTGCCCCTGGAGGTCATGTCCGGCAAAACGCTGCGCGCGCTCAACCGCCGCATCGAGCAGTCCGGACTGGTCGGACGCGATGGCACCGTCCTGACCGAGCCCCTGAGCGAAGCGCTCGTCACGCGCGACGGGAAGCTGGCCTATCCCGTTCGCGACGGCATTCCCGTCCTGCTTGAGGACAGCGGCATCGTACTTTCACAGCTCGAGAGCGGATGAGGCTTGACGCGCGCATGAGCCATGCGGGTTAACGGGCATCAGCTTGGCGGCCATCTGGCGCGCGAGCTCGCGCAGGCTTACCTGGTAGCCGGTGCGGAACCGTTGCTGGTGAGCGAGGCGGCGGCGCAGATTCGCGCCCGGGCACGCCGCGACGGTTTCGATCAACGCGACTATCATTTCGTCGATCGGGGGTTCAAATGGCCGGACCTCACGGCAGGCGCGGACAATCTTTCCCTGTTTGCCAGCCGCCGGCTGATCGAGCTTCACTTGCCCACTCCGCGCCCCGGCGATGCCGGCGGGCGCGCGCTGAGGGACCTGGTGCGGCGCCCCGATCCCGACCGGCTGCTCCTGGTTTCGACCGGCAAACTCGATGCGTCCGCAGCGCGCAGCGCCTGGGTCAAGGACATCGACAAGGCCGGCGTGGTGGTGCAGGTATGGCCTGTCGAGCGGCCCCATTTGCCTGCCTGGATCGGCCAGCGGGCGGCCAGCCTCGGCCTGAGGTTGTCCAGGGCGGCGACCGAACTGATGGCCGATCGGGTCGAAGGGAACCTGCTGGCCGCCGATCAGGAAGTGCGCAAGCTCGTGCTGTTGCTGGGCGAGGGCAGTGCCGACGACCAGGTGGTGCAGGATGCCGTGGCATCCAATCCGCGCTTCGATGTGTTTCGCTTCGGCGATGCGCTACTGGCCGGAAGGGCCCGCCGGTCACTGCGGATTCTGGACGGATTACGCGCCGAGGGGGTCGCACCGACTCTGGTACTATGGGCCGTCAGCCGCGATCTTTGTTTGCTCGCGAAGCTGAAATCGGCGGGCCCGGGCCGCGCGCAGGATGCTACGTTGTTGACCCGCCACGGAGTCTGGCGGCGGCGTCAGCCGCTGGTCAGAAGCGCGCTTGAACGGTTCGAGCCTGGCCGCTTGACGGATCTTCTCGTCCAGGCCACGGAAGTAGACAGGGTGATAAAGGGAGTCCAGGTGGGCAACCCGTGGCAGGAATTGACCCGCTTGGTCGTTGCGGTGCTGCGGTGCTCCGGCGGAGCCCCGGGGTTACGACCGGCCGGCGCGGGACACGCGTAGGCGGATGGGGCCGATCGGCATCTTCGGTGGCACATTCGACCCGATTCATTACGGCCACTTGCGTACCGCTCTGGAACTTTCCGAGCGGCTGTCCCTCGCGCAGGTCCTGTTCATCCCGTGCGCCCGGCAGCCGCTGCGCGCGCCGCCGTGCGCTCCGGCGGCGACGCGGCTGAGCATGGTGCGCGCGGCGGTGCTGGATGAGGCGCGGTTCGCCCTGGACACGCGGGAGCTCGACCGGCCCGGTCCCTCGCATTCCGTGGATACGCTGGCGGCGTTGCGCCGCGAATACCCCGGTCGTTCCCTGTGCCTGTTGCTGGGGATGGATGCATTCCTGAGCCTGCCGCGTTGGCACCGCTGGGAGCAACTGGCCGAGTTGGCCCACATGGTGGTGGCCCACCGCCCCGGCTGGAAAACCCCGCAACGGGGAGCCCTCGGCAAGCTGCTCGAGGAGCGGGGCACCGCGCGCGTCACGGACGTTCACGAGACCTGCTCGGGACGGGTGCTGATCGCCCCGGTGACGCAGCTTGAGGTGTCGGCATCCGGGATCCGGGAATTCGTCGCAACCGGAGCCGATCCGAAGTATCTCGTCCCCAACGGCGTCAGGGATATCATCCTCGAAACGGAATGCTATGCAGACTGAGGCGCTGAGCGAATTGGTGGTCGACGCGCTGCTCGAGCTCAAGGCTCAGTCGGTCACGACCCTGGACGTGCGGCATCTGACCAAGGTCACCGACGTGATGGTCATCGCCACCGGCCGATCGAACCGCCATGTGAGGTCACTCGCCGACGCCGTCGTCGAGCATTGCAGGCGTGCCGGCGAACGGCCCCTGGGTCGGGAGGGCGAAGGGGCCGGGGAGTGGGTGTTGCTGGACCTGGCCGACGTCATCGTGCACGTGATGCTGCCGGAGGTCCGCGAGTTTTACGATCTCGAGAAACTTTGGGATATTTCGGCGCGGGCTAAAGCCGTGACCTGATCCCGTGCGACAGGAGCCTCACAGGTGCGTATCGTGTCGATCGCCGCCGGACGACGTCAGCCGGACTGGGTGCAGGCGGGTTACCGGGAATATGCGCGGCGCTTGAGCGGTGCCTGTACGCTGGACCTGGTGGAAATCGCGCTCGGCCGCCGCTCGTCCTCGAGCCCGGCACACCAGGCCGTGGAACAGGAGGCGGAGCGGATGCTGCGCGCCATCCCGCGAGGCGCTCGCGTCGTGGCGCTGAGCGTCGCTGGCGCGCCGTGGTCCACGGCGCAATTGGCGGCCAGAATGACGCGCTGCATGGCTGGCGGCGGGCCGGTCTGCCTGCTTGTCGGCGGACCCGACGGGCTCTCGCCGAAAGTCCTGGAGCGGGCGCACGAACGCTGGTCGCTGTCGCCGCTGACGCTGCCCCACGGCCTGGTCCGGCCGCTGGTCGCCGAAGCCCTGTACCGCGTCTGGAGCGTCGGCCAGGGGCATCCCTATCATCGCCGCTAGCCCCCCGGGCCGGTTGACTGAGCGCGGCGGCCTCGTATAGTCCCTTGAATGGGAAGGAATTCGATGCCGATGCGCCAGACGATTGCAACCGTCATGGACTTGCCGTGAGCCAGGAGCTCCTGGTCAATGTGTGCTTTCGCGAGGTGCGCGCCGCGCTCCTGGAAGACGGTGTGCTGCAGGAACTGTTCATCGAGCGAGCCGGTGGGCGCGGCCTGGTCGCCAACATCTACAAGGGCCGCGTTTCCCGGGTCTTGCCGGGCTTGCAGGCGGCGTTCATCGACGTGGGCCTGGAGCGCTCGGCATTTCTCCATGCCGCCGACATTGTCCGCGGCCTCAGCGACGAATCCCTCGACCGCGATGGCGACCCGGACATCGGTTCGCTTGTCAAGGCGGGCGACGAGTTGCTGGTCCAGGTTCTCAAGGATCCCATGGGCAGCAAGGGCGCCCGACTGACCACCTACATCACGCTGCCCTCGCGGCTGCTCGTGCTGGCGCCGCGCGGCGGCGGCGTGGCGGTATCCACCCGGATCGGCGGCGATGACGAACGCGAACGCCTGCGGGGCCTGGTGGAGAGCCTCGATTCAACCGGGGCCGCGGGCGGGGTTATCGTCAGAACGGCCGCCATCGGCGCCTCGCCGGAAGCCTTGCGGGCGGATATGGTGTACCTGCGCAAACTATGGGAATCGATCCGGGAATCGGCGGCGCATTCCCGGGCGGAAGAAGTCGTTTACGAGGATCTGCCGCTGGCGATGCGTGTGCTCCGGGACCGCCGCGATCCGGAACTTGAGCGCGTGTGCGTCGATTCCCCCGAGACGTACGCCAGCATGAAGGCGTTTGCGGATCGATTCATGCCCGCCATGTCGGAACTCATCGAACAATATGACGGCAAACACCCACTCTTCGATCTCAATGGAGTCGACGATGAGATCCGGCGCGCGCTCGACCGCCGCGTGCAGTTGAAGTCCGGAGGCTACCTGGTCATCGATCTAACCGAGGCACTGACCACCATCGACGTCAATTCCGGGGGCTACGTCGGTCACCTCGATCTTGAGGACACGAGCCTCCGAACCAACCTGGAAGCGGCCGAGGCCATTGCCAGGCAACTACGGCTGCGCAACCTGGGCGGGATCATCGTCGTCGATTTCATTGACCTCGACGACGAAGAACACCGCTGGCAACTCGTGGAGGCGCTGTCCGGGCACCTGTCGGCGGACCTGGGCACCACCCGGGTCATGAGCGTCTCGCCGCTGGGCCTGGTGGAGATCTCCCGCAAGCGAACCCGCGAAAGCCTGGAACGGATGCTGTGTCATGATTGTCCAACCTGCGAAGGTCGGGGATTCGTACGATCTCCCGAAACGGTGTGCAATGAAATCTTCCGGGAAATACTCGGACAGCGCGCGCAACTGGAGTTTCGGGAAGTGCTCGTGCTGGCGGGGCCGGATGTGATAAACCGTCTGCTGGACGAGGAATCGGCCATTTTGGCCGAATTGGAGCATTTGACCCATGCGTCGATCCGCCTGCAAAGTGAGCAGCTGCACCTTCCGGATCAATTCGACGTGGTGCCGGTATAAGCGATCATGTGGAACTTGCTGAGAAACCTCGTTCGAGGCATCGTCGTCGCCGTAGCCACGGGACTCATCGTGCTGGCGGTGGGCGCGGGCTTGTTGCGCCTCGCGGTCATCCAGCTTCCCAGTTACCAGGGCGAGATCCAGACCTGGGTGAGGTCGGAATTGGGTATCGATCTGCGCTTCACCCGACTGGATGCGCGCTGGAGCCTGCTGGGGCCTGAGTTCCGATTCGAAAACGCGACCCTCAGCCGTACCGGGGGCGAAGACGACCCCATCATCAGCTCGGCGGAAGCGACCATCACGCTGAGCGCGCTCACGCTGTTCACCGATCGTCGGCTGGAAGTGAACCGGTTGACGCTCAATGGTTACCGGCTGGGCCTGGAGCGAACCGCCGACGGTGCCTTGCGTCTTGCCAACCAGTGGGAGGGCCTGGATTCGGAGATCGGGTTTGCGCCAAACGACCTGCCACCGGTCACCGTCGTCCTCAACAACGGCAGCGTGGCCTACGCGGACAGCATCCGGCAGCGGACCTGGGAGTTCGACGACGTTCGCCTGGAACTGGTCAGGGACGCGGACAGCATCACCGTCGAGGCACGGGCCAACGCACCCCAGGCGCTGGCAGAGCGCCTCGAAGTCGCCGCGCAACTGGGTCCTGCCGGAACAGGCGGCTTCGGCGAGACGGACTGGAGGCTGGTCGGCGAGGTGCGGGGCGCGGATCTCGCGGCATGGCGGGATCTGCTGCCGGCCTCGTTGCCGTTGCCCGCGGCCGGCGTCGGCAATGTTTCGTTCTGGTTGGATTTCACGGGCGAGGAAGTACGCCAGGCCACGTTGCAGCTGGCGTTGCAAGGATTGCGCCTGGATTCCTCCGGGTCCGGCGACGATCCCGCCTACGCGCGTGCCGACCTGACGCTGGAATGGAGCCGCCTGGACGCGGGATGGGCGCTTTCCGCGAGCAACCTGGATCTGAGCCGCGACGGGCGGGACTGGCCATCCGGCGCCGGAGTGGATCTTGAGGTTCTGGAAGATGCAGCAGGGTTGGCGTCGCTGAGTTTGCGCAGCGAATTTCTCCGCCTGGAAGATTTGTCGCCGTTGTTCGCTGTCCTGCCCGCGAGCACCGCCACGGACCTGTGGGCGGAGCTCGAGCCACGGGGCGACGTGCGCGGGGTCGAGTTGAGTCTGGCTCGGGGGGGCGAGTCGTGGAACTATGCTGCCGCGGCGAATTTTGACGGACTCCAGGTGGCTTCCCGCGGGCAATGGCCGGGACTTGCGGGGTTGTCCGGGGAATTGCGCATGGATTCGCGCAGCGGCCGGGTCGATCTGCTCACCCGTGACGCCACGCTACTGTGGCCCGAGGTGTTTTCGGGACCGCTGGATATCGATGAACTCAGCGGCCGGCTGACCTGGCGACGGGGGCTGACCGGTCTGCGTGCCCTCACCGACGAACTCGTGCTCAATACGCCCGATGGCAGAATCCGCTCCTCGCTGGAGCTGAATTGGCCCTCTGGCGGCGGCTTGCCGGCCCTGGCGCTGCAGTCTCGGGTCGTTGATTTCGACGCCGGGGCGGCGCGAAAATACTTCCCGGCCAACGTGATCCCCCAGGTTCTGGCGTACCTGGACCGGGCGATAATCGGCGGGCGCATTGTCCAGGCGGACATTACCCTGGACGGCCCCCTGGCAGCGCTTCCCTTCGACGGCGGTGCAGGCGAGTTTCGCGCCCGCGTGGAGGTGGAAGACGGTTCCATGGCCTACGTGGAGGACTGGCCTCCAGCGGAGGAATTGACCGGGGTCGTGGAATTCAACAACCTCGGCTGGGAGGCGCGCGGCAGCGGTCGGGTGTTCGGCAACCGGAGCGAAAACCTGCGGGTGGCCATGGAAGACGTGCGCGACCCGGTCCTCGCCGTGACAGCGTCAACTCAGGGTGCTCTGGACGATACGCTTCGCTTTCTCAAGGCGGCGCCGTTGATCGCCTCGCATTTGGGTCCGGATCTCCAGCGACTGCAGTCCGGCGGTGGCACGTCCGAGGTCACCTTCAATCTGGCGCTGCCCTTGTTGCGTCGCACCGCCTATCAGCTCAACGCTGCGTTGCAGGTGACCGACGGTGAATTGGCCATCGATGGATTCGGACCGGCGCTCAGCGGCATCCGGGGCGGTCTTCGACTCGACAACGCCGGCGCGGTGAGCGGCGCCGGGATCCAGGCCACGTTCATCGATGCGCCCGTGGCGGTCCGGATCTCCACGGCCGATGAACCCGGGTACCTGGCCCAGGTCGACTTCGATGGCGAAATCGAGGTCGGTTCCTTGCAGGCGGCGTTCAATCTGCCCTTCCGTGAAAACGTATCCGGTCGGTCGCGGTGGGCCGCCCGCCTGCTGTTGCCGGAAAACCGGTTCGTGCAGGCGCGGCGCGAGCCGCTGCGGATCGAAGTGGAATCGGATCTGGCCGGCGTGGACGCGAGATTGCCGGAGCCGCTGGGAAAACTCGCGGAGGAATCGACTCCCCTTGAGATCGAGTTCGTCTTCTCCGAGGCGGATCGCCTCAACGTCAATGGGCAAGTGGGCGAGGACCAGCGCTTCGCACTGAGCTTCCGCAACAGGGACGGCGAATTGTCGTTCCGGCGCGGCGGCATTCGCTTCGGCGGCGCGTTGCCGCTTCTGCCTCCCCGGGACGGCCTCAGCGTCGGCGGCGAACTGGCGACCGTGCGTTTCGACGACTGGTGGGAACTGTTCCGGCGGCAGGTGCCCGAGGCCTCGGCGGCAGGCCTGTTGCTGGGAGCGAATCTCGAAATCGCCGACTTCTCCGCCTTCGGGCAACCACTCGGTCCGGCAGACGTTTCGATTCGCCAGCAGGCCGCCCGGTGGCACCTCGAGATCGCAAGCGAGCCGGTCGCCGGTTTGGTCACGTGGCCGCTCAACCTTGGCGACCGCCCGCAACTGCTGGCGGATATGGAACGGTTGTACATCAACCTGGAACAAATGCCCACCGCAGTGGCGACGGATCCCCGGGAGCTTCCCGGCGTGCTGCTGCGCGCAACCGACTTCGCCCTCGGAACAAGGCGTTTCGGAGAGTTCGACGCGGATATTCAGGCCGATCCGGAAGGTTTGCGAATGATCGCTTTCGCGGCCCGAAGCGACACGCTGTCCATGGAAGGCAGCGGCGGCTGGTTTCAGCGGGAGCAGGGATCGGAAACGCGGTTGGTACTCTCGGCGTCGAGCGGGGACGCGGCCGGCAGCCTCGTGCAACTGGGTTTCGATCCGATCACCGAAGCGGAATCCGCGCAGGTCGGCCTGAATGTCCATTGGCCCTCCGCGCCCTGGGCGGAATGGGAGGGCACCGTCACGGGTGCCCTCAACATGCGCATGCAACGCGGCAGCGTTCCCAATCTCGACCCCGGCGCCGGGCGCATGGTGGGTCTGATGAGCATCGCGGCGCTGCCGCGGCGATTGGCGTTGGATTTTCGCGATGTATTCAACCGGGGACTGGTATTCGACGAGCTGAGCGGAGATTTCGTCATCATCGACGGCAACGCCTTTACCGACAACCTTCATCTGACCGGGCCCGTGGTGGACATCGGCGTGGCGGGACGAACGGGATTGCTCGCCCGCGATTACGAGCAGCATGCGGTGGTCACGTCCGAGCCCGGACGGATATTGCCGGCGGTGGGGTTGCTCGCCGGGCCGCAGGTGGGTGCGGCCTTGCTGATCTTCAGCGAAATTTTCAAGGAACCGCTCAACGGGGTCGGCCGCGCCTCCTACTGCGTGACCGGGGATTGGGACGAACCGTCGGTGGAGCGCTTGACGCCCGAGCAGTTGGAGCAAAACATGCTGTGCGCCGATATGCCGCAGTTGGCGGAGCCCGCGGCACCGTAGCCGGGCCGCTACTGGCGCGGACATGGCCGAAGTGGCTATGATTGCGAGTCCGTCATTGCACCGGTAACCGTCGACATGCAGCCAAATTCCCAAGTCTCCGCCGCCCCGGCGCGCCGCTTCCACCACCCCGCGACCGCAGGCGCCAACGCCCTCGCCGCCAGGCGCGGAGCAATCGGGGAACCGGATCGTCTCGGCATTGTCCACGCCCAACTGCTCGAGCCGGCGGGTCTCGACCTGGGCGATATCGACCAGGCGCTCGGCGCGCTGATGTCGCGGCAACTCGACTACGCGGACATCTACTTCCAGTACACGCGGTTCGAGTCGTGGACGGTCGAGGACGGCATCGTCAAGGACGGCGTACACAGCGTCGATCACGGTGTCGGGGTCAGGGCCCTGGATGGCGAGCGGACCGGCTTCGCCTATTCCGACGAAATCGGAAGGGCGGCGCTGAACGATGCCGTGCAGGCCGCGCGGGGGATCGCCCGTCACGACGGCGCCGGACGCTGCAGGGTCGCGGCCGTGGCCGCCATGGACGGACTCTACCCGGCGCTCGATCCGATGGCGAGCCTGGACGACCGGCGCAAGGTTCGCCTGTTGGCGGACCTCGATCGGGAAGTCCGCGCGATGGACGCGCGGGTCGTGCAGGTCATCGGCAGCCTCGCCGGAGTGTACGAGCTGGTGCTGGTGCAGAACTCGGAGGGCGTGCTGGGGGTTGACGTGCGGCCGCTGGTGCGCCTCAACGTAGCGGTCATCATGGAGAGCAAGGGCCGGCGGGAGCGGGGCTTCGCCGGCGGCGGCGGACGGACGGACTATTCCCACTTCACCATCGGCGACAGGCCCCGGGAAATCGCCGCGGAGGCCGTTCGGCAGGCGTCGGTGAACATGGAATCGATACCGGCCCCCGCGGGCAACATGACCGTGGTGCTGGGTCCGGGTTGGCCGGGCATTCTGCTGCACGAGGCGATCGGCCACGGGCTCGAGGGCGACTTCAACCGCAAGGGGACCTCGGCGTTTTCGGGGCGCATGGGCGATTGCGTTGCAACCCCCGCCTGCACGGTGGTGGACGACGGCACGCTCGAGGGGCGCCGCGGTTCGCTGACCATGGACGACGAGGGCACGCCCACCCGCTGCAACACGCTGATCGAGAACGGCGTCCTGCGTGCCTACATGCACGACACCCAGAACGCGCGGTTGATGAAAACCCGTTCCACCGGAAACGCGCGCCGGGAGTCCTTCGCACATCCGCCGATGCCGCGGATGACCAATACCTACATGCTGCCCGGCCGGCACGATCCCGGCGAGATCATCGCCTCCGTGGACAAGGGCATCTACGCGCCCAACTTCGGCGGCGGACAGGTGGATATCACCTCCGGCAAGTTCGTTTTCTCCGCCAGCGAGGCGTACCTGATCGAAAAGGGCAAGACCACGGCCCCGCTCAAGGGCGCGATGTTGATCGGCAGCGGCCCCGACGTCCTCACCCGTGTGTCCATGGTCGGATCGGACCTGGAACTCGACCCGGGGGTGGGCATCTGCGGGAAGAACGGGCAGACCGTGCCGGTGGGCGTGGGCCAGCCCACGGTGCGCATCGATTCGCTAACGGTGGGTGGAACCTCGAACTAGCGCAAAACCCGGCGATCTTGCGCCACCGATTCCAGTTGCTCAAGCGCCGCATCGGCGTCCGCGCGCCGCGAGCGCAGCACCGTACAGTGTCCCAGCTTGCGGTTCGGGCGCGGGTCCTTCCCGTAGTCGTGCAGGTGGGCGCCCGAGACGCTCAGCACGGCGGCGGGGTCGGGCATGCGGCCGATCAGGTTGAGCATGGCCGCGTAGCCGCGCGGCGCGGTGCTCCCCAGCGGCAGGCCCAGCACGCCACGCAGATGGTTCTCGAACTGGCTCGTCTCGGCGCCCTCGATGGTCCAGTGGCCCGAATTGTGGACCCGGGGGGCGATCTCGTTGGCGAGCAGCCCGTCGGCGGTATGGAAGAATTCCACGGTGAGCACGCCGCGGTAGTCGAAGCGGTCCATGAGCGCGGCGAGCCATCGTTCGGCGGTGCGCTGCAGATCGACGTCTTCGTAGGGCGCCATGGTGGTGCTCAGAATCCCGCGGGTGTGGACGTTCTCCGCCAGCGGATAGAACGCCGTTTCCCCCCGCGCGCCGCGCACCCCGATGAGGGACAGCTCCCGCTCGAAGTCGACCCAGCCCTCGGCGATGGCCGGCACGCGGTCCAGTGCCGACCAGGCGTCTGCGAGCTCTGCCGGCGAACGCACGATTCGCTGGCTCTTGCCGTCGTAACCCAGGCGGCGTGCCTTCAACACCAGGGGCCAGCCGAGTTCCGCGGCGGCGCGTGGAAGGTCAGCGTCGGTATCTATCGGCGCGTAGGGGGCGGTGGGAATACCGGTGTCGCGCAGCAGGCGTTTCTCGTCCAGCCGGTCCTGGGCCGCGGCGAGCGCCGCCGCCGGTGGGTAGACCGGGGCCTTCGCCGCGGCCCGCTCGAGCGCCTGGACCGGCACGTTTTCGAACTCGAAGGTGACGACATCCGTACCTGCGGCGAGTTCGTCCAGCCGGCGGTCGTCGTTGAACTCATGGGCAAGCGTGGTCGCCACCTGTCCGCCCGGAGACTCCGGGCCGCCGCCGAGAAAGATGCACCGGATCCCCAGCGGATAGCCTGCCAACGCCAGCATGCGGCCCAATTGGCCGGCGCCGATAATACCGACCTTCATGTCATCCGGCGTTGCGCGGGTCCGGGTTTTGCAGCACGCCGTCCGTCCGGGCCTCGCGGTATGCCGCCAGCGCGGCGCCGACGCGGGGATACTTGTTGGCGAGGATCGCGCCGGCAAGGAGCGCCGCGTTGATCGCGCCGGCCTTGCCGATCGCCAGCGTACCCACCGGGATGCCGGCGGGCATCTGGGCGATGGACAGCAGCGAATCGATACCGTTGAGCGCGCGCGATTGCACGGGGACCCCGAGTACCGGCAGCAGGGTCTTGGCGGCGGCCATCCCCGGGAGGTGGGCGGCGCCCCCGGCGCCGGCGATGATCACTTCCAGACCGCGTTCGGCCGCATTGCCGGCGTATTCGAAGAGCAGATCCGGAGTGCGGTGGGCCGAGACGATACGAACCTCATGGGGAATCTCCAGCGTCTCGAGTGTTTCCGCTGCGTGGCGCATGGTGTCCCAGTCGGACTGCGAACCCATGATGATCCCGGCCAGGGGTTTCATCGCGCCATTGTACCGCAGCGTGAGCGGATGTCTCGCGGCGAATGGCCACTGGCACCCACATCTTTCCAATCTGCAACTGCTGCCGCAACCGCGAGCGGATCGATACCCTCGCTACGCGAATCAGTGAGAAATTAGGGCCATTTGGTGCATCGACAGGCGCGCGCATAGACTGCAACACGGTGAAGGCATGGTTACACTACCCTGGTGGCGCAGGGCAGACTAGATGGTGGTACTCCAGTGGTGCCGCAACAATGCCATTGCATGATCCTGCCCTAGGGAGAACGGTATGCTGACACGTATTCGCCTTGAGCGGTTTACGGCGTTCCAAAACTTGGATTTGGAGTTGAACCCGGGAATCAATGTGTTCATCGGAGCCAACGGCACCGGCAAAACCCATGTGTTGAAAGTCGCCTACGCGGCGTGCGACATAACACAAACTGAATTGAATTTTGCGGAAAAGCTTACGAGGGATTTTCTCCCTTCGGGGCGTGCGATCGGGCGGATGGTCAAACGGCAGCGGGGGAGTTCGAGGGGAGCTGTCGAAGTGTGGCGTGGACATCGAAAACTCCGGGCTTCCTTCTCCAACCATTCCAAAAAGTACTCGTCCGCAACGGTTACTGGTCACGGTAAGTGGTTGGAAGACAAGATTGAAAGCGTATTCATCCCTGTCAAGGAAATGCTTTCCCACGGCCCTGGTTTCCGTTCACTCTACGCGCGACGCGAAATCCACTTTGAGGAAATATACGCCGACATTCTCGATCGGGCCTACAGACCACAATTGAAAGGACCAGTGGATGTCGACCGCAGGCGCGTGTTGCGATCGTTGCAAAAGGCGCTGGAAGGAAAGGTTTCCGTGAAGAATGAGGAGTTTTTCCTAAGAAACAGGTCCGGCAACCTGGAATTTACGCTGCTGGCGGAGGGAATTCGTAAGTTGGGTCTTCTCTGGCTCCTGATTCAGAATGGTACGCTGTTGAACGGTTCTGTTCTCTTCTGGGATGAACCGGAGACAAACCTCAATCCAGGGCTTTTCTCGGTGCTTATCGACATTCTTCTAAACCTTCAGCGTATGGGCGTACAAGTACTGCTTGCCACGCACGATTACGCAATCTTGAAGGAGTTGGAATTAAGCATGGAGGAAAATG
>JAKZVH010000300.1:0-4371 GCA_047516145.1 Gammaproteobacteria bacterium
GCTATAGGCAATCCCGGCACCCATCGTGCCGGCGCCGATGACTGCGACGCGCTTGATGGCCGGACCAGGATCGCCAACGCTGACGCCGTGCGGGGGCTTTACGGCCTGGCGCTCGGCGAAGAAAAGATGCCGCAGCGCGCGCGACTGCGGCGACGCCATGCACTCGAAGAACAGAGTCCGCTCGTTCTCAAGCGCCCGATCGATGGGCATCTCCAGGGACGCCTCGACGCAGCGCACGATCCTCTCCGGCGACATGAGGCCGCGCGTCTTGCGCGCGATCCGCTTGCGGTACTCGCTGAAGAACTCCGCTCCCACCGGTTCCACGACGAGATCGCGGATCCGCCGCGGCGACTCCCCTCGCGACACCCGTTCCCGCGCATACGCGATGGCCCCCTCCAGCAGGTCCCCGTCCTCGATGAGCCGGTCGATGATGCCCGCTTGCGCCGCCGCCGTGGCATTGACCGGCTTGCCGGATATCATCATGTCCAGGGCGCGTTCCGCACCGACGAGCCGTGGCAGCCGCTGCGTTCCGCCGGCACCCGGGAGCAGGCCCAGGAGAACCTCGGGAAACCCCACACGCGCTGACGGCACGGCGACGCGATAGTGACACCCCAGCGCGACTTCGAGGCCGCCGCCAAGCGCCGTGCCATGGATCGCGGCGACAACCGGCCGTTCGAACGATTCGATGCGATCAATGACCTCGGGAAGCCAAGGGTCCTTGGCGGGTTTTCCGAACTCGCGGATATCCGCTCCGGCGATGAACGTGCGCCCCGCGCAGTGCAGGACGACCGCTTTCGAGCCGGCGCGCTCGGCCCGGTCCACCGCGTCGAGGAGACCGGCACGCACGGCCTGGGACAGCGCGTTCACCGGCGGATTGTCCACCGTAACGATGGCCAGATCGTCTTTGAACTCGACGCGGACGACACTCATGGGGGAACCTCCTGGACTACGAGATCATTGCAAGCATGAAGAACGAAATCGACATAACCGTGGAATGGGGCGACACGGACCCGGCCGCGAAGGGAACGGACGGGCAAATCCAGGCGGTGACACCGCCGGACCGGCTCGTCCAGGCGCTGCCGGTCCACGATACGGCGGAATAAGCCTATTCATTCGGCCGTACCTGCCAACCAATTTTCGGTTTCCAGATCCGGTACCCTGCCGAAGTCCTTCTGGTTGTTCGTTATGAGAGTAGCCCCGGCGCTGCGGGCGTGACCGGCAATCAACAGGTCATTCGCGCCGATGAGTTCACCGCGCCGGGTGAGCGCGTGACGGATATCCCCGAAATGAACACCCGCATGCGTATCGAACGGCAGAATATCGAGATCCAGGCACAACGCATTGAGTTCACGACGATTGCGCTTTACTTGCGTCGAATGTGCGACTCCGAAGCAGAGTTCCGCGTAGGTAATCGAGGAAATACAAATGGCACTTGCGTTCACCTCGAATTTTTCCTGCAACGCCGGATCGCGTTCGTTAACGAGATAGATGCACATGTCGGTGTCCAACATGAACATCAGCGAATCTCGTCGCGCTCATCAAGGGGTGGCTGGCGGAGCCGCGGCAGGCATCCTCGGGACCCGGCAGTGAAATACGCGCGCCAGTTCTTGCCACGCGGGCGCAAGGTCAGTTGGTCGCCTTCCTTGATGACCTCAACTTCGGAGGCGTCGAACCGGCACGCTGCGGGCAAGCGTACTGCCTGACTTCGGCCGCTCCAGAACACTTTGGCGATACCTCGATAGTCCGGCGCCTTGCTCATATTTGCCCCACGTAATCACCGACTCACGATCCATGCACTTTGGAATATCTCACGATATATATCAAGCGGAAATCGCCCGATCGAGGATGTGGAGCTCTGACGAGGGATCCCGAAGCGAGCAGTGGTAGAGGCTGGCGACCGGAATCTCGCGTTCGCCGGCAGACGAGGCCAGCCGCACGCGCGCACCAATGCGCACAGCATGGGCGCGGTGTCGCTGGCGGAGTGGGCCCAGCAACGCGGCGAGTTGGTGGCGACCCAACAAATGGTGCCCTGCTCCGGCGTCGGCCCCTCGATCGGGCGATTCTTTGCCAGAGATTTGCAGGATAGATTTGCAGGATAGGCAGGCCATTCTCTTGCGGATACAATACCCCGCCCCTAGCGAGGGAAATTTCGAGCGAGGAATAAAGTCATGACCTACGTCGTCACCGAGAGTTGTATCAAGTGCAAGTACACCGACTGTGTGGAAGTTTGTCCGGTGGACTGTTTCCACGAGGGGCCGAACATGCTTGTCATCGACCCGGAGGAATGCATTGACTGCACGCTTTGCGAGCCGGAGTGTCCCGTCGAGGCCATCTGCTCGGAAGACGACGTACCGGAGGGTCAGGAACAATTCCTGGAGTTGAACGCGGAACTCTCCCAGGCATGGCCGGTTCTCACCGAGGCGAAGGACCCGCCCGACGATGCCGACGACTGGCAGGACGTGGAAGACAAGCTGGAGCACCTGGATCGGTAGCGCCAGAAGGCGCGAGCGGACAGCTTGTTCGCTAGGGCTGCAGCAGATAGGAAAACTTCACGAAGAGTTGCTTGCCGTCGCGTTGCAGTTCATTGGTACGGACCATTTCGGTGCCGAGTTCGGTATCGACCAGGGCAAAATTGCTGGAATTGGTGTTGAATCCCGCATACAGCGCCGACCAGGGATTGATGACGTAGCGCACCAGCAGATCGAAATTCAGGTTCTCATCGCGCGTTAGCGAAGTCAACGGCCCGGGATCGGTTGCTTCGTGCTGGGCAATCAAGCGCAGCGAGAGTTCCCTGGTGAATTGATAGTTCCAACGCGACCGCAAGATGTGGTCTGCAAATATTTCGCCGGCGCCTCCGGGATCATCCAATTGAGTGTAAAGATACGTGAGATCGTGCCGTAGACGAGCCAACGGCCGCCACAGCAGCCCGAACTCCGCGTAGTAGGAATCCGCCAACTCCGGCCCGAATCCCGGCGCCGGCGCCAGATTGATGGCATCCCCCCGACTCAGTTCCACGTTGAACCCCACGGTGGCGAACATCTGGGTCTCGAATGCCACGCGCAACCGCTGTTGTGCGAAGTCCCTGTTATCCAGGAGTCCCGGAACGTCCCGGGGCCGCAATCGCTCGTGAACCTCCTCGTAAGTCAAGCTGAGTTCGGTTTCCCCATCCCATGTCCAGGACAGGGACGGCATGATCTGGGAGTACAGCCGGGATGAGCGCTGATCGACGATTCGGTTGACGAAGACCCGGCCACCCCAGCTGTTCAGGGCACCACTCGCGGGCCAGAATCGATATCGCGCGTAGCCATGGGCGGACTGGGTGTCGGGCTGATAGTTGCGGTTGAAAAACCCCAGATCCGCGCGAAAGTCTTCGCTGGTATCGATCACGTGTGCGTGGGCCGAAAAGTTGCGGCCGCTGCGGTCAAAGCGCGCGTTGGACTGCCGGCCGCTGGTGCTCAAGCCCGCACCGTTGTCAAATCGGGTACCGATCAACTGCAACTCGGTGGTCCAGTTCGGACTCAGCTTGAATCGTCCGTCAAGACTCGATACCTGGTTGTTCTGTAGCCCGAACCCACGCTCGGTGAAGAGCACGCCCACCCGGCCTTGCTCGGAAATGTCCCGGAACGCGCGCACGATGCGGATATCGGCCGCTTTGCCCGCCAGCGGATCGGACGGGTCGCGTCGCTGCCCGGGTGCTTCGTCGTCGATCAGCAGCGTGCCGAAACCCCAGGGACCGAGCTTGCCGGTGAAGCGCAGTCCGGCGCTGGGATCCACGATCCTGCGGGTGAAGACCAGTGTACTCTCGGTATTGAAATAGTCCGCATTCTCAAGGAAAAACGGTCGGCGCTCGCCGAAACGCACTTCGAAACGCTCGTTGACCGTGACCTGCGGTTCGTCGGATTCCACCTGGCTGAAGTCCGGGTTCAGGGTCGCGTCCAGCACGAGGCTGTCCTGAAACACGAATTTGGCATCCAGCCCGATGTTTTCCTCCGAATCGTCATTGAACACCGGCCCGTCGGACGCGCGGGCGTCCAGCACATCGAAACTGCGCACAAAGGCAAACGGAATGAATTGAATGTTTCGGCCGGGCGAGACGTTGCGCACCCCCCTCATGACGGCGGCCTGATTGAGACGGCCTTCGATGGTCGACAGGTACTCCGGCCAATGGGATTGCTCGCTCAGCCTTGGAATTCGCCGTTCGAACATGATCCGCCACTCCTGCTCTTCGGTATCCGGAAACCTCAGGGTCCGCAGGGGGATGGTCAATTTCACCATGTAGCCGGCATCCTCACGCCGGGCGTCCGAATACCAGACCGCCTCGTAGGAACGATCGAAATTGGACTGCTTTGCAATTTCCGACCAGCGCCCATC
>JAKZVH010000301.1:0-7046 GCA_047516145.1 Gammaproteobacteria bacterium
TCGGTACGACCCACGAGATGTCGCCGATGTCATCGGAGCCGCCGGACTGCGGATCCTCGGAGGGCGCGCCGAGTTCGTCGACCTCGGTCTTGAGTCCAACGATTTCATCCGCTTCCATAAACTCCTGGAAGGCACGCGCAAACGCCTGATCGTCCTCGGACCACTCCGGCATGCCGACGGCGCGAATATTCTCGTCCATCGCCTCGGCGATGGGTCGGTTGAAGTGTCTGGGGTAGGCGGTCCCGACGATACGGCGCGTCACGGTGGTATCGGTCATCAGCGCGGCGCCCTCGGCGGTGCGCTGCAGCGCGCCGAAATTATCGAGGATCCTCTCCCCCGTCATCTCACGCACGAAGTACCAAACCGTCGCGCTTGGAGGAACCACGTTCGGCTGGTCGCCGCCGTTGACGATGACGTAGTGGGATCGCTGCAGCGGCCGCAGGTGCTCACGGCGAAAATTCCAGGCCACGTTCATGATCTCCACGGCGTCGAGCGCGCTTCGGCCCATCCACGGGTCGACGGCACCGTGGGCCGCGACACCCTCGAACGTGTATTCGACGGAAACAAGGCCCGTGCCCTGCGGCTGCCCCCAATCGGTGGACATCGAGTCGTCGACGTGGGTGAAAATCACCGCGTCGACATCGTCGAAGCGGCCGTCGCGAGCGAACCAGGCCTTGGTGCCGAGCAGTTCCTCGGCAATCCCCGGCCAGATGACCAGCGTTCCGCTCAGCCCTTCGCGTTCGATAATCTCCTTGACGGCGAGCGCAGCGGCGATGATGACCGCCTGTCCCGAGTTATGGCCCTCGCCATGGCCCGGCGCGCCCTCGATGAGCGGCTCGCGGTAAACAACGCCCGGAAGCTGTGACGACCGGGGTATCCCGTCCACATCCGAACCGAGCGCGATGACCGGTTCGCCCTGGCCCCAGGTCGCCCACCAGGCGCTCGGCATGCCCGAGACGTCGTGGTCGATGGCAAAGCCGTTGGCTTCGAGCAACGCCGTCAGATAGCGCTTCGTCTCGAATTCCTGAAACCCGAGCTCCGAGAACGAGAACAGGCTATCGACGATTTCCTGTACCAGCTTGCGCTGAGCGTCGACATTGTCGGCGGCCTCCGCCTTCAGGCCCGTAAGGGCCGGAGGCCGTGCACCCTGACCTTGGCCGGTGACGTCCTGGGCCGTGGCCTGGAATCCCGCGGCAAGGCCGACCAGTACGACAGCCATGGAATACGGTCTCACCATTGTCCTTTCCTCCCCCGAATATCTCACTGACTCTTTCCTCCAGGCAGAAATCCGCGCGCGCCGTCAACGGGCGACAGGCACTACGTCGCCGCCATCGTCCACCCGAAGACCCAGTATCCGCGCCCAATCCCGGGCCAGGAGCACCGAATTCGAAGGGAGTGGCTCGCCCCGCCACGCCAACATGTCGATCTCGTGGAAACGCGGTTGACCCGTACCCCTTCCGCCGATCAGACGCAGGCGACTGCCATCGGGATTGAGGATTGCCGCGCCGGCTTCCATACCCGCCTCGAGCAGCCGGCTTTCCGCCAACGTCAGTCCCTCGGAACCGACTGCAAACCGGTGGATCCAGCGATCGGTCTGTGCCAGCAGGAACGCCTCATCGTCAGTGAATCCCAGCCAGCGTACGGGATGCGGGAACGTGTGCGGCTCGGCCACGGTCGTGGCCGTCATGGGATCCCAGAGTTGGATGTTGCCCTCGGCATCACCGCTGGCCAACCGCGTACCGTCGGCGATGAAGGCCAGTGCGGTTGCCGCGGCGGAGGCACGCAGGGACCCCGGCGGATCCGGCGACTCGGGTATGGACAGGAAGATGTTGCCGGCTTCATCCCCCACTCCGAGAATGCTGGACTGCGGTGCGAAACTCACCGACAGCACGCGCCCGCTCACCGGAACTTCGCGCACCAATTCGCCATCGGCTGCACGCCAGACGCGCGCGCTGTCCTGCGCGCCGCTCGCCAGCCACTGGCCGTCCCCGCTCACGGCGACCACATGGATCGGCCCCTCGGGATGGCGCATGAACGGGGCGGTGGGGGCGCCGGTGTCGAGTTCCCAGGCCCGCACCAACCCATCGCTGCCACCACTCACGATCACCTCCCGCGCCGAATTGGCGGCGATGCTGGTAATGCTGCCCTGGTGCCCGATGTAGTCCACATCCAGATCGTCCGTAACCGGAATCGCTGAGCGGATATTTCGAGTTACCCCCACGTGGCCGTCCCGAAAACCAAGCACGGCGATGCTGTCCCCGGAATCCAGCCCGATCGCGGTGAGTTCGGACTCCAGACCCGCCGCGGCGCGCGACGCGGCGAGACGCCAGAGCTGGAACAATCGTCCGTTGTAGGTAAGCAGCCGATTCCCGTCCGGGGCCAGCCGGGTGCGAATCGGCGACCCTTCCTGATTCACCCCGACACTGATCGGCGTCGTGCGAACCGCCAGGTCACGAACCACGACCTGGCCCAATAGAGCTCGATACGCGACTCTCGATTCGTCCGCCGCGATGCTGACGCTGGCGGGATCTCCGGTTTGCCCCAGGCGAATACCCTGGGCCTGACCGCCCCCAGCGCGCCCAAGGTTCCAGGCAACGATCTCCCCGATGTCGTCAATACTCAGCAGCAAGTCGCCCCCGGCGGCCGCCACCAGGCGCACCGGGTCTCGACCGTGGGGCAGTTCGCGAAGAATTTCGCCGCTGCGGGGGTCCATGACCCGGACCAGGCGGGACGGCCCGATCAGCACCAGGTAGCGGGCGTCCGGCCCCAGCATCCAGTCGGTGACGCCAGCCACTCCGGCGACGCTGGATACCAATTCCCCGTTCGCGGTGCGCAGCAGGCTATAGAGCGACTCCCGTGGATCGAGGATTTCGGCAATGGCCACGTGCCCGCCGCTCTCCGTGAGCGCAGGCGGCAGCGCAAACCCCGTCTGTGTCTCCACGCGCGCCACCGGCGTACCCGAGCGCGCATCCCACAGATCCAGCCGGTTGCCGGCAATCGCGAGGATCCTCGATGTATCGCCGGTGAGGGCCAGAAACTCCGGTTCCGCATCCAGTTGCACGTCGCTGACCACGGTGCCCGTTCGCAGGTTCCAAAGCGCAACCGCTCCCACCACGCTCTGCCGGGACGGACGCGCAATTGCCAAACGGCCGTCGACGCTTAGATCCACGTCAACCTGATCCGTGCGCAACGGGTCGGAAATGGCGAGCCCGAGAGGCTGGTCTTCCCAGCCGCGCAGTTCTTCCGCAAAGTACAGGCCCCAACGGATGAGCTGACCGGCGGAGCCCTCACCACGATCCACAAGCGTCAGCCTCCATACGCCCCGCCGATCCTCATCGGCAAGCAGCGCAAGCGGCGAACGGCCGCTGGCCGTGGTCTGGTAGACGCCTGAATTTCCGGCGCCCGGCGTGAAGCTCACCAGCGCCCCACTGGGTGCCTGCAGGGTCGCGAGAAGCTCCTCCGGCGCGGGATGATCCACCGACAGCCGCAACTGAAACGCACCGGCCGATCCGGGCTCGTTGACACTGATCTCGCGACTCACGGGCAGGTGTTGCAGCGCCGTCAGCCGATCCGCAAACGCGATGGTGCTGAAATCGTTGAGCCGCAATCGGCGCACCTGGTGCGCCTGGTCCACCAGGGTCAGTTCCTCCGACTCCCAATCGATTTCCCAGCGGGCCGGCATTTCGGTCAACCGAAAACTCTGCACCAACGAGCGGTAGTCGTCGCCGACCATCTCCGCAAGCAGCCGTCGCACCGGCTCGTCCGGGACCATCAGCGCCCGCATGCTCAGCAACAGCGCATCGTCCCGCAACTCCCTACCCGCGGCTTCCAGGGCCCGCCGGGACCAATACTCGCCCATGAGCCGATCGGCCAACCCGGCATAACCCGGCAGCCCGCGCAACACCGAGTCGGTACGCTGTACATCGACGAACGCCGGAGCCTCCCTGCTGAGTCGGGTCATCACCTCCGCCAGACGCCGGTCGGCGGCGCCGGCGAATCCCGGCAATCGCCCCAACCTGTCGTGCGCGTCGAGCGCCATTTCGAAGGTCGTCGAGACGTCCGACAGGGTTTCAACATATGGGCGCGGCACGTACCGAAAATACCAGGTGGAAACACTGGCCAATACGGCGACTACGACGATTGCCGTCGACCATCTGAACAAGTTGATCGGCAACGCAGCCTCGATCCACTGACTACCGAAGACGCGCTCGAACAGCTTGTTCCTGAACCTGAGCTGGCCTTCCACGCCGACGCTGACCACCCCGGACAGGCGCAGAGTCCGCTGCGCCAGGGAGCCGGGGTCGTAGAACACCATTGCGCCCTTGGCCACGCGTCCCAGGATCTGCAGCGCCTGCCGCTGGGCACGGGATCGCCCGGTCAGAAACGTACGGGTATGACTCAAGAGGGCTTCGGTTCGCCGCGCGCCGCGGCCCAGAAACTGCTCCGTCAACAGGCGTGCCAGCTCCTGAGGCGTGGCGCCGCGGCGAGCCAGTCCCCGCGCGATCTTTTGGGTCAGGAACGGGTGGCCGGCCGCCCAAACGTAGATTCTGTGCAGCGCGGCATGGGCACGATCCAGACCCAGGTCGAACCCCGGCGCCAAAGCGCAGGACTCTTCCAGCGTAAAGTCATCGAGTTCGATGGCCCGCCCTTCGGGAAAGGGCGAAATCGTTGGATCAGGACAAAGCTGGCGCGTGGTGGCCACTCCGAGGACGACGAAATTGAGTCGCTCCAGATCCGGTTCCGTGGTGCGGCCGCTGTAGCAGGAGCGGATTCCTCCGAAAAGCTCCTTCGCGAACGGCAGCCCGATGGCGCGTTCGATTTCGTCGAGGAATACGGTAATGGGCTTCGTCGTATTGGGCAGCACCACTTCCCAGAAGAATTCCGCGAGCCGCTGCTCACCCGCGATCCCGCTCTTGCCCTGCCACCACGACTGCAGGTCCACCCTGAGCCGAAGTTCGCGCAGTATCCGGTAGGCGATGCTGTAGGACCACCGACCCGCTTCGGCGCTTTCATCTCCCACGCCGATCTGGGCAAGGTCCACCACGGCGACCAACTGGTTCTCGGCCCGCAGGGTGCGGACCGTTCGGGCCATCAGACTGGTCTTGCCACTGGCCTTCGGGCCCAGGATGTAGCAGAACTGCCCATCGCGGATTCCCTGGGGGAGCGCCTCGTCCGCGGCTCGTTCGATATAGCAGGGCCGATCGGACTGGACTGCACCGCCGACGACGAAAAACGCACCCGTTTGCACGACCCTGGACAAATCTTTCGCTCCTCATCGGCACCCACACCCGCGCACGCCGATCGGCTCACGACGCACATCGCCTGGATATGCGGGTAAAATTGTAGCAGGTCATCCCCGCCAGGCTCGGCGGGCGCAATTTCGGAGGACTCTCGGGAATGGACATCTGCCATGCTCACAACCTGAATCGGCAGCCGCCATCTGAAAAACCCTACGGTATTCGCATCAGGCTGCCGGCCGGGGATACGTTCAGTCATCTGCTGGGTACGAACTGGGAGCAGTTCCACTGGTTTGCGAGCAGGGCAGAACGCGACCGGGCGCTCAAGGACATGGCCAGCGAACACTGTTACTCCCGGCAAGGCGACCGGCCGCACTTGATCTACGAAGCGGTGCAGGCGCCCGACACGCCCAAAGATCCTTCCGTATAATAGCCGCCCTTTGAAGCCCGCATCGCCCGCCGACTTTCGTCGCAAGGGCGTCGAGGCGCCGCACGGCACAGCCCGAGACCATCCGCTGGGAAGGATCTTATGCTCGATTTAATGAATATTGCCCGTACCGAAGCCGCGGGAAGCGATCTCTTCGGCCTCCTGGAGAGCCTCTTCGAACCGGCGGATCTGCGGCCCGCGGGATATCCCGGCGCGGTCATCTGGCGTGGCGGACACCACGACGGCTCCGTGGAACCCGTCGCCCATTCGCTCACCGACGCCTACGCGCTGCTCGGGACCATCGCGGCCATCGATATCCTCGGACTGCCCTTCTACGCGGTACCCATGTGGGCGCAGTACCGGCACGACATGAAGCTGGCGCCCCTGAGCTGGTTCGGCAACCTGCCCTGCACGTCCATCAAATGGTCCACGGCAGGCGATGCCTACGTCAACGGCGAGGGCGGCGAACGCGTGGTGGTCATGGGCAAGTCGGGGAATGCCCCGCTGCGGACCCAGGCGGGCGTGTATTGCAACGTCCGACCCTATGGGCCGATCACCGTGGTGCGCTGCATGCCCTGCCTGCCCTACTCCCAGGACAAGTCGGCCTTCGACGTCGACCCCGAGACGGGCATCATTCATTGCGAAATGAATACGCCGGGCATCCAGATGGCCTATGCGGCGCGGCGCTTCCTGCAGATGGTAAACGAGACCGGCCAGGTGGGGCGCGTCGCCTACAAACCCACCCAGGCGCAGGAGGACGGCGTCAATGCCGGCATCCTGTCGTGGATGCTCCGGGGGACCGGATTCCAGGTTGGGCGCCGCTATGCCGTCGACGGTTACGTGGAGCATCGGGAATCGGTCGATCGCATCGTCAACCTGCTGCCCTCGGATTTCAAGGATGGCATGGAGAACTGGAGTGGGCGTATCGAACAGCACATCGCCGACACGAATTACGGCATCCTGCTCTGGGACCTGATTCAGAAGCAGGACACCATCATCCTGGCCACCGATCTGGACGGGGATCGTCTCACCGATCTACTCGCCGACGTATCCGACCCGCTCCGCGCCTTCGCCGGGAAGGTACTCGGCCACGTCGGCGCCAGCGCCGACAACATCTGGGAGGACATGGGCTATACCACGGGCAACGGCCGGGACATGACCTCGGTGATGTACCGCATGCAGGGCCCGCCGATCCACGAGCAGACGCTCGGCTCCGCCGACGCGATGCTGCTGCGGCTGCTGGACGGCGACGAGTCCATGGGCGGCATCAAGAAGCCCTACGATCCGCGCATCCACTTCGTCCTGATACGCGATGCCTATCGCGACGCCAATCCCGGGAACGAGGCGCTGCACGCCTGGCTGGACCGGGCGCTGGCCACGTT
>JAKZVH010000302.1:0-3641 GCA_047516145.1 Gammaproteobacteria bacterium
CGGTTCTGGCGTACTGGTCCTCAACCCGGACCGGGAGTTACCTGAGTGGTTCGCAGTGCAGGTCCGTCTACTGATCGGGTATCCTGACCCGGATTTAGCTCTGATTTGACCGCTTACTTTGCGCGTGGCATTTCCGGGAAACGCCCACAACGGATAGCATCTCATGAGAAACGGATCGAAAATGGGTCCCGGAACCGCCGAAATCCGTATCGGCATCGGTTCCGCGTTGGTGATCGCCCTCGCCGTCATGGGAACCTTCGGAGCGGGATTCGGGCTTCTGCACAACGAAATATCGTCTCTGCGCAGCGATATGAGAGAAGATCATGAGGCCATGCGCATTGATATCGCCGCCTTGCAGGTCAGCGTGGGGCGACTGGAAGTCCGCATGGGCCATGTCGAACAGCGGCTTGACGGTGTCGAACAGCGGCTTGACGGTGTCGAGCAGCGGCTTGGCGGTGTCGAGCAGCGGCTTGGAATTCAGCCGCCCGATGATCCCGCGGAAATTCCCTGACCCCGGCCGACGCGCCTACTTCACCTGCCCGCGAAAACACTCACCGCCTCCACATGATGCGTATGCGGAAACATGTCGGCAACGCCCGCTGCCAACAAGCGATATCCCTGCTCTTGCACTAACACTTTCGCGTCTCGCGCCAGCGTCGCCGGATGACATGAGATATAGGCGATTCGCCGCGGCGACATTTCCGCCATCTGCCGCACGACGGTCTCGGCACCCGACCGAGGAGGGTCGAGCACGACCACATCCCAATCCTCCCGCAGGAAACTCCACCCGGGCTGGTTCAGATCCGCTGCTTCAAACATTGCGTTTTCCAGTCCGTTTAGCCGCGCGTTGGCCGCTGCCCTGGCCACGAGCCCGGCGTCGCCTTCGACCCCCAGCACCTGGCCAGCTTGCCTCGCCAGGGGCAAGCTGAAATTACCCAGGCCGCAATAGAGATCCAGTACGCGGTCGGTGGCTCGCAGCTCAAGCAGGCGCAGCGTCTGGCTCACCAAGCTCTCATTGACCTGAGCGTTAACCTGGAGGAAGTCCGTGGGCGCGAAGTGGATCGAGACGTCAAACTCCGGCAGACGGTAGGAAAGCGGGCGGATACGATCGGGGTCAAGCGGCCTGATCGTGCCCGGCCCGCCCGGCTGCAGATAGACGTCCAGGTTCCATTGGTCACCAAAATCGGCAAACAGTTTCAAATCAGCTTCGTCCGGATCATCGAGTACGCGAAAGACCGCGGCCCTGGCCTCCTCCCCCGCCGCCAATTCCACCTGCGGCAGCCTGCGCTCCAGACTTGTCTCGCCGATCATTTGCCCGAGTTCCCCCGGGAGTCGGTCGAACGGCTCGACAAGAACGGCGCAGGTTGCCATGTCGGTCACATAGCGCGTGGCGCGCTCCTTGAACCCCACCAGCACGCGTTGCTTGCCCTTGACGAAGCGGACCCCGAGGCGTGCTCGGCGCCGGTAGTTCCACTGCGGACCGACGATGGGTGGCAGCCAAGTCTCCGGCTCCACGCCGCCAATCCGCGCAAGAGCTTCGCGCAGCGTCGATTCCTTGAAAGCCACCTGTGCGGGGTAGGCCAGGTGCTGGACGGCGCAGCCGCCGCAGCGGCCGAAATATTCGCACGGCGGCTCGACCCGCGACTCGGAGGGTTCGATGATCTCGATCAGGTCGCCGAGCTGGTACTGGCGCCGGCGCTTCCGCGGCAGGAGCCGGACTCGCTCACCCGGTAAAGCACCGGGCACGAAAATGGGACGCTCCCCGAGTTTGGCGATTCCGCTGCCATCGTGGCTGAGGTCGACGATGTGCGCGACTTCGGGCGCGCTCTCAGTCGTCATGGAGCGTAGCCGTCATGGGGCAACGCCGTCATGGAGCGACGCTGTCATGGGACTTGGCCGTCCGCCATTGCGGTGCGCTATCGTGACCCCTCACGTGACCACACCATCACCCGTCATCGCGAACAGGACGCCAGGCCTCGAGGAATTGGCTCAGATGCGGGCTGGTCGAACGCCGCAACTTTGTCTCCAACCGTTGCAACTCGCGTTGATATCGGGTCTCGTCCAGAATCCCCCGGGTCAGTTGAAACCGCAGATAGACGAGGTAGGTGTTGAGCACGTCAGTCTCGCAGTAGTTGCGAATGCCCGCCAACTCGCCCGCCAGGTACTGGCCCCATACCTGATCGCCGCTCATGCCCAGCTTGCCGGGGAAGCCCAGCAGCATCGCTACGTTGTCCAGCGACGCCCGGCCGCCCGGGTTGAAACCGGCCAACACGTCCATGAGATCAAGATGGCGCCAGTGAAAGCGGCTCAGGTAGTTGTTGTAGCGAAACTCCCGATCGCTGTCCCCGGTCTCCCAATAGCGCTCGGCATTGATGCCATGCAAAAGCGCTCGATACTGCAGTACCGGGAGATCGAACCCCTGCCCGTTCCATGACACCAACTCGGGCGAGTAGCGGGTCAGCCCGTCGAAGAACCGTTGCACCAACTCCTTTTCCGTCGAACCCTCGTCGCCCAGGCTATACACGTGCAGGTTGTCGCCGGTCCTGAGTACCACCGAAATCGCCACCACCCGATGTTGAAACACGGGCAGAAACTCGGTGCCACGGGCCTGGTGCTGCTTGAAAAACATGATCTTGCCGACGGCTTCGTCGTCCAGGTCGTCCACGCCATAGAGTCGCCGGCCGAGATCCGTGTCGGGGATCGTTTCGATGTCAAAGACGAGAGTATTCAACGCGAACCTCTGGAGTTGATCAGGGCGGCAGCGCCGCATTCATCAGGATACCCACCCCGACTTCATCCGGATACCGGCACCGACTTCATCCGGATACCGGCGCCGACTTCATCAGGACAGCCACTGCGACGACCAGGCCGGCCTCGTCGGTCAACGTCACGTGGCCGTCGCCGATCCCCAGTTTCTCGCGCATAACCTGGCCTCGCGGCGAGTAGATGATCTGCGGCTGCCCCCAATCGTTGGGAACCGTACCCACGTCTCGCACCCACATGCCGTGGGCGAAGCCGGTGCCCATCGCCTTGACGATGGCTTCCTTGGCGGCGAAACGCATGGCGAGGAAGCGCACGGGGTTGGCCGTTCGCGCCAGAAACTCCCGTTCCGCATCCAGCAGCACCCGGCGCGGGAAGCGGGCGCCGAAACGGTTCCAGACCTTCTCTACCCTGGATTGCTGTACCACGTCCATGCCAATGCCGTAGATCACGATGCGGGCGCGTCGTCCATCAGCGTCTTCATGCCCGCGCGCCTTCCATCAACGCCTTCATGTCCGCCACTGCCTTGTCGATGCCGTCGAAGACGGCCCGGGCGACGATGGCGTGGCCGATATTGAGCTCGACCACGGTGTCGATGGCCGCGACCGGCTGGACGTTGTGGTAGTGCAGGCCATGACCGGCATGAATGGTGAGGCCCAGGCGGTCGCCGTATTCGGCCGCGGCGCGGATCCTTTCCAGCTCGTGCGCCTGCGTGGCGCGGTCCGGCGTATCGGCGTAGGCGCCCGTATGCAACTCCACAACCGGTGCCCCGCAGGCGGCGCTCGCGTCGAGTTGCGCCGGCTCCGGGTCGATGAACAACGAGGCGCGGATCCCTGCATCTGCCAGCCGCCGGCACGCCTGACCGACGGCGTCCGCCTGAC
>JAKZVH010000303.1:0-3638 GCA_047516145.1 Gammaproteobacteria bacterium
CCGGAAACCGGCAAGCTGAAATGGCACTACCAGTTCACACCCCATGGCATGTGGGACTACGACGGCGTCACCGAGACGATTCCGATCGCCATCCGCCATGAAGGCAAGGTGAAGAAAGCAATCGTTCACGCCGACCGCAACGGTTACTTCTACGCGATTGATCGGACCAGCGGCGAGTTCCTCTTCGCGAAGCCCTTCGTTCGTGTGACCTGGAGCAGAGGCTTCACGCCGGAGGGCCGCCCGATCCTGAACCCCGCCGCGATACCCAGCTACGAGGGAGTCGAGGTCTGCCCCGGCGCGGCCGGAGGCAAGCAGTGGTCCGGCATGGCCTACAGCCCGCGCACCCACCGGGTCTACCTGCCGGTGATCGAAAACTGCGCCGTGTTCTATAACTACGGCGTCAAAGCCAGGGAACAGGGACTGCCGCCGGGGCCCAGCGGCTTCAAGTATATTCCCGGCGAAGCGTTCGGGAAAGTGATGGCCATTGATCCCGATACGGGGGAAGCCGATTGGGAAGTGCGCACGCGATCACCGATGTCGGCATCCATGCTGGCCACGGCGGGCGGACTGCTCTTCACCGGGGATGCGGAAGGCAACCTGCTTGCCTACGACGATGAAACTGGCGAGCTGCTGTGGTCGTTCCAAACCGGCTCGGGCATCCGCAGCGGTCCGGTTACGTATCGGCTCGGCGGGGTGCAGTACCTTGCCGTGGCCTCAGGCATGGGCGGAGCGGTTGGGGGATATACAGGTCCGGGAGCGCCCTGGCTCCGCGACTATCGCAGCGGGGGCGCTCTCTTCGTCTTTCGGCTATTTGAGCCAGGCGCTTCGAAGCGGTTCGATGGCGGAGCTGGGCTGGCGCCTGCCAACTGACCGGTGAGCGGGATTCGGAATCGGTGCATGACCGAGGCAGGGACCCGAAGGTCACGACCACGCACCGGTGCCGTTCGAGCCTGGGAGAGCGGCTCTCCAGGCGGCCGTCGTGGCAACGGATGGCAAATGCCCGCACATTTCCCCGGCAGCGTCCGCGTCTCGAAAAAGTTGCCGAAAATCCATCCATTCTCCAGGAAAGCCAGTACCTGAAAGGAAGTCAGCACCCCGCCAAAAAAAGGCCCCGCCGCCGAGTGTCGCCCGCATCGATCCGGGACCTGCCCGGTGAGGCTTGCTCAGCAGAGGGCAGATTGAAAGAGGTGTGTTTGTCACGAGTTCACCCTGCATATACGCACGCCGGGAACCATCACCGCCCCGCCGCTAAGAGGTTTCGTTTGAATTGCTTGGGGATTTCGTCGGCGCGGCGCGGCGTGTCTTCCTCCCCTCGGTCCGTGTCCCAATGACTCGCCGCTGGAGAGGCGACGACGCCCAGCCCGACCTCGAAGAGCGTCGCTGCCATCGGGCAACCCCAAGCGAGATGCCCGGACTGTGGTATACAAGAGCATTCCGCCAGATGCACCGGCGGGCGGGAATCGAGAGCTTGCCATGAGAACAAGAATCGCACTGATCGCACTTTTCGTACTTCTGTTTACCTGGGGCGTCACCGCCCAGAGGGACCGCCTCGAGGCGGTCGAGATCGGCCGCCACAACCTCGACCTGCTCCCCACCGGCAAGGAGGCCGACGGCATTCTAGGCGACTTCGTGCTTCGCAACAACAAGATCCACGCGCTCGTCTCCGGGTCGCAGCCGTTGCGCCGCGCCAATATGTCCACCGAATATACCCAGGTTCTTCAGGGCTGTTTGTATGATCTCGACCTGCGGGAGGAAGATAACGATCAGCTCACCGCCTTCCGTCCCGGCGGCGAAGCCGGTCAGATGTCGTACGTGAAAATTGTCGACGATGGTTCGGGCGGCGCGGCCGTCATCGAAGCCGTTCGCACCGCGCCGAAAGGCGATGGACTCTACACCCGCCACGAATACCGCCTCGAACACGACTGGCGGCACGTGCTCGTCACCTCCACCTATCGCAACGAGTCATCCAGCCCTAAGACCATCCAGCCCGCCCCGGTCTGGAAGGGCCTTGAGGACGAGAAAAAACTCGGCCCGGTCATGGTCGGCGACAGCATCGACGCGTTCGATAAACGCGCCTACGCCGCCGGACCGGTCGGCGACACATCCTCACTCGGCCAGCTCGAGCTTCAGCCTGGCGAAGAGAAGGTTTTCCAGGTCGCGCTCACTGTCGCCGACGCCCCTCTGGCCGCCTATGGCCTGCTGGCTTCTCTCACCGGCGAGACCGGAGAAGTTTCCGGCTCTCTGCGCGACAGCGGCGGCAACCCGCCCGTGCACGGGCGTCTGCTAGCCGAAATCGAAGGACAGACCCTCGCCCAGTACCCCGACGCCGAGGGACGCATCTCCTTCCGCCTCCCTCCCGGCGCGCACAACCTCCGCTTCGAGGATATCGGCCGCCCGGAACTCGAACGCTCCATCTCGGTCCGCGCCGGCCAGACAACTCAGCTCGACCTGCAAGTCTCGGCCGCCTCCATGGTAAGAATCGAAATCCGCGGCAGCGACGGCAATCTCTCGCCCGGTAAGGTTCAGTTCATCGGCGTTGAGGGGACCGAGACGCCGAATTTTGGTACCGACTACCGGGCGCACGGCGGCGACCATCAGTACCAGACCCACGATGGCCATGTACTGCAGCAAGTACCTCCCGGCAAGTATCTGATCCGCATCACCCGCGGCCCCGAATTTGATCTCTTCGAGCAGCGCATCGACGTCGCCCCCGGCCAGACCGCCAGCCTCACCGCCACCCTGACGCGCACCGTCGACACCACGGGCTGGGTCAGCACCGACTACCACGCCCATTCCACGCCCAGCGGCGACAACTACTGCAACACCCGCGACCGGCTCATCAACTTCGCGGCCGAGCATATCGAGTTCGCACCCACCACCGAGCACAATCGCATCTACGACTGGGCGCCGCACATCGAGCGGCTGGGTCTCGCCCAGCACATCCGCACCGTCCCCGGCATCGAACTGACCGGCACCGGACAGCACTTCAACTCCTTCCCCCTGCGGCCCGACCCGCTGGCGCAGAACGGGGGCGCTCCGCTGTGGAATTACGACCCGCGCATCAACGCCGTCGTGCTGCGGAATTGGGGCACGCCTACCCTCGACGCCGGCTCCCGCTACGACACCGGAGCCAACGCCCGATCCAAGGTCCCCTTCTTTGGTGGCGGCCCCGACCGCTGGGTGCAGGCCAATCATCCTTCGGTCGGCGCCGTCTTCTTTGACCGCAACCAGGACGGCATTCACGATGGAGGTTTTGCGGGTTTCGAAAGACTGATCGACGCCGCCGAGGTCTGGAGCGCCGAGATTCTCAATCTCAATCCCATCTACAAGGGCATCGGCGGGCGCAGCGGGCCGAACCGCACGTTCGGCTGGCTGCAAATGCTCAACCAAGGCCGCCATGTCTGGTGTATCGCCGTCAGCGCAGCCCATCGCGTGTTCGGCGGCGGCGTCGGCGACTGGCGCACCTACGTTCCCAGTTCGACCGATTCCCCCGCCGAGATCGACCCGGCCGAGCTCATCCGCAACTCCAAGGCCGGACGCATGATGATCACCAACGGCCCGTTCCTGAAAGTGACCACCGCCGACGGCCTGCCCATCGGATCGAGCGTCATCAGCGAGGGATTCATCGACCTCAAGAT
>JAKZVH010000304.1:0-14970 GCA_047516145.1 Gammaproteobacteria bacterium
CCTGTGGGATCGGCAGCGCTGGGCCGAGGCCGCATCCAAGGGCCGCTCCGCCGCATTCATCGACAAGTTGGCGGACGGGTATCACACCCATCTGGGACGCTGGTTCAACGATGGCCAGGAACTTTCCGGCGGCGAGTGGCAGCGGATTGCCTTGTCGCGAGCGTTCATGCGCAGCGATGCCGGCGTGCTTGTGCTCGACGAACCCACGGCCTCCATGGACGCCCAGACCGAGGCCGAGATTTTCGATCACTTCCAGTCCATGACCGCCGGAAAGATAGCGATCCTGATTTCTCACCGCTTTTCCACGGTGCGTCGGGCGGAATTGATCGTCGTCATGGACGAGGGCGAAATCGTGGAAATCGGCAGCCACGACAATCTCCTGGAACTCGGTGGCCTCTACGCACGGCTGTTCGAACTGCAAGCCCGCGGCTACCGTTAATGCGCCGAGTTCGATTTTCCGTGGCTGCGGGCGATACAGGCGGGTTGGGTTACAATGCTCGCCACGGAGTCACTTCGATGCCCACCGCCTCTTCACCAGCCGTGCGCCGTGCGGACATATTCTTCCCGCGGAAGGACCAGGCACTCAGGCACGATGTGCACCGCCTCGGCGAACTCGTCGGCGAAGTGGTCACGGAACAGGGCGGGGAAGCACTGTTCAACCTGGTCGAGTCGGCCCGCCGGGCATCCATCGCCCACCGCGAGGGGGACCCCGAAGCCCGGCAGCAACTGCAGCGGCTGCTCGCGACCCTCGCGCCGGACGCCGCGCGGGATTTCATTCGCGCGTTTTCCACCTATTTTCAGGTGGTCAACATGGCCGAGAAGGTGCACAGGATTCGCCGCCGGCGTGCCTACCTGCGGGATGCGTCAACGCCCCAGCCCCGAGGTTTCGAGGATGTCCTCACCCGCCTGAAGAACGATGGCGTGGACGCCGAAACCATCAAGAAGGTGCTCGGCAGCATTTCGGTGGAACCGGTATTCACGGCACATCCCATGGAGGTCACTCGGCGCACGCTGTTGAATCATCAGCAAAGCGTCGCCAAGAACCTCGTGCAGATGCTGGACCCCTACCTCACGCCGCAGGAGGAACGGGCCACCCTGGCGCGCATTCGCATGGACATCACCACCGGGTGGCAGACCGAGGAGCATCCCCGGGAACAGATGCGGGTCGGGGACGAGGCCGAACACGTGCTGTTCTTCCTGACCGACATCCTCTACCGCATGATCCCCTCGTTCTATGAGGAGTTGGAGCAAACCGCCGAGGACGCGTTCCCGTCTTCCGGCGAGCCGCTGCCGCTGGGAACACTGGTGAGATTCGGCTCCTGGGCCGGGGGCGACATGGACGACAACCCGGATGTCACGGCAAAGACGATCCGCCAGACCCTGGCTCGTCAGAAAGCCCTGGTGCTGAACCTCTACCACGGCGAGTGCAGATCGCTGGCCCGCCAGTTAAGCCAGAGCGGCAGCCGCGTGGACGTCACCGCGCGACTGCAGGACCGCTGCGCATTTTATTCCGGACATTTCCCCCACGCCGCGCACGCGATCCCAGCGCGCCACAGGGAAATGCCCTACCGAAACTTTCTTGCCCTGGTGGTGGCCCGCTTGGAGGCCACCCACGAGGAGAGCGCATTCCCGTACGAATCGCCCCAGGAGTTCATCGACGACATCGACATCATCGAAGACAGTCTGCGCGCCAACAAGGGCACTCATGCGGGCCTGTTCGCGGCGCACCGGCTGCGTCTTCGGGCGGAGACGTTCGGATTCCACATCGCCACCCTGGATATTCGCCAGAACGCGCTCGTCCACCGGCGTGTCGTCGCCGAAGGACTGCAGGAGGACGGTTGGCTCGAGGCGTCGATCGAGGCGCGTACGGTCCGCCTCCAGGCGGCCCTGGAACGTCGCGAATCACCCGTGGGTCGGTTGTCGTCGGCAGCACGGCGGACCCTGGCGGTGTTCCAGACGATCGCCCACTGCCGACGCAAATACGGCGCCCATTCCATCGGTCCCTATATCGTCAGCATGGCGCATGGTCCCGACGATGTGCTTTCGGTGTTGCTGCTGGCCAAGTGGGGCGATCTCGGCACCAAGGGATCGCCCGTGCCGCTGGATGTGGTGCCATTGTTCGAGACTGTGGAGGATCTGGAAAATTCCTCGACCATCATGGAGAGCCTGCTGCGGGACGAGAGCTACCAGGCCCACCTGGGTCATCGCGGGTCCCGGCAGATGGCGATGGTGGGGTATTCCGACAGCAACAAGGATGGCGGCATCGCGGCGGCACGGTGGACGGTTCACAACGCCCAACGAACCCTGGTTGAAACGCACCGAAATTTCGGCATCGAACTGACCCTGTTTCACGGCCGCGGCAGTTCTCTCAGCCGCGGTGGCGGCCTGCTCCACGAAGCGATTCTGGCCGCTCCGCAAGGCGCAATAACCGGTCGGCTGCGCATGACCGAGCAAGGGGAAATGATCAACGCCAAGTACGGTCTGCGCGGCATCGCCATGCGCTCGCTGAAGCACACCGTCAGTTCGATCCTGTGGGCTACCGCCAAGCAGCACGAGCCGCCGGAATCCGAACCGCACTGGCGAACCATCATGGCTGAAGTCGCCGCGAAAAGCCGCGAAGCGTACAAGCAAACGATCTTCGACCGGGCCGAGTTCAACACCTACTTCAGGGCGGCCACGCCGATCGACGTCATCGAACGCCTGGGCATGGGCTCGCGGCCCGGCACCCGGAACCGCAAGCCGGGCGTGGATGAACCGCGAGCCAACCCCTGGCGATTCGCGTGGACGCAGAACCGCGCCATTCTGCCGGGCTGGTTCGGCCTGGGGACCGGGCTGGACCATGCCGCGCAGGCGTATGGAACATCGCAACTACAGGAAATGTTCAACCATTGGTACTTCTTCCGCGTGCTCATCGCCGACACGGAAGTCGTACTCGGAAAAGCGGACCTGGGCGTGGCCGAGCGGTACTCGCGATTGGCTGGCCCCCTCCACGACACATTCTTCCCGGTCATTCGCGACGAATACGAACGGTGCGTAAGCCGGGTCATCGAAATCACGGGGCAGGACAAGCTGCTGGAGCGGTCCCGAACCCTGCGACGGGCGATCCGGCTGCGCAATCCCTACGTGGATCCCATGAGCTTCCTGCAAGTGGACCTGCTGAAACGCTGGCGGCAGGGTGGCCGGCGGGACGATGCGCTGCTGCAACCGCTCATGGTGAGCATCTACGGCATCGCCCACGGCATGCAGAATACCGGCTAGCCTGCAGGTTTATCGTTCGTAGCAAGATCGCAGACGCGAGGGATATGCGGGCTATGCCGCGTGCTCCGCGGTGACGGTGCGCACGATGCGCCCGGCGGCCAGTTCGAACACCCGATGGCACTTGCGGGCCGCGACCAGGTCGTGGGTAACGAGGACCAGCGTGGTATCCGCCGCCGCGTTGAGTTCGAAGAGGAGGTCGAGGACACGCGCGCCGGTCGTGTTGTCCAGATTCCCGGTGGGCTCGTCCGCAAAGAGCAGGGAAGGTTCCGCCACGAAGGCCCGTGCAATGGCAACCCGTTGCTTCTCGCCGCCGGAAAGCTGCCGTGGGTAGTGATGGAGGCGGGCATCGAGGCCAACCCGGCTCAACGCCTCTCCGGCCCGGGCCGGTTGATCCTCCGCGCCGCTCAACTCCAGCGGCAGGAGTACGTTTTCGAACGCCGTCAATGACGGCAGGAGGTGAAACGACTGAAATACGAAGCCCACCTGCCGGCTGCGGAGCCTGGCCCGACCGTCCTCGTCGAGGCTCGTAATCTCCACGCCATCCAACCACACCTCGCCGGATGTCGGTTCATCGAGCCCCGCCAGAAGCGCCAGCAACGTGGTCTTCCCGGCCCCGGACGGACCGACCACGGCCGCGGTTTCACCGCGGTTCACAGTCAGGCTGGCATCGTCCAGAATGGTCAACTCCCCCTCGGGGCTGGTAACCTTTTTGGTCAAGGCTCGCGCCGTCAATAACGAGTTGCGTTCGATCATGTTGCCTACAGTGCCAACACCCTGCCGCGTCGTGCCGATCGTTGCTGGCTGGCTCGCCGCCTTGTGCATTGCAAATGCCGCCGGGAACGGCCCCATCGTCGTCCTGGGCGACTCGCTCAGCAGCGGCTACGGACTGAGTCGAATCGAGCAGTCGTGGGTCGCCATGCTGCAACAGCGGCTGCGGGGCGAAGGTTACGGGCATGAGGTCATTAATGCCAGTATTCCGGGCGACACGACTTCCGGCGGGCTGGCTCGCTTGCCCGACCTCCTTGAGGACCATGTGCCGTCGATCGTGATCATCGAACTCGGCGGCAATGACGGCCTGCGCGGCCAGCCGGTGGCCAGTTTGCGCGAAAATCTGCGCGAGATGATCGAATTGACCCTGGCCAGCGGCGCGACGCCGGTGCTCGCCGGCATGCAGATACCGCCCAACTATGGCCCGGCCTACACCGGGGAATTCGCCCGTGCGTATCCTGAACTTGCGGCGCGGTTCGAGGTCCCGCTGGTGGAGTTTCTCCTCGACGACGTCGCCCTGGACCCGGAACTGATGCAATTCGACGGCATTCACCCGAACGCGCGCGGCAATGAGGCGATGCTGGAGAATGTGTGGGCGGTGCTTGCCGTGCTACTTTGAATCCATACGAAACGAAGACCGGGAGAGGATAGATGACTGCAACGGTTGACGAACGACCCTGGTTAGGCACCTATCCCGAGGAAATGCCCGCGGAAATCGACCCCGATCGATACGCATCCCTGAAGGACCTCATTGAGCGCAGCTGCGCGCGATTCGCGGACCACCCGGCTTTCTCCAATGCCGGCACCGCGATCGCCTACGCCGAGGTCGAGGCGTTGAGCAGGCACTTCGCGGCGTACCTGCAGGCGGCCGGCCTGCAACACGGAGACCGCGTCGCCATCATGATGCCCAACCTCCTGCAATACCCCATCGCCGCTTTCGCGGCGCTGCGCGCCGGAATGGTGGTGGTCAACGTCAATCCGCTCTACACGCCGCGGGAACTGGAGCACCAACTCACGGACAGTGGCGCGCGGGCCATCGTCGTTCTCGCGAATTTTGCCCACACGCTGCAGCAGGTCATCAAGGCCACGGACCTGGAAACCGTCATCGTCACCGAGATTGGCGATCAGTTTCCGCCCCTCAAGCGTGTCCTCGTGAATCGCGTGGTCAGGCACGTCAAGAAGCTTGTCCCCCGGTGGCGAATCGCCGGGGCGGTACGTTACACCGCGGCGCTCGCGCGGGGACAGCGCCTGACCTTTCAGGATGTCGCCGTGGACAGCGGGGACATCGCGTTCCTGCAATACACCGGCGGCACCACGGGCGTTGCCAAGGGCGCAATCCTCACGCATCGCAACATGGTCAGCAACGTACTCCAGGTTACCGCCTGCGCGGGGCCCTATCTGGAGGGGCCCGGCGACGTCGCCGCGACCCCCCTGCCGCTCTACCATGTGTTTTCCCTGACCGCGAACCTGCTCCTCTTCTTCGAGCTCGGCGGCCACGACATGCTGATCACAAACCCCCGCGACCTGCCGGGCATGATCAAGGATCTGGCACGCCAGCCGGTGACCTACATCACCGGCGTCAATACGCTCTACGCGGCAATGCTGGAATCGCCCGAATTCAACGCGCTGGACTTGAGCGCGCTACGGATCAGCATCGGCGGCGGAATGGCCGTGCAGAGCGACGTTGCCATGCGCTGGAAGGCCCTCACCGGGATCACACTCTGCCAGGGGTACGGGTTGACGGAGACATCCCCGGTGGTGTGCGTCAATCCGCTGGACGGCCGGGACTTCAACGGATCCGTGGGTCTGCCCGTGCCGTCGACCCACGTCCAGATTCGCGATGACGCCGACAACGCGCTTCCCATCGGAGAGATAGGCGAAATTTGCGTACAAGGCCCCCAGGTGATGCGCGCCTACTGGCAGCGGCCCGAGGCGACGGCGGAGATTCTCACGGCCGACGGCTGGTTGATGACGGGCGACATCGGCCGGATTGACGAGCAGGGTTTCGTCTACATCGAGGATCGCAAGAAAGACATCATCATCGTTTCCGGTTTCAACGTCTATCCGAACGAGATCGAGGACGTGGTCGCCGCCCACCCGGGCGTCCTGGAAGCCGCCGCCATCGGCATTCCCCACCAACAGTCCGGCGAGGCCGTCAGGCTGTTCGTGGTCGCGCGGGACCCGGAGTTGGCGGCGGATGACCTCATCGCGTATTGCCGCGAGCACCTCACGGGATACAAGATCCCGAGAGAAGTGATGTTCCGGGACGAGCTACCCAAGACCAACGTAGGCAAGATACTGCGGCGGGCGCTGCGAGATTAATCCGTGCTCCGGAGGTGTGCCGCAGCCTTGCGGGATACCGGATTGATGACCATGGGCGAGTTTCAGGCGTAAGGCATGCGCAAGACACTGGTAGTACATAGCCGCTACGCCTTGCGACCCGCGCGCGCGACTTGCTGCTGCTGCCCCGGCAAAGCGAATGCGACGACGGCGACTGGTTCAGCCTGATCGACGTTCCCGTGGCCAAACTCCCCGCTTTGGCGATTTCACCCGGGGCGCCTGTACCGGCGGCCGGCGCCGCCGCCCATCCCAATGCTCAGGACGCCGCCGCATGGGAGCGCGAAGCGGCCGTCATCGCCGCCAACCGGCGGCGCATATCGTGGCACCGGCCCAGCCTGCACGAGGGTTTGCGAGAACCGGAGGAAGAGCCGGAGTACGTATTCGCAGATGCCGATGGACTTCTCGAAGCCGGAGCCGGGAAATCCGGGGAGATGCGCGTCCGGGGCACTCTGGATCGGGGCACGATCCTGCACAAGCTCATGGAAGAAATCCTCACCGGCGAAATCGACGGGTCCGGGGCCGTCCTTGCCGCGGGCATAGCGCGGCTTCAGAGCGAGTCCCGGCGGCATGCTTCCAGGCCTCGCTACCCGAACAACCCCCAGACAAGGTAGATCGCCACGCCCACCAGCCCGCCCACCAGGGTGCCGTTGATGCGGATGAATTGCAGGTCCCGGCCGATATAGAGTTCGATCCGGGCGGACGTGGCCGCGGGGTCCCACTGCTCGATGGTTTCGGAGATGAACGCGCTCAACGGCTCGCGGTAGTTGTCAATCAGGTAAAGGATCAGCTCCCGCAGCCAGCGGTTGACGCGCCGGTTGACATCGCCATCGTCGCGAAGCTCGTGGCCAATGGCTTGCAGTTCGCCCGCGATCGCCAGCCGGCTCACCGACTGCGGATCCCGCAGTGACGCCACCAGCGACTCGCGAATCTTCAGCCACAATTCATGGAAATAGTGTCGGACCGCGGGGTGATCGAGGAATTCATCCTTCAGCGCCTGGCCACGCTGCATGAACGCCGGGTCTTCGCTCAGCGCGGCGCGAACCTCGCCGAGCCTCGCATTGAAATGAGCTCTGGCCGGGTGATCGGGATCGTCGCCGATCTCCTCGAGTATGCGCTGGAGTTCCGTGACGAGTTGATCGTAGATCTCCCGGTCGACAAATTTCGGTAACCACCACGGGCTGCGGTCCGCGATACGCTCGCGGATGCGGTCCTTGTTATGTTCGAGTTGTTCGCGGCCGAACCGCATCAACTGGTTAACCAGGGCCTGTGAGTGTTTGCCGGAGGAAAGCACGTCCAGCACGACTTCCAGCCCGGACGTGAGCGGAGCCCGGTCCAGGGCGCCGCGCAACGTCTCACGAAGCGCGGCACGCAGTTGGGTGCTGTCGGTCGCCTCCAGCAACCACACCAGCGCCACGCTGAGATCGCGGCCGAGACTGCGGGCGTGATCCCCGGCGGCAAGCCACGTTCCCACGCGCGCCGCCAGGTCCACCCGTTCCAGCCGGGCGGCGACGGTTTCCCGCACGAGGAAATGATCGCGAATGAAGTCCGCCAGCACGCGGCCGATTTCGTCCTTTCGCGTCGGCACGATGGCGGTATGGGGAACGGGCAGTCCCAGGGGATGGCGGAACAGCGCCGTCACCGCAAACCAATCCGCCAGCGCACCGATCATCCCGGCTTCGGCGAACGCCTGGATCAGCCCCAACCAGGGGTACGCGTCCAGCAGGAGGCTCGAAACGACGAACAACACCGCCATGGCGGCGAGGAGTCCCGTGGCGATCCAGCGCATTCGCGCCAGACGGCGCGCCATCACCGCTTCGGCGGTATTCATTGCAGCGCGGCGGCGATCTCCGCTTGCACGGCCTCGGCCGCTCGCCGGGGACTCGGCGCATTGCGGATCGGCCGGCCGAGCACGAGGTAGTCCGCACCGTCGGCCAGCGCCCGCGCCGGAGTCACGACGCGCTTTTGATCGTCGCGGGAACTTGCCCCCGCGGGGCGAACGCCCGGCGTCACGATCAGCGGCGCCGGCCCCAACGCATCGCGGAGCGCGGCGGCTTCCTGACCGGAGGCAATCAGCCCGTCGCTGCCGGCGGCGACCGCGAGCCTCGCGCGCTGCAATACCAGGCTCTCGACCTCCATATCGATCCCCATCTCGCGCAGGTCATCCCGGCCGATGCTGGTGAGAACGGTGACCGCAAGCACCTTGAGCGGACCCTTCTCCGATGCCGCCGCCTCGATGATCGCCCGATCGCCGTGAACCGTAAGAAAGGAAGCACCGCAACCCGCAACCCGCCGCACGGCTGCCGCGACCGTGGCCGGGATATCGTAGAACTTGAGATCGGCGAAGACCTGCTTATCCCGTTCGAGCAACCAGTCGAGCAGCTCGAAGTAACACCCTGAAGCCATCATTTCCAGACCGATCTTGTAGAACTCCACGGCCTCGCCCAGCTCCTCGACGAGCGCCCGGGCGGGCTCCGCGCCGGGAACGTCCAGCGCGACGATCAGGCGTTGACTCGGCGGGATGGAGCGGTGACGGGTGGGTGGTGCGGGCACGTTCATCATTCTAGCAGCCCGTGGCAAGAGTCCCGTGGCAAGAGTCCCGCTGCATTCGACCGACGATTCATCCCGGATGACCGCGTGGGCCTCGAAGGCGAAGCGATCCGTCATGCCGGCAATGTAGTCCGCCACCACCCGGGCCGACCCCGCCGCCCCGGCGCGGTTGCCGGCCGCGCGCGCGCGTTGCGCATACTCCGGGGGCATGAGATCGAAGTCGTCGCGCAAGGCCGCAAACATCCTCGTCACGATCCGATGCGCCTCATCGCTCATTCCGCGCACTCTCGGGTGCCGGTAGAGGTGCTCGCGAAGAAATGCATTCAGCGACCGTTGAGCCTTTGCGAACGGCTGGCTGAAACCGATCAATGGCTTCTCATGCGCCCGAACGGCGTCGATGCTGCGCGGCGCCAGGCGTTGGATGCGGGCTTCGCTGGTGGCCACGAGGTCACCGACCAGGGCATCGATCATCGCCCGACCGATCTCGTAGATGCGCTGCCGGGGCCGAATGCGCGGATAGCGGCGCTCCACGTCCCGCCGCCAACGGGCGAAGAACTCGACCTCCCCGAGATCGTCCACCCGGAGCACACCGGACCGCAGGCCATCGTCCACATCGTGGATGTTGTAGGCAATCTCATCGGCCCGATTCGCCAACTGGGCTTCCAGCCCCGGTTGCCGCCGCTCGAGAAAGTGCTGGCCCAGGTCCCCCAACGTCCGGGCGCGCTCGGGCGTGCAATGCTTCAGGATTCCCTCGCGCGTCTCGAAGGTCAGGTTCAACCCGCGGAATGCCGCGTACCGGTCCTCCAGACAATCCACCACGCGCAGCGACTGGAGATTGTGTTCGAAGCCTCCGAACGCCTGCATGCACTCATCGAGCGCGTCCTGCCCCGCGTGACCGAACGGCGTGTGACCGAGATCGTGGGCGAGGCTGATCGCCTCGGCCAGGTCTTCATTGAGTCGCATGGCTCGCGCCATCGTCCGGGCAATCTGCGCCACCTCGAGCGAATGGGTCAGCCGGGTTCGGTAATGGTCGCCCTCGTGATTGACGAACACCTGTGTCTTGTAGAGGAGACGCCGAAACGACGCGGAATGGATGATCCGGTCCCGGTCCCGCTGGAACTCGGTGCGATGGCTCGGTGAATCCTCGGCATGGACGCGGCCGCGGGAATTTTCCTCCGTCGCCGCGTAGGGTGCGAGTCCTGTCACGAGTCCAGGTGGCGAGCGCGCGCCGGTGCGTTTGCGGCCCCCTCGAGGCCGCGGCCTGCGTGGGCGGCGGCGCGGGAGAGGATGACGCGCCTCAGCAGTGCCGCGTCCGGAGCCGGCGCGACGACGGCCGCGCCGAGGCGATCGAGAAAAATCATGTTGAGGCCGCTTGCGCCGGCTTTCTTGTCCAGAATCATGACCTCAAGCAGCGCATCGGCGTCGATTCCCTCCCCGGTGGAAAAGGGCAGCCGCGCACGGCCGAGCAACTCCTCGACGCGCAGGCAGTCGTCAGCCGAGATCATCCCCATTTCCCTGGAAGCCCACGCCGCCAGCGCGATCCCCACGGCCACGGCCTCGCCGTGAAGCCAGTCCCGGTACGCGCCGATGGACTCCAGCGCGTGCCCGAACGTGTGCCCCAGGTTCAGCAACGCGCGCCGGCCCTGTTCCAACTCATCCTCCGCGACGATGGCCGCCTTGATCTCGCAACTGCGCCGCACGATGTAGGCCAGCGCGGCGGAGTCATGCGCGAGAATCGCCTCCATATGCTCTTCCAGCCACACGAGAAACGCTTCGTCGAGGATCAGGCCATGCTTGATGACCTCTGCCAGACCGGCGGAGAATTCCCGCGGCGGCAGGCTGGCGAGCGTATCGGTGTCGGCAAGTACGCCGGCCGGTTGATGGAAGGCGCCGATCATGTTCTTGGCCCGGGGGTGGTTCACCGCGGTCTTGCCGCCCACCGAAGCATCGACCTGGGCGAGCAGGGTCGTGGGAATCTGCACGAAGGTCACACCCCGTTGATAGCAAGCGGCCGCAAACCCGGTGATGTCGCCGATCACGCCGCCACCCAGTGCCACAAGGCACGCGTCACGGCGAAATCCCTCCGCCACCAGACGATCGATGATCGTTGCAAACGTGGCCAGGTTTTTCTCCTCTTCTCCGTCGGGAAGCACCAGAACGCGTTGCTGTTCGGCCCCGAGAGATTGCTCCAACATGCCCAGATACAGCGGCGCAACCACCTCGTTGGTGACGATCAACACCTGCTTTGCCGAAATCGTCTGCCGCAGCCGCGCGGCATCGCCGAGCAGGCCCGGACCTATATGGATAGGGTAGCTTCGCTCACCCAGCGAAACCCGTACTGTTTCTACCGTGTTCAACCTGGTTGACTCATTGCACCGTGGCCGCCGATACGTTTGCGGCGCCGGACCGATCGGAAGCGAAACCCATCTCATGCAAGCGGCCCTCGATCTCCCCGGCCACGGTCCCGATCCGATGATCCGCGGTCACCACGGTGATGTGCGCGACCGCTTCGTACAGCGGACCGCGAACCTCCATGAGCCGCCCCAGCACGGCCGCCGGATCGTCATTTTCGAGCAGCGGCCTGTGCCTCGCATGACGGGTTCTTCGCACCTGGTGGGCGACGCTGGTTTTGAGATAGACCACGATGCCGTTATCCCGCAACAGCTTGCGGCTGCCGGCATCCAGAATTGCGCCGCCGCCGGTCGCGAGCACGACGTTATGCCGCCCGACGAGATCGGCGAGAACGGCGCATTCCCGCTCCCTGAAACCCTGCTCACCCTCCTTGTCGAAAATGAAGGCGATGTCGACGCCTGTGCGGCGCTCGATCTCCATGTCGCTGTCCACGAACTCCATCTCCAGCTCCCTGGCGAGGTGCCGCCCGACGGCGGTCTTGCCGGACCCCATGGGACCGACCAGAACGACATTGGTCTTAGCCCGCATATCTCACCGATCTTCGTCGCGAGGGCGTCGAGGCGCCGCGGTGACGGGGCGCACGGACTGAAAGGCGCTGAAGGCATAGCTGACACTATGTCGAAGCGCCTTGAGGGAGTACGCCCCGTCACCGCGAGCGCATCGGCGGCCGCAGCAGGAGATCGGTGAGATAGGCGGGTTAGTGCTCACGCGACGGAATTCTACCAGCACGCGAGCTGGCTCACGCGACAGTCATCGTCGGCGAACGATTGGATTTGACGAGCCGAGGCGTGCGCGGGCATCATCGTTCGCGCTGGCAATTTCCTCCGTATCGGAAAATCGAATGGACCGTTCGGTAAATGTATTCGGTGAGCCCCTGGAAGACTGCAGCGAAAATCCCGTCACCGGATTCTTTCGAGACGGCTGCTGCAATACCGGCGATGACGATCTGGGCTCCCACACGGTCTGCATTCGGGTGACTCGGGAATTCCTGGAGTTTTCACGTTCCCGAGGCAACGATTTGACCACGCCACACCCGGAATTCGAGTTTCCCGGGCTCAAACCGGGGGACCGATGGTGCCTGTGCGCGGCGCGCTGGGTCGAAGCGTACCGGCAGGGCATGGCGCCGCGGGTGATGCTCAAGGCGACCCACGAACGCGCCCTTGAAGTGGTACCGCTGGCCGTGCTCAGAAAATACGCGGCGGATCTGAATTGATGGCCATGCTCCCCGGCTCAAGTGTGCCAGCCCGTTGAGCGACGTCCCCGGCGGGTCGGCGAACCAGTTCGGACACGATATTCGTATCCAGCATGTACCGTAATTCGGGCATATCAGAGGAGTTGTTCCGGCTTCGCAGGCGGGTCGGCGATGTCCGGGAACTCTTCCTCAAGGGGCGCCAGCCGCGCCAGGACATCGGCCAACGACGGGTTCCGTTTGACCGGTACCACGACCAGGCGGTCGTCTTCCCTGTAAATGATCACTTCGTCCGCGGCCATTTCAAACTCGCGCGGGATTCGAACCGCCTGGTTGCGGCCATTGCGAAACAGGCGCGCATGGCGGACCGAGATCGGAACGTTAGGCTCATCCCTTGGCATATGCCAAGCCTATGCCGTCGATAACGCCACGTCTGAACTGGCAGGCAAGTACCCTTCGCGCGTTTGGATCTGCCTCAGCGCGTGTACGAGGATTTGCGGCGCATTCATTCGCGCAGAATCTTCGGCGTCACGAAGACCATGAGTTCCACTTGCTTCTCAATGGTGACCCTGGACCGAAACAACCGGCCCAGTACCGGGATGTCGCCCATCACCGGCACCTTGTGCGTCGTCTCGCGCGACTCCGTTTCAAGAATCCCGCCCAGTACGACGGTCTCGCCGTCACCGACCACGACCTGGGTCGCCACCGAGCGGGTGTCGATGCTGGGAACGAAGCCACCGGTGGCGCTGGACACCAACTCGCCCACCGAATCCTTGGTCACCTCCAGGTCCATGATGATGCGGTCGTCGGGCGTGATCTGCGGGGTGACCAGCAGACTGAGTACCGCTTCCTTGAACCGGGTCGCGGTGGCGCCGCTGGAGGACGATTCCTGGTAGGGGATTTCCGTGCCCTGCTCGATACGCGCCTGCTTCTGGTTCGCGGTGATCACGCGGGGCATGGAGACGATGCGCCCGTTGCCCTCGGCCTGGATCGCCGCGAGTTCCAGGTCCAGCAGGTAGTCCGGGCGCAGTATCGCCAGTGACAGGCGCCCCGCCGGATTGGCAATCGGAACGTTGACATTGAAGCGCTGATCGATGGGCGGGAGACCGGCGCCAAGAAGCGCCGGGGTGTTCGGATTGCCATCCAACGCCGCGCCGATCAGAAAATCCGAGCCATCGCCGGTTCCGGTCACGGCAACGAGCCCGTCGCCGGAGACATCGCGGACCGCCGTGGCGCCCAGGCGCACGCCAAGCTCCCGGCGGTAGTCGTCGTTGACGATCACGATCCTTGTCTCGATCAGAACCTGGCGGACGGGCATGTCAAGCCGGGCCACCAGTCCCTGGATTTCCTCGATACGGCCGGGAACATCCTGAACCAGAAGCGTGTTCGTGCGTTCGTCGATGGCGACGCTGCCGCGTGCGGAGATCAACGGATTCTGACTGTCACCCGCGATCAGGTTCGCGAGATCCGCCGCCTTGGCGTAGTTGATCTGAATGAAATGGGTCCTCAAGGGCTCCTGCACCTGCCGCTCCAGCCGATCGTCCAGCGCGGCCTGCTCCCGCGCGGCCAATTCTTCGGCGGGCGCGACGATGATCACGTTGCCGTCCCGGCGCGTATCGAGGCCCTTCGTTACCAGGATGATGTCGAGAACCTGATCCCAGGGCACATCGCGCAGTTGCAGCGTGACGCTGCTCTGCACCGAGTCGCTGACGACGATGTTCAATCCGCTGGTTTCCGCCAGCAAGTGCAGGACAGCGCGCGTTTCGATGTCCTGAAAGTTCAACGACAGCCTTTCGCCGCTGTAGCGCCGCTCGCCGGTAGCGTCCGTCGCGACGGCCTCCGACGGCGACTGGGCAAGTACCACCGGCGCCCAGATCGCGAAAGCCAGGGGAATCCACGCCCGCGCAATCCGGGCGCCGCGCAACGGATCGGCGGCCGCAGCCGGAAATCGGTGAGCGATTCGAGCCGGGATTCCGTGCATGGCTTTCGACCGGTTGGACCTTAGTCCGCCAGGACCACCGCGGCCGGCCGCTCCAGGTAGCCGCCGTTGCCATCGGCAACGAGTTCAACCAACCGTACCTCGCGCTCGGAAATCCCCACAACCCGCCCGTGATTGCGGCCGAGGTAGTCGCCCGTGGCCAGACGATGCAACAATCCGTCCGGCGTGGTCATGAGCCCGAACCGGCCCGCGCCCGTGTGCACGGACCCCACCATGCGCAGGGCATTCAGGGAATAATTCTCCAGGAATTCGCGCTCGCGAGCGGCGTCGGGTCCGGGTCCCGCGGCGGCCTGGCGCGCGACGCCGCTTGCGGGCACCGCGGGTTCGAAGGGCGAGCGCCGGTCAGCGGCTGCATAGGCAAATACCTCAGGCTCACGGACCTGGGGTAACGCTTCGAGCGGTGCTCCGGGCCGCGCCCTGACCTCGTTCAGGTACGCGTGAAAATCGTCCGGCTGAC
>JAKZVH010000305.1:0-5497 GCA_047516145.1 Gammaproteobacteria bacterium
CGGACGCTGGATCACGGTGGTTGCGCCCCAGTTGGAGGGATCGTCGCCGGGGCGAATATATCCGTAGGCGGCTGCGATGGTGGCCATGCCGGCCGCACGTCCCGCATCAATGTCCCTCCTGGCGTCACCGACGTATACGCAACGTTCTGCCGCGGCACCGATCTCGTCCGCACCCAGGCGAAGCGGTGCCGGATGGGGCTTGCGTTGCGGAAGCCGATCTCCGCTGACCACGCAGCCTGGCGAGTAGGGCAAGCCAAGCGCTTCGAGCAGGGGCGCGGTCATTGCGTGAGGTTTGTTGGTGACGATTCCCCAGGGAATCGAAATAGTGTGCAAGGAAGCAAGAATCGAATCGAATCCAGAAAATAGTCTGGAATTCATGCACACGCGTTGCGTATAGATTTGGAGAAATTCCTGACGTAGTTCCTCGATTGCACCGGACTCTTCGCCGGCTTCGTGCTGCTTCGGAAACCCGAGCCGGATGAGCCCCAACGCACCGTTTGAAACCTCGTTGCGCGCAATGGCGAAGGGGACCGGTGGCAGGTTGCGGCTGGTCAGCAGGGTGTTCAGTACCCCGACCAGATCGGGCGCCGTATCGACCAGCGTCCCGTCCAGATCCATGAGTATCGCTTCGATGTTCATCAGCCGCCGCCGCGCCGCGCCTGAATGAAGTAGTTGACGTCCACGTTGCCTCCCATCGAGTAACTTTGGGTGAGGGGATTGAAGTGCAATCCCGTGATATCCAATACCTCCAGTCCGGCATTCCGGCACCACGCGGCCAGCTCGGATGGCCGGATCAGTTTCTCGTACTCGTGGGTACCCCTTGGAACCATGCCGAGGACGTGTTCAGCACCGACGATCGCCAACAGGAAACTCTTCAAGTTGCGATTGATGGTGGAGAAGAATACGGTGCCTCCCGGTCTTGTGGCGTGGGCGCAAGCCGTGACAACGCGGTCCGGTTCCGGCACGTGCTCCAGCAACTCCAGGCACGTGACGATGTCGAAACCGCCGGGTTGCTCATCCGCCAACTGCTCCACATCCACGCAGCGGTAGTCGACTTCGGCTCCGCTCTCCCTGGCGTGGGCCGCGGCCACCTCAAGGCTCGCCGCCGCAAGGTCGATGCCGAGCACCCCCGCGCCGCGCCGTGCCATTCCCTCGCTCAAGAGCCCACCGCCGCACCCCACGTCGAGAACGGTCGCATTGTTGAGAGCCGTTCGACGGTCGATATAGTCCAGACGCAACGGGTTGATCCGGTGCAGTGTCTTCAGCGGTCCTTCCGGGTTCCACCAGCGGTCGGCCAGGGACTCGAACCTGGCAAGTTCCCCTGGATCGAAGTTTGGCGCCGTCTCGCTCATGATGCGTTGATCCTTGACGCCCACTGGTCGGCTCGATGGCAAATGGTATCCGGTTCCATTCGCGTCAGCACCCCACCGTCCACGAGTTGCTGCCCGGCGACCCAGACGTCGGTGACGTGTTCGCGGCCCGCGGCGTAAACCAACTGGGAAACCGGATCGATTACCGGGCGGGTTGCGGTGTCGTCAAGTCGGACGCATATGACGTCCGCGCTCTTCCCCGGCTTGAGGGAGCCGATCGTTTCATCCAGCCCCAGGGCGCGCGCACCATTGATGGTAGCCAGCTCCAGCACCGCCGGCGCGGGCAGGGCGGCGGCGTCGTTGGCGACGAATTTGCCCAGCAGCGCCGCAGTGTCCATTTCGGCCCACAGGTCCAGCCGATTGTTGCTGGCCGCACCGTCGGTCCCAAGCGCCACGTTGACACCGGCCCCCAGCAGGTCGGCCACGGGACAGGCGCCGCTGACCAGCTTCAGGTTGGAACGCGGGCAGTGCACGACGCTACAGCCGGCCCGGGCGAGCGCGTCGATTTCCTCTGCCGTAAGCTGGGTGGCGTGCACGGCCATCAGCCCCGGATTCAGCAGTCCGAGTTCGCCGAGACGCTGCAAGGGCCGCCGCCCGGTCGCCGCCACGGCTTCGGCGACCTCGGCCGCGGTCTCGTGGACGTGCATCTGCACCGGGACGTCCAGTTGATCCGCGAGCTGGCGGATTCGCTTCAGGGTGTCGTCGCCAACGCTATAGGGCGCGTGTGGCGCAAACATCGTGGTGACCAGCGGGTGCGTGCGATAGCTGTCATGAACGGCAAGTCCCTTGCGGATGTATTCCGCGGCAGTTGCTGCCCATGGCGACGGAATCTCCAGGGCGATCATCCCCACGACCAGCCGGATTCCGGCCTCCGCGGCAACCCGGGCCGTACACTGCGGGAAAAAGTACATGTCGGCAAAGCACGTGATGCCACCGCGGAGCATCTCCGCGACGGCCAGCCGCACACCGTCGGTGACGAATTCAGGGCTCGCGAATCGCGTCTCGGCGGGCCATGTTCGCTCCTTCAGCCATCGTTCGAGCGGCAGATCGTCCGCAAAGCCACGCATCAGCGTCATGGCCGCGTGGGTATGGGCGTTCACCAGACCGGGCAGCAATACGTGATCGGGCCGCTCGTGCACGACGCGCGGTGCAAACCGCTGCTTCGCCTCCTGCCAGGGGAGCAACGCCACGATTCTGCCTTTGTCGATCGCCAGGCAAAGACCTACGTGGGCCATGGCATCCGGCTCCACGGGGATAGCCCATTCCGGACAGATCAGCGCATCGATCGGTTGCATCACGGCAGACGATATTTCCAGACATTCTGAGACGCAGACGCGAAGTATAGCGATGTCCGTGCCGGGCGCGGTCGAACGCCCCGTTTGTGATAGAATTCCGCCTTCATTCTGAACGCTTGGAACACGGTTTCTTCAAGTGAATTTCGGCTATCGAAACCGCACGGCCGCGAGGGCCTTGCGGCGTATCGCTTTGCCTGCCTCAAGAATGGAATCTCCGGCAAAAATGAGTCTTCCGAGGGGACCCTGGAGCTGCGGTGAGTCTGGTGTCCCAAGCGGCTAGAGAAATTCTTTCCGTCAATCTCGAAGACGAGATGCGGCGGTCGTATCTCGATTACGCAATGAGCGTAATCGTCGGGCGGGCGCTGCCTGACGCCCGCGACGGCCTCAAGCCGGTGCACCGCCGCGTGCTCTACGCCATGCGCGAGCTGGGCAACGACTACAACCGTCCCTACAAGAAGTCGGCGCGGCTGGTGGGCGACGTCATCGGCAAATACCATCCCCACGGCGATTCGGCCGTCTACGACACGATCGTACGCATGGCGCAGGAGTTCTCCATGCGCTACATCCTGGTGGACGGCCAGGGTAATTTCGGTTCGGTGGACGGCGATGCGGCGGCGGAAATGCGCTATACCGAAGTTCGCATGGCCCGCCTCGCCCACGAGATGTTGGCCGACATCGACATGGAAACCGTGGATTTCGCCGCCAACTACGATGAAAGCGAGCACGAACCCACGGTACTGCCAACCCGCGTTCCGCAACTGTTGATCAACGGGTCATCGGGAATCGCCGTGGGTATGGCGACCAATATTCCGCCCCACAATATCGGTGAAATTATCGATGCCTGCCTGGCGCTGCTCGACGATGCGGAGTTGGGTATTGCCGACTTGATCAAATTGGTCCCGGGGCCGGACTTCCCGACCGCGGGTCTCGTCTTTGGTGTGGAGGGGGTCTTCAATGCCTACACCACTGGCCGCGGCAAGGTGTATCTGCGTGCACGCACGCACACTGAGCCGCTCGATACCAGGGGCCGGGAAGCCATCATCGTTACCGAACTGCCTTACCAGGTGAACAAGGCCCGGTTGATCGAGAAAATCGCCAATCTGGTGCGGGAAAAGCGTCTCGAAGGCATTACCGAATTGCGCGACGAGTCTGACAAGGACGGCATGCGCGTGGTCATCGAGCTGGGCCGGGGCGAGCTTTCCGAGGTGGTCTTGAACAACCTCTACAAGCAGACCCAGCTCCAGAGCGTATTCGGCATCAACATGGTGGCGCTGGTGGACGGCCAGCCCCGACTGTTGAGTCTCAAGGATATCATCGGCGCGTTCCTTCGCCATCGCAGGGAAGTCATCACGCGGCGCACGCTGTTTCAGCTGCGAAAAGCCAGGGAACGAGCCCACATCCTCGAGGGGCAGACGGTTGCGCTAGCCAATATCGACCAGGTGATCGAGCTGATCCGGAAGTCCCCGTCGCCCGCCGCGGCACGAACTGGCTTGGTGGAGCACATCTGGCCGCCTGGCCAGGTCGTTGAACTGCTCGAGCGCGCGGGTGTCGACGCCACACGGCCGGAAGATCTGACGGAAAAATGCGGCCTTGAGGCCACCGGCTACCGGCTGTCCCGGGTCCAGGCGCAGGCCATCCTCGATTTGCGCCTGCATCGTTTGACCGCACTGGAACAAGATAAAATAACTAACGAATACGGTGTGTTAATAGATAAAGTTAATGAATTTACTGAGATTTTGGCAAATCCGGACCGGTTACAGGCCGTCATCCGGGAGGAATTGACCGACGTCCGTGACCGATACGCCGATCCACGCCGTTCGGAAATCGTCGAGGACTATGCCGACCTGACAATTGAAGATCTGATTCCGGACGAGGAAATGGTCGTGACGCTCTCCCATGGCGGCTATGCGAAGGCCCAGAAGGTGATTACCTACCAGGCGCAACGTCGCGGTGGGCGGGGTCGGGCAGCGACGCGCGTGAAGGATACCGATTTCGTCGATCAATTGTTCGTCGCCAATTCCCATGACACGTTGTTGTGTTTCTCGAGCCGCGGCAAGGTCTATTGGCTCAAGGTCTATCAGGTTCCCCAGGCGGGGCCCGGTGCTCGTGGGCGACCGGTTGTCAACCTGCTGCCATTGGAGAAAGAGGAACGCATCAACGCTGTCCTGCCCATACGGGAGTTCGAAGAAGACCGCTACGTGTTTTTTGCCACCAGCCGGGGCACGGTGAAAAAAACCCCTCTCAGCGCGTTTTCGAGGCCGCGCGCAAGCGGCATCATTGCGGTGGAGTTACGCGAGGACGATCACCTGATCGGCGCGGGCATCACTGACGGGGAGAAGGACGTCATGCTTTTTTCCCGCTCCGGCAAGGCCATACGGTTCCACGAGTCCGACGTGCGCCCAATGGGTCGTACCGCGGCGGGCGTTCGCGGCCTTCGACTCAGGGGCCCGAGCGATGCGGTCATCGACCTGTGCATACCCGATCAGGAAGTCGTTCTGATCGCCACGGAGAACGGTTATGGGAAGCGCACGGCGGTGGGCGCCTTCACCTTGCAGCGGCGCGGCGGTCAGGGGAACATCGCCATACAGACTTCAACTCGAAACGGCCCCGCGGTGGGTGCGCTTCAGGTCAGCGACGACGACGAAATCATGCTCATCAGTTCCGGTGGCACGTTGGTGCGCACGCCGGTTTCGGAAATCTCCGTTCTGGGACGAAATGTGCAGGGCGTTCGGCTGATCCGGCTTACCGGCGGCGCCCGGTTGGTGGGCCTGGAGCGCATTGAGAACCTGCCGGAGACGCTGCCGGCGGAATGACCCGCGGTTGCACAGGGAA
>JAKZVH010000306.1:0-20505 GCA_047516145.1 Gammaproteobacteria bacterium
ATTACGGTCCGGCAAGACCGCGAACGGGATGAGTTCGAAATCATGTCGGCGATGCCAATCGGTGATTTCTGCCTCGCCCGAATCGGCCGAGAAATCAATGGTTCTGCCGCGCGTGTTCATATTAGCCGCGGGTACGCGCACAGTGCCGTCGCCGCCGTTCTCGTCCAGCAGTTTGCGGGCACCCGACGCGTAAGGATGGGTCCCGGTAATCACGAACGGAAGTACTCTGTTGCTCTCCTTGCCATAGGGGGAGTCCGCGCCCCCGTTGCGGGCCAGCAGGTCCCTTTGCACCAGGGACCATTGATACGGTGACGCCAGTTCCAGCGCGTTGAGCATCTCGGCGCCCGTTTCAAACCAGTTGTTCCAGCCCTTGGCGATGCGACCCACCAGACTCTTGCCCTTGGCGGCCAGAGGCGAACCGTGGTTGGCCGGCGCCAACATGATCAGCCGCCGCGCGGGTGATCCTCCGTCCGGATAATATTCGGCCAGCCACTGGCGTGCGACAAGCCCGCCCGTCGAATGAACGATCATGTCGAATGGCGCCTCCAGCTCGCCGCCCGCCAGGCGCGCGTTTAATACTGCATGCATGCGCTTGGCCACGTCCTCAACGCGCACGTCATCGTCGAGCGAGATGTAGTCGCCGAGATAAATCGGTGTCACCGCAATCTCTTGCGCTCGCAAGAATCCGGCGAGTGGCTCAAATGACTTGGACGTATCGCTCCATCCATGGACTATGACGACCTGTGCCATCCTTCGTTCTCCCTTTCAGCCAGGCTTGGAACCGAATTCAGCATGATATATTGCGTGCCCCCTCAGCCACACGTACCACCCGTAAAGTGGTCCATTCGAACAAGAGACTTAGTGAGTCATTGGGAGAGGCCAGTTGGTACAGTTGATAGGACGAATCAGCACCGTAGCGGCGGGTCGATTCGGCCACTGTGCGCCGTAGCCTATTTTGCCGTGATCCAGGCGTCCCCTACCCAGCTACCCAATCCCGATCAAGAATCCCAGCAACCCTCCCGCCACCAGTTCCAGAACGCCCCCACCCCGCTGGCCCGCTTCCATCTCGGCCGCGGTTCGCAGCACCCAACTCCTCCAGCTCTTCCATGCGCGGCACGACAGCGCCCAGCGCGACCACTATCGTGGGCACCATGGCGTGAGATGCGCACGGTCATCGCCGCGACAGAAAACACGCCAGCAGCCCGGGATGGAGGCGCTGCAGTTGCCTTCGCAGTTCCGCATCCTCGTCATTGCCGACCGTCAATGCCTGCAGCGTGGTGAACCCGGCCTGCGGGGAACCGTTCGCGGCAGGCGCCGGTATCAGCGCGGCTATCTTCGGTTCGTGGATCAACATCCAGGCAGGGAACCAGGGGGGCGATATTTCAGGTTCCAGATCCTGATCCTGTCCGCAATTCCAGCCGGCGCGAAGGATGGGGTCGCGGATTTCGCCGCGATCCATCAAGGACTCGAACCGATCCGGCGCGGACCAGCAAAGCTCGAACCAGTGACTCGCCGCCTCTTGCCAGCGCCGTTGGCGCCAGATGGCCTCCGCCATCCTGGAAAGCAGGGCCGGCTGAGCCACATAGTCCGGCACGCCGCGTATGCAACGCTCCACAGACTCCCATTCCTCGCACTTCTCGTAGGCGTAGCTCGCATGACGGTCGGGAAGCTCGGGATCGAACGTTGTGTCCACGAGAACATCGCCCACGGAATGCCAGACCCGAAGCAGCATATTGCGACTGTCTTCGCCGAGAACGGCATGGGCGGCCGGCGTCCACTCGCCGTCAAGGCGGGTCAGCACCGCTAGCCCCTCATCGACGTTGGCCGGAACTGGAGTTTGCAGCGCTGCGATCAGCGTCCTCGCGTGGGGCAGCCAGTGATGGGATGCATCGAAATCCCCGAGTCCGCGATACGCGATCTCCGCTTCCTTCGCGTTGCCGTTCATCAAGGCCAGCCGCAATGCGTTGCTCAACCTCACGGATCGGCCATCGAGAAACAGGTCGAATTGCTTCATTGGCGGCCCACTCGTTGATGATCTGAAGTCTAGCGTACCGGATCGCGTCTTCGAAATCGGTCCGTCGATCGCTGATGGCTCCATCGCGTTTGCCGGGGCCCGTACACGGCGGCGGGCGCCGGGAACATTTTCAAACTCGCCCGCGACGCAGGTATGAGCCGCGAGGGGCTCTACAAGGCTCTGTCGAAGGACGGCAACCCTCACCACAAACGTGTTCCCGTGGACTATTGATTCCACCCTCCGGCCAGTCCACGTCCCAACAAGTCTCTGTGCGACGCCAATCGTTGCATCCAGCTTGACGAAGCCCGTGCAATGTTTCGCGAAGCTATCGATCTTGGCATGATCAGCACCTACCGTATAGACGATTGTCCCAGGTATCTATGGGCCGTCGGTGCCGAACGCACTCCCTTGATTCTTCACCGGTCGTATCCCAAGCTTTGCAACGCAAGAGCTACACTGGTGGAGTTCGTCTGGCGATCCGCGCACAATCAGCTTCCGGGAGCCCCTATCCGCATGGATGAACCCCAGAGTCTGCTGTTCGAAGATGCGGAGTCCACGAGCCGTCGCACGGCGCTGAACGTGGTGCATGCCAGCGCCGAATCCATCGCGTCCTTTGACCATGCCTATTTCGCGGGGTACCGGTCCATGCGGGCCCTGACCTACACGTCAAGCATTCCCATGATCGCCGACCTCGTCGCAAAACAGCGATTCGACGAGTTCGAGTGCGTTTTCGGCCACGGCGGCATCCTCTCCCGGGAAGCGGCACAGATACTCGCGTTTCAGAGCGTGGTGCGCGACAAGTTGTCCGGCGCCATTATCGGAGTCAAAGGCTTGCGTGAGGAGACCCGCGAGGCCATTTACCGCCGCGTCGCCGACGATGAGATGCGGTTTTTCGTGGTCAAGGACGCGATTGCCCACGCAAAAATCTACCTGCTAAAGGGCGACGGGAAGACACGGGTCATTGTCGGATCCGCCAATCTGTCGGAACGGGCGTTCTCCGGCCGGCAGGCTGAGACGCTGATCGTATTCGATGACGACGAGACCGCCTGGCATCATTACCTGGCTCAGTACGAAGCGGTACCTGAAGCGGGTCCTCATCGTCCTGGACGCGGCGCGGGACAACGTCCACGATCGTCCTGGATCCGTGGGGAATCGGAGCCGGGAAACCGCGGACGCACTAAACCTCTCCTCGACAACCCTCTGTACCCTTTTCGAGGAGAACCTGCCGCCGGGCGTGTCGATGCCGGCGTGGTTCGCGCCCATGACCCTTGCGGGCTACCAGGAACGCGCGTTCGAGCGCCCCAGGCTATTGCTGGGCAGCCTTCTCGGCCCCGACCGGTACCACTCGGCGCGCCGGCCGCCGGAAGGTTGCTGGAGCCTCAGCGGCAACAAGATTCTCGTTTCCGTTTCCGCCATCGTATTCACCCGAACGCGGGCCGACATCCCGGACTGGCTGCTCGACGACACCGCCAGCTCATCCGGCCAGATCGCGCTGGACCGAAAACTCACCGAGGACTTTCTTCGCAGGCGCATCCGAGCGCCTCGGCGGTGGTTTTGGCAGCGGACATGAATGCGCGTAAGCATTTTGGCGATTACCGTCTTGACGGCTTGTTATCGATTGATCTCGTCGGTGAGGATGCCTACGTCAAGTGCTATGGCAACGGCTGCATCGAGTCGGTCGAGTATTTCGAGGAGGGACTCATCTTCGCCAAAACGACTACCTCGATGCGGACTCTCCCACCGCGCATCTCCACTTGCACGCCAGTTATCAGCACAAGGGAACCTTGGCACTATGTCAATCCACCGGAACCATGCTTCGTGGCGTCCAGGCCAATGCCACCGTCCCCCGTCAAGAAAACGTATCGTTAGCTCCAGTTACGCGACGATTTCCTCCCCGATGAACCGAGCAGCGATCACCCGGAAGCAACACAATGCCGAGAAATCGCGTCAGCGACCCAGTGCCGTGAGCAGATCGTCACCGCCAACCTCGCTTGATCACTGTGTCAACTGTGGTTTACGGTAGGCCGATGGTCAACGTGATCGAGAGCGCGACGTTCAAGCGCTGGATCCGCGACCTGCGGGATCGTATCGCGGTGGCACGGATCAACGCGCGCTTGCGCAACGGCTGGCGAAGGACTGGAAGAAAACATGACTGAGACATTCACCAAATGGGATGCCGCCGATCACCTGCATACTCGCGACGACGCGCGTCTGTATCTCCAGGCTTGCGCCGAGGAAGACCCGGGCGACGGCAGTCTGATCCGCGCCGCCCTGAACGATGTCGCGCGCGCCGGGAATATCTCGAAACTCGCCCGAGACGCAGGCATGAGCCGCGAGGGACTCTACAAGGCCCTGTCAAAGGACGGCAACCCGACCTTTGCCACCGTCATGCGGATCACGCGAGCGTTGGGGATGCAACTGCGAATCACGGTGTAGCCACTGGTGACACTGCTGCACGATGCCGCCGCCATTGCGACCGCCGGTCAGTGTTGATCGGCAACACTAATCGGCGTTCCTGACGGCTGCCTCGCGGCAATCCATTGAGTTCGAGAAATCGAGAAAGCGGCAAAGTCCGCAAGTTGCAGACCAGGATTGTCGACCGATCTCTGGAACATGAGCTTCTTGCCGTCGATAGCATGTCCCCAGTTCGGTATCCGGATATCGGCGATCGAGCATTGAAACACGCACCGAACCACGCCCTGGGCCGCGCGCAACACCGAACTTGTTTCGGACTACCGCGCAAGAGCCGCACCCGCCGCCCATTGACGCGCGTTACCGAGCCCGCTACAAAGAACAACGAATTTTGGGGCATGGTTAGCGAAGCGCTCCATTCGTCAATCTTGTTCGTTCCGATAGATTCGGTACACGCAGTGCAACAACCAACCAATTTGAACAGCATGTCGAGGCAACTCTCTCCGGCGGACGTGTGCTAGCCGATGCCGACGTGCAATCGACGGTATCGACCGTCTGGGTACTTGGGCTTCGCGAGCGAGCGCGCCCATGACCGTCTCTCACTGGAGTGATGACAATGCGATAGGCAAGCGGCTGGCGACTCGTCGCCTCGCCGGCCTGCTCTCGATCGACCTTGAAGGCAAAGAGAGCATTGGAGCCATTGGCGCGATACGAACCGATCGCTCGAGCAGCTACGTCTGGCAAGGAAAAGGCAAAGGGATGCCGGCGGCGCTCGCCGCGCTCGATGAATTCGCCGACGGAGCCTCATACCTCGTTGGACACAACATAATTGAGCACGATCTAAAGCTCTTGGCCCGCCACGCACCGGATCTCAAGCTGCTCAGCGTTCCCACCATCGACACGCTCTACCTGAGCCCGTTGGCGTTTCCGGAGAATCCCTACCATCACCTCGTCAAGCAATACCAGGAACCTGCGCTCGCGAGGGTGCAGATCAATGACCCGTTCCTGGATGCGGAACTAACGCTCGAGTTGCTTGCTGACATCGTCGATGCGCTGGAGTCCAAAGATAGCGACCTGCTTCTGGCCTGGCACGCGCTGCTTTCCACGGGTATCGAGGGGCACGCCTTCGACCAGCTTTTCCGGACGATTCGTGAATCCGACGCGACGCCCCTGGTCGAGGAAGCGATCCCGGGAATAGCGCGCCGACTGGGCGAGCGCGGGTGCCCGAATCGAGCAACGGAGATCGCCCGAGACGCACTCTCCGATCCCCTGGCACTCACTTATTTACTGGCATGGTTGCCGGCGGCGGGAGGCAACTCCATCATTCCGCCCTACGTCGAGAACCGGTTCGAGCCGAGCCGACTCGCGACGAATCTCCGCGACGCCCACTGCGATAAGCGCGGCTGCCCTTGGTGCTCGGAACGCCTCGACCCCGAAAGAGCCCTCAAGCGCTTCTTCGGCTTCTCGAGCTTCCGGCACAAGCCGCAAAGTAGCGACGGCGAGAGTCTCCAGCGGTCCATTACGGTGAGACACCTTGCGCGCGCTCATGTGCTCGGCATTCTCCCCACCGGTGCCGGGAAGTCGCTCTGTTACCAACTCCCGGCGCTGATGCGCTACGAGGCGTCCGGCGCGCTCACGGTAGTGATTTCTCCGCTGGTAGCGTTGATGGCCGACCAGGTTGCGGCAATGCGTCGTCAAGGAATCGCTTGCGCCACCACGATCAACGGACTCATCTCGATGCCGGAACGCGCCGATGCGCTCGATCAGATCCGCTTCGGCGACGCCGGCATCGTGTTGGTCGCTCCCGAACAGCTTCGCAATCCGTCGTTCCGAAAGGCGATCGCGGGCCGGCGAATCGGGGCATGGGTTCTGGACGAGGCGCACTGCCTCTCGAAATGGGGGCATGACTTTCGCCCCGACTACCGGTATGTCGCGCGGTACATCGCCGAGCACGGCGGGGACGAACCGGCGCCGATTCTGTGTCTGACCGCAACGGCCAAATACGATGTCGTGGAAGAAATTCAGATGACTCGCGCTTGCCAGACGCTCACACTGCTGCAGGTTGCAGATGTCCACGCCACGAACCTTCGGGACGAGCCACTCGCGGCCACAGCGAATGAACGCGCCGAACACCTGCTCCAGCCCCTAGAGAAATCACCATCTTTAATCGAACGCAAAGCGCCAAGCCCCGATCTCTCCGATCGCCGGCTGGACGAACGCTTGATGGTCTGCGCCATGGAAGATGTCGTGCTGTCCTTCGCCGGCTGGAGATCCAAGGCGAGCGAGACACACCGCGCGATTGCCTCGCTCAAGCCTGGCGACCCGTTGTCGCTCGTACGCGAGGGCGATCACTGGGAGTTGCTCGACGCAAAACAACGTCCCGTCGGGCGCATGGCCCGGAAGTGGGCGGTGCCCAAAGGCATGACCATCGCTCAAACGGCCGTGCACGGAATCTTCGTTTGGCGGGCAGAGGACGCGAACGACGAAGAACACAAGAAGCACCTGTGCTCAGACACCTGGGAGGTCGTCGTGCCGCGATTCGTGTTGTTTCCCGAAAGAAGTCAGGTACTGCGCGTCGCTGAAGGAGCATGACCGATATGGCAACACTGACGATCCGACCTCCAGCTCCCGTGGACGAGGCAAATGGCGCATGGATCCAAGACAGCATGGGAAACATGAAATCTCGAACTTCACGTTCGAATTTTCATGTTTCCCGCCTGCCGGGAAGAACCTCAGTCTCGAACCCGATACCGACGAGCGCAAGGATTAGCGACGGCTATAGTACGCTTCCAGGCGAATCGAGGTAGGTTACCTCGTGGAGTCGCTTCGTAGGGGTGCGAGTGGCGCAAGTGGAACCATCCCTGTTCATCCAGTTGGCTGCTGACGCAGTCTTGCTGTTGCACGCACTTTTCGTAGCTTTCGTCGTGATTGGCCTCGTGCTGATCGTCGCCGGCAAGGCTCGTCGATGGGCGTGGGTTCGGAATCCCTGGTTTCGCCTGGCGCATCTCGTGGCCATAGTCGTGGTAGTCGTTCAATCCTGGTTCGGTGCAATCTGCCCTCTGACTACGCTCGAGATGATGCTCCGCTCCCGTGCCGGCGATGCGGTATATCCCGGATCGTTCGTGGCGCACTGGCTGGACTCGATTTTGTACTACCGAGCGCCACCATGGGTCTTTGCCGTCTGCTATGCGCTTTTCGGGGCTGTGGTCGCTGGCAGTTGGTTCTGGGTCAGCCCGCGTCGTTTCAAGAAGAGAGTACGTTAGGCTCGAAAACGCCAGCGGCGCGCCACTGGTGGCCGTTCGATCGCCGGCAATAAGCATGGGACCGAGAACCGCAAACGTGCCCGTCTCCCAATCCAATACCGGCAAATTCTCGTGTAAGATGCTTTTCGTATATTGATATGATGCGTGGTTATATGATAACTTCACGTTCATTCACAAGCATGTTTCACACGAGATGTTATCGCTGCTTGTAACCCGCCTGACCAAGTACGGACGCATCAACGGAAACGCCGCGATGCGCTGTCCCGCTGGAGCCACCTGAATATGCATCCCCGTCTCGAAAATTTTCGCTCGGCCTGCGCGGCAATCGTTGCCAAAAACTCCGCGCCGACTCGAATCGTGCAAGCGCTGGCGCCTGAAATGCACAGGCTCGCACTGTCGGCCGGGGAGTTTCTGCAACCGTGCCATCGCCGAGGCGATCGCACTCATTACGCTCGAAACCTGATTTTCGCCGGAAATGACGATCCGATTTCGCTGTTTACGCTGGTTTGGACACCCGGGCAATGGACCCCCATCCACGATCACGGCACCTGGGGCGTGGTCAGTGTCGTGGAGGGCATGCTCGAAGAACAGGCGTTTGTCCGAATCGACGCCGACACGGAGCACGACCGCAGCGAGGGCATCGAACTGTTGCCAGCCGGCTCGCTTCTTCTCGCGCCAGGGGCAGTCTCGACCTTCGTACCCCACCCCGACCATATCCACCAGGCCGGCGTGGCTGCCGACCGGGCGCCGACGCTAAGCCTGCATCTCTACGGCCGATTCATGAATACCTATCATGTCTACGACCAAACGACCGGCACGCGTGAACTGATCAAAGCGGATTACACGGCGTCCTGAACTCAATCCGACGCCGGTTCGCGCTATGGCGCGGAGACAGAATCATTCGCGCTTGATCGTGACCTCTGGAAGATTCTCTCGGGCGCGGCGCTGGCGGACCTGTTCGATGATGACGGTAGTCGCCGTGTCGGTCATGATCGTGCTGAGCGCCATCTCGTCACGACCGTTGCGTGCCGGCTACGGCCGGCTCCCTGACGACGCTACCCGTCAGCGGATGAGCGAGTATCTCCTGTCGATATAGTTCAGGCTTGCCCCAGCGCGGAACACGCCCGCTCGATCAACCAATCCTGGTCGACCAGGCCACTTAGATCGCCGTAGAGGAATCCCCGGCGCGCGGGATCCAGCCGCTGGGCGCAGAAGCCTTCAAACACGGGTGCGGGTGCCGACCAATGAAGCGCCGCGGCTTGCAATCCCAGGCCCAGGGACTGGGCGAAAGCGCGAGCACCGCGCTCGTTCAGCGACCCGACACTCAGGAACCGCTTGATCCCGGCCACGTGCCTGTCGTAGCGCGCGTTCGTACCCACCGGATTGTCCAGTTCCGCCACCACCGCGGCGACGCTGTCCGGTTCGCGCGCCGCCGCGCGGAGGATATCCAGCGCGATGACATTGCCGCTGCCTTCCCAGATCGCGTTGAGCGGGGACTGACGGAACAGCCGCGGCATCGACCCCTCTTCCACATAGCCGCCCCCCCCGTGGCACTCGAGCGCCTCATACACGAAGCCCGGCTGGCGCTTGCAGATCCAGAACTTCGCCACCGGCGTTGCCAGCCGGACGAAAGCCGCTTCCCGGTCGTCGAACCTCTCACGATCCAGTCCAGCCCCGATCCTCAACGCGAGCGCCGTGGCCGCTTCGCTCTCCAGGACAAGGTCGGCTAGCACGGCTCGCATGGCCGGATGGTCGATCAGCGCCTTGCGGAAGGCCCGGCGATGGGTGGCGTGCCAGAGAGCCTGCACGAGTGCCGCACGCATACCCCCCGCCGAACCCAGGGCGCAGTCGTAGCGGGTCAACTTAACCATCTCGATGATGGTCGGAACGCCGCGCCCCTCCTCCCCCACGCGATCGGCCCAGGCCCCGTGGTATTCGATCTCGGCGGACGCATTGGACCGGTCGCCCAGCTTGTCCTTGAGCCGCATGATGTGAATGGCGTTGCGCTCGCCGTCCGGGCGCCACCGCGGCACGAGGAAGCACGTCAGCCCGCCCTGGGCATGGGCCAGGGTCAGAAACGCGTCGCTCATGGGCGCCGAACAGAACCACTTGTGCCCGGTCAGCAGGTAGCCGCCGTCACGGCTCGGTTCGGCCCGCGTGGTATTGGCGCGCACATCGGAACCGCCCTGCTTTTCGGTCATGGCCATTCCGATCGTCACGCCGTTCTTCTCCAACGCTGGAACAAAGCGCCGATCATAGGTTTGCGCCGCAACCCGCGGCTCCCAGACTCCGGCGATATCCGGCGCACCCCTCAACCCCGCGATGCTCGCGTATGTCATGGACATCGGGCAGGTCACACCCGCATCCGCCTGCGTCATCAGGATCATCATGGCCCCGTGCAGGACATGGCCGGCCGCGCCGGAGGTCCAGGCGTAGCCGGAAATCCCGCTGTTCAAACCGAGTTCCATCAGCTTGTGATAGGCGGGATGGAATTCGACTTCGTCCAGGCGGTGGCCGTAGCGGTCGAAGGACTTCAGGCGCGGCGGGTTCTCGTTGGCCTGGCGGGCCCATTCCCGGGTCTCCGCGTCACCACCGCAGCGGCCGAATTCCGAAAGCCGGTAGTGATGCACCGCGCCGCCGCTGGCCTCGACCGCGCCGCGCAACGCCAAGTCGATGTCATACACGTTGATATCGACAAGCGGCGGCGGCTGATTGGTCACCTCGTGGGTTACCAGTCCCGCTACAGGCTTTCGATACACCATGATCGACCTCCCGAGACCCCTACTTCGCCGGATCAGACAAGCGATAAAACGTGATCCAGTACCGGATTGGCGAGTTCGATCGCCTGCAAGCCGAGCGCGACGTTCTCTTGCGGCGAGACGTCACCGTTCTTGACGTCGGCAGCCAGTTCCAGCCCGTCGCGTGTTGAGTGCTCCGTAAGTTTCATCGTTACTCCACACTCTCCTCAGACAATTGCACGGTCAACACTGCCTCCCAGGCGCGAGCCGTGGCGTGACGCGATGCCCACTCACATTGTATGCTCCCGCCGCGTCAGCCAATTGCGAGACCCGGGAGGCGCCGATGACACTCAATACGTATCTCACCTTCGAAAGCAACTGCCGAGAGGCTTTCGAATTCTATCGTGAGGTCTTCGGCGGTGATTTTCTGGTCATGACAACGTTTGCAGAGGGGCCCGACATGGGCGTTCCGGCAGCGGAGATGGACCGAATCATGCACGTCTCACTGCCGATCGGGGAAAGCGTGTTGATGGGTAGCGACAGTTGCGCGGTGTTTGGCCCGCCGCCCGTCGCCGGCAACAACTTTTCCATCTCGATCCAAGGGCAAAGCAAAGAGCATTGCGATGAATTGTTCGCCAGGCTTTCCCAGGGCGGAACGGTAAAGATGCCCCTGCAGGAAACCTTCTGGAGCGCCTATTTCGGTCAGTGGACCGACAGGTTCGGGATCAACTGGATGATCGATTTCGATATCTCGGCAACGCAACCGGATTGACATATTTGGGAGGCCGCAATCCTCTATTGTGAGCGGATCGAATCCGGCGGCGACTCCGCGCTAGTCCGCGCTGGAAGAAATCTCGATGTGGATTCCGCCAGGACCCTCGAACCACAGCAAGTCCGAGCCCGGTGGGTTGGGCCTGATGAGGTACGGTGGATAGCCGGTCGCCTCGATGCGCTCGGCGAATGCTTGCAGGTCCTCGGAAATTCTGAAGCCGAAATGATCCAGCGACCGGGTGCGGCTCGGCGCCATTTCCTCTTCCACTTCGGTAATGTGAACCCAAACATCACCGTAACGTACGGCGTGGTACCGGCCGCCACCACGCTCGGAATCGTGTTCCCCGCCGAAGATCTCCAGAAACCAATCCCGAACTTCGTCCCGGTCGTTCACCATCACGTGCACGTGGCCAAGGCCGGAACTGTCGGGATCCTCGAGGAATTCCATGCGCGTACCCCACGGATCCACGATATAGGCAATCCTGGATTCGGTGATGCCCTCCCGAGGCTCGGTGTCGATGGTCGCGCCCATGCTCCTGGCCTGCTCCACCGCTGCTTCCACGTCGTCCACGTAGACGGAGAAATGATCGATCACGCTGCCGGCATTGGACGGCGCCGACGATCCATCCGGCTCGTTGAACATGGTGGCGATGTTTCCGTTCACCTGGCGGGCGGCCCCCATTCCACTCTCCCCTCCCACTCGGAGATCGCCGCCGACGAGCGTGTGGTACCAGTGCGCGGCCGCCCATGCGTCGGGCGCCCTCAGGTGCACGTGGGTGAACGTGCTTTGTCCCAGGGCGAGGCCCGGAAGGCAGATCAGCCACAAGGCTGCGGATCTGAGGCATAGGGCGCGTAAGGCAGGTTCAGATTGCATCATGATCATCTCCCCTTGTCGATCGATGGGTGTGTTCCCCACTCCTGAGCGATTCCCTGAAAACATAGCAGCGCCCTGTCGGCCGGTCCAGCCGGATTGGGGGGTCGTGAAGTTCCACTATGCGCCGGCGGGCCGGTGCGCGCGCAGGAACGAGCGGATATGGCGTAGCGCCAGCGGAATCCGCTCCTCGGGCTGCTTCCAGGGGTAGAGGCTGAGTTGGGAATTCGGCGCGAGAAACGCCGACTCCATGGCGACATCGTAGGGGTGCGCCGGGACATCATCCGGCAGGATCAATACCGGCGTTTCGCAGCTGCGCACGAATTCCCGCGTTACCGTGAATACGAAATCGCCACTGGTGCGAAACATGTTGGTCAGAAAAGTGTCGACCATCTCAAGGGTGACATCCGGCCGGCCGGCGCTTAGGTCGACTGCCCACCCGCCGATGTAGTTGTTGTAGAAGTAGTCGGGATTCTCTCGATTGAAACCGACGGGCTGCGCGATCACGGCCGCGGGAATGCGCTCAGGCGCCCGCTCCAGGAGGTTCCAGATGAAAGGACCGCCAATACAGAAACCCATGACCATGAACTCGTCGATGCCCAAATGATCCATGACGCCCAAATGATCATCGGTGTATGCATCCCATGGCCTGTCGATCTCCAGCGGACCCGTGGACTGGCCACCGAAGGCATTGCGCAAATCCATCGTGATGCACCGGTACTCGCCCCGGTATTCCTCAATGGGATTGAATGGACCCCGCCCTGAGAAGTTGGAGGCAACGGAGTTCAGACCGCCGCCGGGGATAAGCAGCAACGGAAAGCCGGAGCCGCCGGTGTCAAAATAGCGAATGCGGACGTTGCCGTTCTCAAAGAATGACATGGGCGCCTCCCCTTGCTCCGCCTGTCCGAACGCGCGCGTCGCTGCGGCTGCAACTGCCGCTGCGGCGCCCGTCGCCAGCAGGGTGCGCCTGGTCGAGTCTACAGTTTGTCGTTGTTTTGGCACGTGTTTCCCCTTGGTCCATCGCCGCATAAAGCCTGCTACCGCAACCCAGTGGAGTCAAGTCAGATCGTTCCGGGGGATGGCACGCCTTACTGGGTCGCCGCACATGACAATTGGCTTCGATCTACGGTTCGTGAATCCCTAGGCGGCCGCGGGCCGGTGCGCGCGCAAGAATGTGCGTATGTGACGTACAGCTAGAGGAACCCGCTCCTCCGGCTGCTTCCAGGGGAAGAAACTCAATTCCGAATTCGGCGCGAGAAACGCCGACTCCATGGCGACGGCGTAAGGGTGTGCCGGGATGTCGTCCGGAAGGACCAGTATGGGCGTCTGGCAGTTGCGCACGAAATCGCGCGTCACCGTGAATACGAAGTCGGCATCGGTGCGATACATTTTCGTCAGAAAGGCGTCGACCTCTGCCATGGTGATGTCAGGCCGGCGCGCGCGCAGGTCTACGGCCCAGCCGTTCATGTTGTTTGCGTAGAAATAGTCGGGCATCGCTGGATCGAACCCGCTGGGTTGCGCGATTACGGCGGCGCGTACACGCTCGGGTGCCCGCTCCAGAAGGTTCCAGATGAACGGGCCGCCGATGCAAAAGCCCATAACCATGAACTCGCCAATCCCCAGGTGATCCATGATGCCGAGGTGGTCATCGGTGTGCGCATCCCAGGGCCGGTCGATCTCCAGCGGACCCGTGGACTGGCCGCTTATGGCATTGCGCAAGTCCATCGTGATGCACCGATACTCGTCCTTGAATTCCTCTATCGCATTGAACGGCGCCCTCTCCGGGAAGTAGGAGATAACGGAGTTCAGACCGCCGCCCGGGATCAGCAACAGCGGGAAGCCGGAGCCGGTGTCTTCGTATTGGATGCGAACGTCGCCGTGTTCATAGATCGCCATGGTGGTTTCCCCTTTCTCAATTTGCCGTTGAATCCACGGCCAGTGTTTTGATCGGATCAGTCCGCCACGAACGGCAGCCGGCAGTCATACTCGGTGAAGACATAACCGGGGGCGTAGTGCTTCTTCCAGCTCATCTCCCGGGGACCGGTCAGGTACTCGGGGTCGGTGACCGCCATCGTCATCTGCAGCGCCGCGCCGAACTCGTCTTCCACGCGCCGGTACGTCTCCACGATCGTGTGCCCATCGCCAACCGCATTTCCTGCGGTTCCCGTGAGGTCACCGAGTATCTGGGTGGTCTCCACGACCAATGCGTCATCTTCGTGGCGGGCGACGGAATGCCCCAGGCGGGTTTTGCCGTCCGTCTCCGGCCGACGCCCGCCCAAGTACAGCACCCGCCGGTCCGCGCCCCACTCGTAGTCGATGACGACGCGATCCTCGTACTGCGTGACCTGCACGCCCTGAGGCGCAATCGCAAGACGAATCAGGCCATAGGCAGCACACTCGGTGAAAGTCGGGTCTGTGACCGGATCGAAGGCGGCCTGGACGGACGCGCCGTATTCGTTGAACGGCGGATTGCGATTTCCGGTCGTCGCATCGCGAGCGCGAACATTTGCACGCCTGTTCCAGCTGCCAGCTAGATTGGGGCGCCCATCACTTAGCCGGAGCGCGGGACCCTCCGGGACCGGCTGGACCTCGCTCAGGGTCGCGGCGATAGTGCGCGCGACCGACCCATCGGCCGGATTCAGTTCGACGATTCCGCCGCCGTCCCAGTGTTCGTTCTCCACCAGGATCATGGGCCTGCCGTCCCGACTCCGGTAGCCGGTGAGGCGCACGTACAAACCCTCCTCGATCGAATCGGCGGACCAGCCCGAGCGCCGGAGCGATACGGGCGCAGGCGCCGTCGCCATCCACAGGGTTTCGGCTCCATCATCGTCGGTGACGCTCAGAATCATGTTCACATGTGGATTCGTGAAGTTGAATTCGTTGACGATCCCCTCGATCTGGATTTCTTCGTTGGTGAACGCCGCCCCCGCCGCATGGTGGCTCTGAACCGGAAAGGCACAAGCCATTGCACCGCAGACGACGATCAGGACTCTCAAGCGCGCCATCGGATTCTCCCTTGCCAAAGCACTATTACCGGCCAATGACGCAACGTCGGTCGAGTGGTCAACCCCCCGGCCCGCTCGCTGAAAAGCCACGGCGGCGCATTTCAATATAGCACTCGCTAGCTTGATAGTGCCGCAGGAATCCTGGGGGACCAAAAACCCCTCCAAAATTCCCCTGAATACTCCCCTGGAACCTCTCCTGGAACCTCCCCTGCATCTCGACGCCCAGCCCCGACCTTCCTTCAACGGCGAGCAGCTCGATCCCAGCACTATCGACCTCGCGTTCACGCACCACGCCGCGACTTGGATTTTGGCGGAACCAATCCGCTGCGCGTCAGGTGTTTCAATGGATTAGGCTGGAGCACTGATTTGGCTGGTTCACGCACCGGCCGGGACGCTTATAGAAGAAATTGACGGTGTACGAATGGTCCACGCCAGGGTACGCCGCTGCCTTGGTGGAGATCGAAAGGCTACAAACGTAGCAGGCAAAGCTCTGATGCATCAGATTGCGTGTGATTGGAATCTGTATCCTTAAGTAGCTTTCGACTGTTCTGCGGAGAGATGAGGGCTAGCAAGATTATATTGGCCTATTCCGGTGGGCTGGATACCTCGGTCATCTGCCGGTGGCTGCAGGAAACTTACCACGCCGAAGTGGTGACCTTCACGGCGGACATCGGCCAGATTGGAGAGGTCGAGCCCGCGCGCGACAAGGCCCTGGCGATGGGCGTCAGCGAGATTCATATCGAGGACCTGAAGGAAACCTTCACCCGCGACTACGTCTTCCCCATGTTCCGCGCCAACGCGCTCTACGAAGGCGAATACCTGCTCGGCACCAGTATCGCCCGCCCGCTCATCGCCCGGCGGCTGGTGGAGATCGCCGCTGAAACAGGAGCGGACGCCATCGCTCACGGCGCCACCGGCAAGGGCAACGACCAAGTACGCTTGGAGCTGGGAGCCTACGCGCTCAATCCGGATATCAAGGTGATCGCGCCCTGGCGGGCGTGGGACCTGAACTCCCGCGAGGCGCTGCTCGACTATTGCCGTCAACACCGGATTCCGGTCGACTTCGAGCGCAAGGACGAATCGCCCTACTCCATGGACGCCAACCTGCTGCACATCTCCTACGAGGGCGGCGGATTGGAAGACCCGTGGCACGAGCCGGACGAGAGCATGTGGCGCTGGACCGTAGCGCCGGAATCAGCGCCCGACGAACCGCAAGTGATCGAGATCGAATTCTGCTCCGGCGACCCCGTAGCGCTGGACGGCGAACCCATGAGCCCGGCCGCGCTGCTCGCACGCCTGAACGTGTTGGGCGGCGACCACGGCGTGGGCCGGCAGGACATCGTCGAGAATCGCTACGTCGGCATGAAGTCCCGCGGCTGCTACGAGACGCCTGGAGGAACGATTCTGCTCAAGGCGCACCGCGCGATGGAGTCCCTGACGCTGGACCGCGAGGTGGCGCACCTCAAGGACGAACTGATGCCGCGCTACGCCAGACTCATCTACAACGGCTACTGGTGGTCGCCCGAACGCACGGCATTGCAGGCGCTCATCGACGAAACCCAGAAACCGGTCAACGGCACGGTCCGGTTGAAGCTCTTCAAGGGCGCCGTGAGCGTGCTCGGCCGCCGCTCGCCGGACAGCCTGTACGACGAAGACGTTGCCACCTTCGAAGACGACCGTGGCAGCTATCGACAGGAAGACGCAGCCGGCTTCATCCGGCTCAATGCGCTACGCCTGCGGATTGGCGCGAAGAAGGGCCGGAAGTTGTAATCGCCGTCCGTCCTTGAGAGGCGAACATCGGGACAAGCATCAGGCGCGTCCGCAATCCTCAAGCTATGGGCTCAAGCGTCGTCCGGTAAGCCACGTCGAGGTCAGCGATATCACCGACACTCTGAGTCCGGCTATCCCAGGCGTAAAACGAGCAGTCGACACGGTCGCGATAGAAGTCGGCGATCATGAAGCCGTTCCTCCCGATCGGACCCCATTCGTCGGATACATCCAGGTGGTTCGCGGGCCGAACGATGGCCTGAAGTCCGGATTCGCCCGTTCCCGGTGTTCCCGGGAGGATGGTCACCACCGGGTTGGCCGACATGTCGAGGTCCCCTGTCCGCAGGATTCGGCCGTGCGCCGACATGTGGATGTCGCCGCTGATGACCAAGGGTATTCGGTCCGGCATCCGGTGGATCGACTCGATGATTCGGTCGTGCTGGGAGAGCCAGCCGCTGGGCCAGTATGGTTTGGGCGCCGACACGGTTGCCTGACCGTCCTCGATCAGATCCGGGTAATACTCATACCAATTGCCGCGAGTCCAACCGGGCGGCTGTCCGGGCGCGTTCACGACGTGGACGGCATCCCGGTCCGCCATACGCGCCTTGAGCCACGATTCCACGGCGTGATCGAAGTGATACGCACTGGGGCCGAGCACCGAAGCGGAGCGGCGATTGTCATAGAGCAGAACCTCGAGAAGCTTGCCGTACCTTAACGTGCCGAAGTTGGAAGCGATTTCGGGGCGGCCTTCGTCTTCCCGGGAGCCCGGCAACCCGTGGGGCCGGAAGGTGTCCGGCAGGAATTCCGGGTAGGCCAGCTTCTGTACGCTTCGCGCGAGCCTCAGCATTGCGTGATCGGGCGGAAACGTGACCACTTCGTCGGTGGCGTCGTCGTTATCGAAGTAGTCGTGGTCATCCTGCAGGAAGAACATCGGCGTGGACCGAAACGTCGTTCGATAGATCGGCGCGATCTGTTCCACGCCGGCCTTGAGAACAAAATCTTCATTTGACGTACCGAATATCGGCTTCGATCGGTCGAACGTGCCGGCGTAGGCCATGCCTTCCTCGCTTTGCGCATACATTGCGGCGAAGCGCGGCGAATACAGATCCCAATAGAGATGATCCCCATTGGCGACGATGGCAGTGGGCTGCAGCGAAGCCAGTTTCGAAAACAGCGCCCGGCGGACCGCGATGCTCGTTCGCCTCCCGGTGGTCGCCGCCGAAATCTCGTGACCACCCGCGCAATGGTAGAACCCGATCCTGACATGGTCGATATCACTGTCAACGCTCGGGAACGTGGATATCGTCCAGGGTTCAGCGAGTGACTGCCCCCGGCCGGACCGCAATTCCAGGCCGTACGCCGTAGCGGGTCGGAGCGAATCGACATCGAATGCCCAGAAACGCCCACGCGTGTCCGTCCTCTGACCCGTTATCCGGCGGCCATCGACACGCAGTTCCGGGGCATCCGGCAGCGGCGCCCGAAAGGAACACTTCAACAACGCACGATCGTGATTCACGGTCGGCAGCACATGAATCAACTCACCCGCATCCCAGTCGCTTTCCTGGGCGGCGGCCGTGCTCCCGAAGAAGCTTCCAAGATCGAAGGGCCTGCCGACGAAGGCGCCGGCGGCCGCCATCGACTTGAGGAAAAGGAGTTCCCGGCGTGTCAGCATGTGTTCCCCCTGATTACGATCGAGGCGGGCGGATTTCACTGCCTCAGGGTGTCCCGGGGAAATCTATCACAGCCCGGTGCGCGAGATTGGTTCGTTTCGCCGCTACAATACGGCCCCGGAGCACCGCAGATTGGTAGAGCGAATGAAGCGCGCGATTAACGTAGTCATTGCAGTTGCCGTGTCCGTGGCGGCGTTCGGCGCAGCCGCGCAAGAAGCCTTCGACCCGCCCGGCTGGGCCTATCCCCTCATGCATGAGGGCCGAGGACACGGCCCCGACGATGGCACGCTGCTCAGCGTTCCCGGCAGCGACCTGCAGCGTACCCAGACTCAGATCGACGATCCGTTCAACCCGCCGAATTGGTATCCCGACGAGCCGCCGCCCATGCCGCAGGTCGTCTCCAACGGGCGACCGCCCAACGTGCGAGCCTGCGGACAATGCCACCTGCTGCACGGCATGGGGCATCCGGAGTCGTCCATGATGGCCGGCTTGCCCGTCAATTACGTGATTCAACAGATGCGCGACTACAAGAGCGGCGCCCGGACAAGCCTGTACAGGCGGCACAACAGCATGCTCCTGAGCGCGACTCACGCGACCGAGGAAGAAGTTCGCGCCGCGGCCGAATACTACGCCGGTATCGGGCCGGTGAAATGGGTGACGGTCATCGAGGCGGAGACCGTGCCCGAAACCTACGTCGGCCCCGGGAACATGCGCCACGCCGAGCCGGGCGGAGGCATGGAACCTATCGGCCAGCGCATCGTGGAGATTCCCGAGGACTCACACCGCGCGGAACGTCGAGACCCTCACAGCCCGTTCATCGCCTATGTGCCGCCGGGAAGCATCGCGGCCGGCTTTGAACTCGCGACAACTGGCGCAGGCAGGACCATCCAATGCAGCATCTGCCATGGAGCGGACCTGAAGGGTCTCGGGGACCTGCCGGGGATTGCCGGAATGTCACCGATCTACGTTGCGCGGCAGCTCTGGGACATCAAGTACGGCGCCAGAACAGGGACGGCTGCCGCGCTGATGCTGGCGGTCGTCGCCAACCTGACCGATGAGGACGTGATCGCGCTGGCAGCTTACACCGCTTCGCTGGATCCGTAGCCCCCGTATCTCGCTATTCGGCGTCGAGCGCCGCCAACGCATGGCCATCGGACGTCCCAAGGGATGCGGCAAGCTCCGCGGCCTCGAGAAACCGGCCATCGGCATAGGCTGCACGCGCCTCCTCCAGCGATTGAGCCTTCGCCCCGTCGGCTGGCAACAAAAGGTTTGCGAGAGTCACGCCCAATCCAACGAGCCAAGTGCCGGCGAAACGGGGACGGTTGCACCGCGTGGCGCACCGCGCCTGCGAACGGTCGAGTTTGGGAGTAGAATTTCTATCGGGGACACAAGAACGTGCCGGGGGAAATAACATGCGGTTCATTCGACTTTCGCTAAGTCTTGCGGCAGCTGGCGCATTGGCCGCGATCGGGCCTGCCTGGGCCCATCACTCCCATGGAAACTACCTGCGCACGACCTGGGTCTACCTGGACGGCACGGTGATGGATATACGATGGATGAACCCGCATTCGTGGATCTATCTGCAGGTCGAGGGTGAAGATGGCCAGCCCGTCATCTGGGCTCTCGAAGGCGCCAGTGTCACCACATTGAGAAGAGATGGATGGGCCGCGGAAAGTGTCCAGGCAGGCGATGAGATATCCGTTCGATGTCATCAGTTGGCGGATGGACAGAATGGCTGTCTGCTAGGGTATATCACAAGCGCCGACGGCGCAGAAAAAGAATTTGACTAGCCCTGGGATCGGGAGATATCGGATGCGGCAAATGAAACGACTCGCGGTGCTGTTGGTCCTTGGACCTTCGATGGCGCACGGATGGATCAAGTACGTCGATGAAGCCGAGCGGTTCATCGTCAACTTCCCCTCGGAACCCGAGGTGGCGGACATGACGTACGTGTCGGAATACCACACGGAACTTCCCGCGCGCCTGTATACATC
>JAKZVH010000307.1:0-10277 GCA_047516145.1 Gammaproteobacteria bacterium
GCCGTACGTGAACCGCAGATCGCCGTCGACGACGGCTTCCCGGTCCGAATAAAGTCGCCGCGCACGACGCGCAAACTCGATCGGACTCAGTGCTGTTTCCATCGTGGTCCCTCACCTCCACCGAACAATTATCGACAACATCATATTGAATCCTCATCCCCGAGTGGGGACGACCGCGAATTATCCACCGCTGCGGGAGTAGCTGCGCGGGCAGTCGTGACCGTTCTATACTCCGCGGTACCTCGGAAGGTACGATTTATACTCTGGAAACCATCGTGGGCGGCATGCACGTAGCAGTTTCGTTTATTCACCGGGCGGTGAGACTTGTCATGGCTGTGGCCGTCCTTGTTCTGTCGACGGTAACGGCTTGGGCCGACGAGCCTGCCATGCAATGGCAACCGGTGGAGTCCCTCAACGCTGAACTGCCGGATGCCGTGCGGGTCTTTGCCGGCGAGGATCCGGAGTTCCCCTTGCGCGCCTGGTACGTTTCCGTCAGTCCCGGATCCGATTCGGTTCGCGTCGAAGTGCTTCTCTCCGACGACTTGACCGACAGGCGCGAACGGGTCTCACGCTTCGCCGCCGATACCGGCGCCTGCGTCGCGGTGAACGGGGGCTTCTTCTCCATGGAGCGCACGCCGGCAATGCACGCCGGGCTCCTGGTGGTGGATGGCGTGATCGAGGCGCCGGCGACTCGGTCGGTGGTGCGTGGAGACTTCCGTTACGAAACCGCACGCGCTGCGCTCGGCTTCAGTTCGGACGGATTCGAAATCGCGTGGGTCACGAGCCGCGACGGTCAATTGCATGCCTGGATGGAACCGCCGGCGCATCGACAGGGCGCCCCCGCGGAGTTGAACGGAACGGCCGTCCCCTGGGTTGTCGAAGACGCCGTGGGGGCGGGTCCCTCGCTGGTATCGAACGGCCAAATCGACGTGCGGACCGACGAGGAGGTTTTCTTCGGTTCGGCGATTCCCGACACGCATCCGCGAACCGCGGCCGGGATCACCGCCGACGGTGAGCTGCTGCTGGTGCTGGTCGATGGCCGGCAACCCACCAGCCGGGGAGTGAACTTGGAGGAACTCGCCGCCCTGATGGTCGATATCGGCGCCGAGAAGGCGCTCAACCTGGACGGCGGCGGTTCGTCGAGCCTGGTTGTCAACGGCAGCTTGGTGAACAGACCCGTCGGGCGTCCGCTCGAACGTCAGGTGATGAGCGCGGTCGGCGTGTTCTGCGAATGACGACTGACATGGCCGACTAAGGTCGTAGCCTGATTCAGGCCGAAATCAAACCGGATTGGTCGGAAACGAATCCACAAATACTTCTGTATTGCGGCAATGGTGATATGGTAGGCCGTATTGGACAATATGGGCACCCATATCATGAAGACGACCATTGACATCAATGATTATCTCGCGCGGCGAGCAAGAGCACTAGCCGCCAAACAAGGAACGACATTTCGCTCCATTGTCGAACACGGAATACGCTTGACCCTTGACGAGGCGGCGCGGAACAAGGCCTACCAACTGGATGACAAGAGTGTGCACGGAAAGGGGCTCCAACCGGAGTTCAGGGACCGTACCTGGCCCGAGATTCGCGAGGCTGCATACGGGGACCGCGGTCGTTGATAGCCGTCGATTCAAATGTACTGGTCTACGCTCATCGAGCTGACTCGGATTGGCATCCGGCTGCCAACGCATGTATGGAGGCGCTCGCTCAGGGGCGAGCCGTATGGGCGATTCCATGGCCTTGCATCCATGAGTTTATTGCCATCGTCTCACACCCCAGGATCTTTGATCCCCCGTCCAAGACTCTCCAGGCAATTGAGCAGATAGACGCATGGTTGGGCTCTTCTTCGGTCGTAGTCATCGGCGAAACCACGGACCACTGGAATCTCTTGAGAACCAGTCTAACGCTGGGGAAAATCCAGGGTCCGCTTGTGCACGATGCTCGGATCGCCGCTATCTGCGAAGCGCACGGGGTCACGGAGTTCCTGACGGCTGACAGAGACTTCAGCCGTTTTCCTTCACTTGTTACGCGTAATCCGTTGTTGTGAATTCGAACTCGACCGGCGTTCACCGACCACGCGTATCAATGCCGGAATCGCTCCCGAGATACGAGCCACCTACTGCCCGTTTTCCGCCAGATACGCTTGCGACGCCTCCGCGTCCATCAACGGCACCACCTTGTCAGGGTCCACGCGGACCATGAGATAGGTGATGTGGTCATCGATCCGTGTGAACTGGTGACCGGTACCCGCGGGGATCACCAGCACGTCTCCAGCCTCCAATTCATAGGTCACACCGTCGCGAACTCCGGCAGAGTTGTTGCCGGGGCCATTGAGGAATTGAACCGCGCGGTTATCCGCGGGGCGGCGTTGCCTGTCGATGAGATCGGCGCCGGTGAGATTGGTCCCGGAGCCGCTCAGAACGTAGTACACCTCGGTGACGAGATCGTGCGAGGCGACGGACTGAGGCCGCGGTGACTCCAGCGGACCGCGGTGCACCAGCGCCACCTGCACGTTGGCCTTGCCGATGTCGATGGAACGGACTTGCAGGTCGGTGAGCCCGGTGTCCATGGCGACGCGCTCATACGCTGCGATTTCCTCCGCGGGAACGTAGTCCGCGGGACACAGGGTGCAACTGGGCTCGGGTCCCGTGTCCGCATCCTGTGCGGACAACCGCCCCAGTACAAAGGCCGCCAGGACCAGCGCCGCACCCGCAATGACAGTTATTCTGCCCATGATGGTTCCTCCCAATTTATCTATATTTCTTGTTGCCGTTGAGCCGTTGGGCCGTTGAGTCGTTGGGCCAGCAGGCGGTGTTGGCGGAATCGGTCCGTCAGGGTTTCAACGCGACCACCCATAAGCCGATCGCGGCGGCCAGCAACAATCCGCTGAGCGCAGTGCCAACGCGGCCGATGAACGGCACCTTGAAAGACAGGTCCAGGGGATCGATGCCAAACGTCATACCCAACAGGTTGATCTCCAAGCCTTCCTCGGCGGCCACCAGTATGCCCGCGATTCCTGCAAGACTCACTTGAACGCCGGTCCCGCTGGGTGCGGCGGCCACGACGCGGCCCCCCAGGTAGTCCTTGCCGATCGCCGTCGGCGGCAGATCCACACGCAGTTCCGGAGCGTGTCGCAACACGTACGCCACAAAGGTATTTGAGTTCGGACCGGGCCAGAGCCGGTAGCGGTCCGCATACGGATAGTCGCGCACGCCTTGCCGAATCTTCGCGATGGCCTGCTCGGCGGCATCGCCCCGCAGATCGGCAAGAAGTTCCGGCGCATTGCCGAACCACCGTGCGTCGGGCGCACGGTGGCTCACTGCCACGGCCGTTGAGCTTCGCCGCAAGCGCCAACCGGTCACCTCGTAGACGGTGAACTCGCTTGCGCCGTGGTCCTTGGTCGCGATCCAGCTATGGACACCCACAACACCCCGCCAATCGAACGCCCGGGCGGCATACACCTGAACGACCGCCTCTTGCGTGGTCTGTGGGTCCGGCGCCAGGCCCACCGGTTCCCGGCTCGCGGTTCGCCAGTCCTGCTTCCCCAGGTTAACCACGGCGAACCCGATCGCGATCGGCGCGAGCACCAATCCAACCAAGATTACTGTCCGGATTATCTTCATGACACCACTTTAGTTTCACGGCGACTATCCCATTGCCACAGCGCCCGCGTGAGAATGCGTCGTATGCAACACGCCAAAATTTCTGTCTACCCTTTGGACGGTTTGCTTGACGCTGAGTTCCGGGTCCGCTACTCGTACGACGTTATTTACCCGCTCGATTCCGCCTATGTTCCCCCAATTTTTTTTGCCGAGCGACCCACGGTCACGATCCTGCAGTCGCCAGTCGCTCCGCACCCTTGAGCCGAGCGGCCTGCCGGTCGAAAGTAAACAACGGTTCAGCCCCGACCCGTCTGGCGGCCGCGGCGATCATATGATCGGAGAAGCCCGCACCACCTCGGCGATAGCCGTCGGCTGCGCGCACAATGTCGTCCGCTGCCTCGAAATGAAGTTCTTGCGTTGCGACAAGCTCCTCCACAACGTTGGCTATTTCATTCCGGGAAAATCGATACGCTCGCGCAAGGACCCATGAAATCTCCACGGAAACTTCTCGGCAGACAAAGCCGGGCCGTTCCGACGTAAGGTTTGCCAGCAGTGTGCGGGCGGCTTCCGCCTGCGGTCTGTCGTCGGCCACCAGGAAACGCACGAGCACATTGGTATCGAGCGCGATCACCTGTCGTTTGCCCCGTCGCTCACCGCACGTTCCATGTCCTGAAGCGTCACCGGCGGACCTTCGTGCTTCAACACCCCAAACAATGGAGAAAGGCGTCGAACGGGAATCAGTCGAACCTCGTTATTGTCGAAAATAACATAGCGCACACGATCCCCGGGCACGACGCCAAGTGCTTCCCGAACGGGCTTGGGCAATGTCGTCTGCCCCTTCGAGGTGACCGCTGATTCAACCATTGCAGAATGCACTCAATCCTTATAAGTTGTGATGGTGCCTTGATTTATCGTTATTCGCAAGGATAATAGCGCGTCGCTGAGGTAACGTCACGGGCCCCGGTGAACAGGGTCCCACAACATCGCCTGTCAGGCTGGCTTCAGCGCCCGATAAAGAAACGGCAAGCTCCGGTCCATACGGTAGTCTATCCCCGAATGGGTGTCCGGGAACTCCTCGTAGGTGTGGGCGACGCCGGCTTCAGTCAGACGCTTGGACAGGATCCTCGACCCAAAGTGGATCCGGTACTGGTCCTTCCAGCCACAGTCGATGAAGATGCCGCGCAGTGTTTTCAGATTCCGAACATAGCGTTTCACCATGTTGATCGGGTCGTGCTTGAGCCAGGCCCGCCACCGGGCCGGCAGCATCTCGCCGGTCTCCAGGTTGAGCGGCAGCCGAAAACCGTTCGGCGCGTCGGGATGCGGGTCGTAGGAAGCGGCCATTGCCAGCATCATCAGCGTGTGTATCTCGGCCCCGGTCAGTTTCTCCTGGCGCCAGACCGCTTCCAGGAATCGCGCCACGCGGCCATCGTCCAGTCCTTCCCTCACCGCCTGCTCTTCCCGGAGCACATTGATCTCGCCCGTTTTGCGCTCCTTCTGGCGGTGCTTGGCGAGTTCGTTCAGCACATTGGGCCAGTCGCACCGGTACAAAAAGTCGAAATAGGCGTCGCCGGAATGGTTCGCGATGGCGCCCCAATACGTGGTGTACTTCATGCCGTGCACCATGGCGCCGTATCCGCCCGAGGACTTGCCGAAGCAGCCGCGGTGCTCCCGCGACGCCAGGGTGTGGAAATTCTTGTCGACGAAGGGAATGAGTTCCTTCGTCAGGTAGTCGGCGTATCGCCCCATCGCCGGGGAGTTGATGTACTGGTTGCCGCCGAGCGAGGTGAAGCAGTCCGGGAATACGAAGATGCACGGCCCCATCTTGTCTTCGTGAATCAGCCGGGCCGCGCGTTCGGGTACGTTCTCGGCGAAGTTGCTCCAGTTCGTATGCGCCTGCCCGGATCCGGTGAATCCCACCAGGTCGAAGAGCACGGGGTAACGATGCCCGCGCCGGACGCCTTTCTCATATCCGGGCGGAAGCCAGACGTCCAGCGTTCTCACGCGTGGATCGCCCAGCGGGTTCTCCTTGAGGACCTTGGAGCGGTGCTCCAGCGTGACAACCTTTCCGGTCGGCCAGTTGATCCGTTTGCGTGCCACGGCTTAACGTCCGCCATTCCGCGGCGCGCTCGATCCGAACCCTTCAGCGCGAGCCGGACTGCCCGTGCTTGAGATCAACGATTCCAGTCCGCCGCGGGTTCGGGAGGGTCCGAAACCAGACCTGCCGACCGGATTCCGCCGATGGCAGCGAACTCGTCCGCGGCGGACTTGTCGCCGGTAATTCCCACGGCGCCGATCACGCGCCCGTCGCCGTCGCGTATCAGGACGCCGCCCGGCACCGTGGCGAACCGTCCGCCGGAAATGACGCTCAGCGAGTTGCCGAAGACGGGCCGGTCGGCCACGTGCTCGCCCAGTTCGCGGCTGGAGATGCCCATGCCCAGCGCGCCGTATGCCTTGGCGGTGGCCACCTGCACGCGGATGATGCCGCAGCCGTCTTCGCGCTTGAGCACGATCGGGTGACCGCCGGCGTCGAGCACCGCGACGGTGAGGGGTTGCAGGCCGTGTTTCCGGGCAAGCCGCAGCGCCTCATCGGCGATGGCGTCCGCCTGGGCCAGGTTGAGCGTCACCTTCAAGGGCGTGGGTTTGGCCATGGGTTCCTGATTCCAATTCCGGGCGAGCCGGGGTGATATTATCCCCCCGCCCCCGGACTTGGAAGAACTCGCGGCAAATCAATGCTTGAAACCATGCTGGAGGCCTTGTTTGCGGGGCTCGGACTGATTTTCCAGTGGCACGTGCTGGGTTATTTCGCCCTCGGGTGTGCCATCGGAATCCTTATGGGCGCGATCCCGGGGCTCGGCGGCGCTATCGGCCTGGTGCTGTTGCTGCCCTTCACCTTCAGCATGGAACCGGTGGCGGCGTTCGCGCTGCTGCTCTCCTCCTGGGCGTCCACGTCGACCAGCGGGGCGATCACGTCGGTGTTGCTGGGCATACCCAGTACCGCCGCTTCCCAGGCTACCGTTCTTGACGGCTACCCGATGGCGAAACGGGGCGAGGCGGCCCGGGCGCTGGGCGCTGCGTTTACGTCCTCGGCCATCGGCGGCGTGTGCGGGGCGGCTGCTCTGGGCATTTCCCTGCCGCTGATCCTGCCGGTGATCCTGGCGTTCCAGTCGCCGGAAACCTTCATGCTTGGCGTCCTTGGGCTGGCCATGGTCGGATCGCTCGCCGGGCGGTCCATCGCCAAGGGCGTCACCGCGGCAATGCTGGGACTGTTGCTGGCGATGGTGGGATTTCCCGAGTCCCAAGCCATTCCGCGCTACACCTTCGACACCTTGTACCTGTTGGATGAATTGCCCCTGATCCCGGTGCTGCTGGGGCTTTTCGCCATCCCGGAAATCATGGAACTGGCGATCAATAACGTCTCCATCGCCCGCAGCGGCCGGACGGCCGATACTCGCCGCGGGCTCGTGCTCGGCGTGCGCGACGCCTTGCAGCACTGGTGGCTGGTGGTCCGCTGCAGCGTGATCGGCGCCTACATCGGCATGCTGCCCGGACTCGGCGCCTCCATCGTCGGCTGGGTGACCTACGGCCACGCCATGCAGAGCGCCAGGGACCCGTCGCAATTCGGCCAGGGCGACGTGCGCGGCGTGCTCGCACCGGAAGCGGCCAACAATGCGCTGCGGGGCGGGGCGCTGATTCCCACCGTCACCATGGGCATCCCCGGCAGCGTCGGCACCGCGGTGCTGATGGGCGCGCTCATCATGCTGGGCCTGAGGCCCGGCCCGGGCATGCTCGAGGCGGAGCTGCCCATGACCTTCAGCTTCGTGTGGATGATCGCCTTCGCCAGCGTCATCGCCACCGTGGTGCTGCTTTGGACCGTCGAGTACGTCGCCAGGGTGGCGCTCTTGCCCGGTCACATGATCGTGCCGGGCGTGCTGCTCTTCGTTTACATGGGTGCGTGGCTCGGCGGCGCCTCCGTGGGCGACTGGGTGAGCTGCACATTCTTCGGCTTCCTCGGCTTCTTCATGAAACGCGGCGGATGGCCCCGGCCCCCGGTAATCCTTGCCCTGGTGCTCGGTGGCATCCTCGAGGGCTCGTTCCAGATCAGCATGCGCGTGCACCAGGGCATTGGCTGGCTGGAGCGGCCAATTGTTTTGTTACTATTACTGGTCATCATCGCCACTTTGATCTTTGCCGCTCGCGGCATCGCACGGCAGCGGCTGTCAGGCCGGCCGGCGGCGGGGGAGGCCGCGGAGCGAAACCCGGCCATTTCGCTGCCTTTCTCCGTGATTCTGTTGCTGCTCTTCGTCTGGGCCGGATTCTCATCCCTGGCATGGCCGCCACCGGTGCGACAGTTCCCGCTGCTGATATCCATTCCCGGCGCGGTGCTGGCCTGCGTCGTGGTGGTCCGGGATCTCATGCACCTGCTGGCGGTGAACAAGGCGGCGGGTGCGTGGAGCGTGACATGGAAGAAGGCCACCGAGGATGCCTGGCTCGCCGAAGCGCTGCCGTTCTTCGGCTACCTGGTCTCGATCCTGGTGCTGACGGTGCTGGTCGGGCAGAAGATCGCCATGCCGATATTCATCGGCGTCTATCTATGGCGGTGGGGTCACTATCGCAAGCGCTTCGTGGCGGGCTACGCGCTCGCGGGTTGGGCGGTGCTGGTGTTTTTCTACGACCAGGTGATGGGGATGCTGTTCCACACCTCGTACCTGGCGGTCTGGCTGCAGGGCGTATTACCCAGCGGCGTGCCGGATTGGCTGATTATTTGAACTGGAGATTCAAATGGCCGCTATCGGCTCATTTACTCCGCCGGAAGGATACCCTTATCCCGAAGAATGGCAACTAATTGGTCTTCGTCCATCGGGCAGTCCACAAGATCCAGCAGCTCTTTCTTATTGTTGAGATGTAGCTGTTTCCTCATTTTTGAGAGGATACTGTCGCTAATTTCCTTGTACTTCGTGCCGCGCGATACGAAGGTACTCACGCCCGTAAACTTCCCGCTATAGACGAAATGATAATATCGATGCTTCGCCTTTTCTTCCTCCCGAAACCCCTTTTTCTTCAAAGTTGATTGAATGTTACTCCGGGGTCTTGGCATTTGAAGAGTGACTAAGTGTTCTTAGGGGTTCTGAACGATACCCATGAACCGATCCCGAGTCTGTATCGCGTGGTCAGTGAGTTCATCCAAGGGTGTTGCAGTATAAAACTCAATGAAGTGCTCAATATGGTCCGAGAGATTTGAAATAGCGTCGCCAGGCGAGTCGCCTTCCCCGAACAGGTTGAGCCAATCTACCTCGGCGAACCACCTCCTACCCTGGGGCGTTACAACCGCAGAAAGGGGCGCGTCGTTAACGACGAATTTCCAAAGCGCGTACCTCTTGTCGTACTTGGGAAATTCAGGCAACGAAAACTCAAAAATGTTGCCTCCAGTTAGATCTTCTGCACTTTCCTGAAACTTGTCGATGATCGAACCCGGACTAGTAATCGTTGGATAAAAATAGTCGAGTGCTGGATTACCCATTTTCGCCTCCAAGTAGGTACGCGCGATAATCGTCGGTGATTAATGCTTCGAATACGTTGTATGCAGAAGAATGTACTGTACGAACCTCGTTCATTATGGACTCAGCGTCCATACTTTGTGATTGATATGATCGAAACGCGTCGATATCAAGCAAGAGGCTCTCTTCTTGCGGTACGTCCTTTGAGGTCCCTGACTTAAGCGCCATATTCAGTCGGCCATTTCCCGTCGGTAGGGTTGCTCGAAAATCTACGGACGCGAAATGATGCTTTCTGCTGAGTTCCATCCCAAAAATGTGACCAAAAAACCGGTGTAAGGGCACCAGCCCACTTTCTCTGGCAAACGGGATTGCGTTTAAATAGCGCCACCCGATCCTGTTCACGTGAAGCTCGCCGATTAGCCGCACAAATTCTTCCAGCAACGTACTCGTAGTCTCTAGAAATGCATCGTGTCCAGGGTAGTCTCTTGAGTAGTAACTGAAGCTGTGCACAGCGAGTTGCATACCGTGCGAATGCCGATCATTCTCGAATCGATAGTGCTGCAATGCGGGAGCGACGCCTTGCTCTGCTCCGGGAACCATCAATTGAGGAAAATCGTTGCGTATCTTTCGGTGAAACTTGGGCCGTATGGACTCAACCCTGAGGTCTCCGCGAAACCTCACTTCTGTAGCAACATCAACTAGAGGCTGGTTGGGGTAAAGTGGCCCGGTCAACATTTTTCCCAACTACCAAGTTGGCGGTAAGAATCCGGCATAGCGTCGCGGGGTCCGATGACGCGGCACATCTTACCCCAAAATTTTGCGGAAAACCGCCATTGTCTCGCCGGTACGTCTCACGGATACCCTACGGTGGCCACCGAGCCGCTTGGGGTGACGGCCCGAATCTCACTCCGGGTGTTCTCCGAACGACAGGATCAGCGTCCACGCATCCAGGCTGCCGATATCCCGCAGCGCTGCATCGATGACCCTGAGCATCCAGTCGCCGTTGGGGGATTCGCCGTAGAAGGCGTTGCCGAGCAGCGACCAGCCCCGAAATCCTCCGGGGTCCCCGGTCAAGGCATCGTTGTACACCGGATTGAGAATGCTCTGGGTGCCCGCGGGCGAGACGAGCGTGACGCCGAGATCGTTGGGAAACGGGTGGGTTGCGTGGAGGATGCGC
>JAKZVH010000308.1:0-6206 GCA_047516145.1 Gammaproteobacteria bacterium
CCGGTGTCTTGCGGGATCTCGAAACGGTGCCGATGGTTGCCGTCGCCGCCGATGTCGGCGACGACCTGGGAGACCGTAGTGGTTCGCCGGTAGGTTTCGCGGTCGAATCGGAAGGCGGCCGCCACGGGGTGCGTACTGCGAAAGGTGCGGCTCTCGATCACCGCCGTGATTCGGGTCTCCGCCTCGGTATAGGGCCCGCCGGAGAACAGCGTCGCACGCGTCTCGGCTTCGACGGCCGCACCCGCCACAAAGGTGTCGCCGTTCAGGGACGTGGCGACGCGAAACGACGACGGCGTGAAATCCGTCACCAGCACGCGCATCGGTTCGCGCGCGGAGTCGAGGAATTCCGCATTCAGACGGAAGCTGTACCAGCCGACGGCCGCGTTGTCGGGGATCTTGAACCGGCCGTCGAAGGCGCCGAATGCCGATAGCCGGATATCGTTCTCCGAGTGCACCGCCTTGCCCGTGGAATCGACGATCTCCAGCGAATACGGCCCCGCGCGAGCCGCCACATAGGTATCGTTGGATTGGTCGCGCACATAGATCTTGTAATCGATGGTATCGCCGGCGCGGTAGACGCCCTGAGCCGTCGTTCCCCAGCTGTGCAGATGGCCGAACCGCTTCAGGCTGCGGCTGTAGATCGCGTAGTTCGATACCCGCCCGGTGTTGACCTCGAATCGCCGTTCGATCGGCAGGATCGCCATGCGACCGCGGTGCTGCACGCGAACGAAAAGCCGCTCGCAAAGGTCCTCGGCGGCGCCCCAGCATCTCTCCCGGGGAAAGAGATAGTCCAGCTCCGGATCGAGCTCCGACGTCCCCGCGAGGATTGCCACACCGCGCCGGTCGGTGCGGCCCGCATCGAGCTCCGCGTAGTCCGCCGACAGCGCCGCGATGCTGTCCGCGTAGACCGATACGGCGGCATTCGCGACGGGCCTGCCGCTGGCGAGGTCGGTGACCCAGACCAGCGTATTGAAATGGCCGAGTTTGGCGTGAACCTGGAAGGGCGTGACCTGCGCGAACAGTCGATCGGGATAAGTGCGAACGCCGGGGCTGGTCGTCAGCCGTCCGTAAATGGCGCCGTCCCGGCCTTCGAGCAGTTCGCGAATGCCAAGCGGGACCGCGTACTGTACGTCTTCGATGGCCGGCAAATCGTAGGCTCTCGTCAGCCCGGAAACGCCGCCCTCGGCCGTCAGCCGGCGGTAGTCAAGCGTGGCATTCTCGAGGTTCGTGACGTAGAGCGGCACGGGGGAGTCGATGCCCGCTTCCACGACGGCCGTCGGGTGCGCGATGGTGTAGTTCGGCGGGCGGTGGTCGGTACGGAAATTCGCGTCGATGGGCATCGCGAGGGTGCGGCCGAACTCGTCGCGGGGCCCCTCCGATCCGGGTACCAGGTCGATTCGATAGGGTGCGGCGGCGCGCAGCCGCTCCGGAAGGTAGACGACGTAGCGCCGCCCCCGCTCATGGGGCGTGTAGAGCCGAGACCACTCGCGGACGTTGGCCCACGGGTCGTAGTCCGTGCGGCCTTCGGCGAGGTCGGGAACGATGCGGACATGATCGCGGACTTCGGAGCCGATCGTGGGCGCCGAAAACGCGAGTCCGACTCGCGACATCGGATTGCAGAAACGCGTGGGGTCGGCGCCGGCAGCGGGCGAACCGTTCGGGATCACGATATTGGCCCCGAAATTGTTGGTGCAGGCGATCCCGAGCAGGCGGTATTCGGGGAAGGTGTCGAACTCGACCACCGTGCGGCGCTCGGCGCCGGGTTCCGGACCTTCGGCGGAGATCAGTCCCGGCTCGATCGTGAGGGTGGCGCGCACGTCGGCGGACAGTTCATCCTCGGGGCTCACGAGCCAGATGCGGCGCGCCTCCTCGCCGGCAACCTCCGTGGCCCGGTCATCGCTCTGCACCGTTTGCCCACGGCCAAAGACGACGATCGACGGCTCTCCCGGCACCGGCAGGAAACGCGGCAACTCTCGATCGTATTCGTCGGGCTCAACGCGCAGCGCCTGGCGCCCGCCGGATGCGGCGATGAACAGTTGCTCCGCGACCGAGGACTTGCCGACCGGCTGGTTGAATATCACGTGAATGACGGGGAGACCCGGCGCGCGCCAGGTCCTGAAGTAGGCATAAACGACACCCGGACGTTCGGTAACGAACGAGTGTTCGAGAGGCGCGGGAATCGTCGCTCCGTCCTCGGCGCGCAGTCCGGGAAGGACGGTCAGGTCGTAGCGGGTTGCCAGGGCAATCGACTGGTCTTCGCCGAGCTGGCAGGCGAGCGCGCTCGGGTCGATCCATCGCCACTGGCAGGCAAGCGCCGGCGTGATCTCGATGGGAATTTCCGCCGCATCTCGCGACATTCGCCCGATGGGGACCACCGGACGATTGAATTGAAGGACGATCTGGCGGCCGGGGGGCACGTTCGCGCCGCTCGGGGTGACGCTCGTGACCCGTAGCGGCGCACCGCCGGAATCCTGGGCCGGTCCGACGGTTGGGAGACAACACCCCAGGATCAGGAGCAGTGTCGAGGCAAGTCGCGAAAACGGATTCCCTGCATGCACTTGAAAACCCCCTGGCTTTGGCCGGCTCTTGTCAGTGCATCCAATCTACCGCTGGAAAATGGCGACTCGCTGCCGTCAATGTGGCAAATCATGGCGCGCCACGATCGATCGGGGGTCAACGTCAGGGCCGTCAGACCACTCTACGGGGCGCCGGACTCGCCTTCGTACTCCTGCACCTCCCGTTCGAACTCCGAGAACTCCTCGAACAGGGAATTCTCCATACAAACGTTTTCCTCGAGCCTCCAGTTCACCGAATCGAAAACTCTTCGCGCCGTCCACGACTCGGTGAACGCTACCGGATCCTCGACCGTGATCTCCAGGTTCAGCCGTCCATCGCTGTCCCGACGATAACGCTCGATCACGCGAAGCCGATCGCTGTGGGGGACTCCACGACGGTCGACCCAGGTCTTGTCATTGAAGTTGACCGACTCCACGACAAGGGTGTCACCCTCCCACCGGCCGACCGACTCGCCCATCCAGGTTGCGGGCCGACCCGTGCGATGGCCGCGTCCGTCCGTGAAAATGATCCGAAACTGTTGTTGATACTCGTATACGATCATCACGCGGTCGGAAAACTGAACGATCTCGAATGCGGCGGGGTGCGCGTAGATTCTGGGAACACCCGGCGGAAGGCATTGGTACGTGGGATCGTTGGTTTCAACCACCGGAACGCTGTCGGGCCCGAAGACCGGCCGGGACGCTCGAAACCGTTCCTGCGCCCAGGGCGTCATGGGCGGAGGCTCCTCGCTGAACGCATGGTTCTCCCAGGCGTGTTCGTACCTGCGGATCCACACACCCCGAAAATCTGCGCCCTGACCGCCCGGCAGCGGCTCGCGCGCGATGGAACCGCTCTCGATGGTGACGGCATCTCCACCGATCAGCACCCTGCCGCTCGCCTCCACCAGACTTCGGATGCGCAAGGATGGGGCGCCGTTTCGAGCCGGACTGCCCGTCAGCTCGATCACGTCACCTTGCAACAGCGTATTCGCAGTCCACTTGACTGCAGTCGGAGCGCCTGCCGAGATGCCTCTTGCCAACCGATTCGGTGTCGTCAACTCACCGGACCATTCCACCGTATCGCCATCCCCATCGGCGACGGCGATGTAGACGAGCGCGTGCGGAAAGACGAATTTAAAGTCGGTGACGCTCCCGCGAACCGTCACCGTCTGCGTGGAATCGTAGAGTGTTCCGCCATGGTGTGCGCCTGGCTCGACTGACCAGAGCCCGCCGATGGCCACTACGAGAAAGGTTGCGGTTTTACATTTCATCCCTTGCCCCCGGACAAGCCTGCGATCGATGGCTGCCTGACGCTATTCTATCGCAGAATACCAGTGTCGGATTCCGACAGCTGGAGCCGCGCTGAACGCGGGCAAACCGATTCGGCCAAGCGGGCGTTTCCCGGGGCGGACTCGGGTTCAGGTTGTGTATGGCTGTGGTACGGTGGGCCGCAACGCGCATGGGCGACGCAACCCCCGATTCGTTCATGCCGACTGTCGACCTTAGCGAGATCCTCGTTCTGGACTACGACTTCGTGCCCGATACGACGCATTTCCTGCAGCTCGAAGAACCGGAGACATGTGTCGAGTTGATGGTGGAATTTCTCGAAGCGGCGGTGCCGGAAATCGTGAACTCCTGACCGGGACAAGCCCGCATCGCTCCACAAGCTTCTATTGCTTCCGCCGATCTGGACGCGGAATCATGACGACCGCGGCGTCGCCGAGTCGGTCCGCAAACGCCGTGATGGCGCGCGCGACCTCCGGGTCCGCGCCGGCGAACGCGAGGTTCGCCGCACACTTTCGCTCCAGTTCCACGCGACCGAGAGGCTCGCGCGCACCGCCGCGAAGATGGGGTTGAACCTCCTCGACTACGCGGCCGTCGGTCAGCGTCGCGCGAATCCTGCCGGTGTAGTTGCGTGGATACTCATCGTTCGGATCGATCTCGTAGCGCACGCGTTCAGCCAGCGCCAGCACCGTGGAGTCGCAAATTGACGCTGAATTGAACTCGGCCAGGCCGGCATCGCCGCGCAGGAAGGCCACCGCGATGCAATAGGGTGTGCTGAACTTTGCGGCATATGCGGTAGGCGGTTTGCGCTTGAGTTCGAGGGGCTCCCACAGGCGGTGCACCGTGCCCTCCCCCACCGAGCACCGGATATCGGCGATGTCGGCGGCGCGAATTCCACGGCTCGCCAGGCGGATCGCGCAATCGACGAAGGGCTGGGTCATCGTCCCGCACGCGTACGGCTTGAACGCCACGCGGGCTGATTCCCAACGCTCGCCGAGGTCCGCTGTCAACAGGCCGAGGTCCGGGGCGACCGACGGCGCAAAGGCGCGGAAGAAGCCGTGCCGGCCCTCGAATACCGTCGCCGGGCCCTTGAAACCCGCCTGCCCCATGGCCGCGGCACGCAGACCGGACTGCGCGGCCCAACCGGCGTGCATGCGCTTGGTCCAGGATCCGTCCGCCAGGTACTCGATGATGCCCGACGCCATGCTGCCGGCGACGCCCAGGGCGTTGGCGGTCGGCCCGGGGGCCATACGGGTTGCCGCGGCGACGGCGGCCGTCGAGCCCATTGCGCCGATCACCGCGGTCGGATGGAATCCCGCCGCGTGCGCGCCCTTCCGGACGGCCAGGGCGAGCCGGCACATCAGTTCCTGGCCCACGGCGATCCCGCGCAATGCGTCGCCGCCGCTGAGGCGCTGCTCCTCGGCGACAGCGAGCACGGCGGGGACGACTACGGCACCCGGATGCACGGGACAGCCTTCGAACGTATTGTCGAAGTCCTCGCCGTGGGCCGCGGTGCCGTTGATCATCGCCGCCGTCCCCGCGTCCCGGGTGTGCTGCGATCCGATGACCGTGCAGGGCCCGTCCCCCGGCCACGACTCCAGTAGCGCGGCCACGTAGCCGCTGCGGCGCGCGGCAAACGCGAGTCCATAGGTATCGATGATCGTGTCGGCGCAGGAAGTCACGACCGCGGCAGGGAGATCGACGGCCTCGACTCCGGCAATCCACTCGGCCAACGTCACCGCTACCGGCGGGTCGTCGTTTGCCGGACTCATTGCCGTTGCCTCGCCGTGAAGGCCGGCGACGCGCCCTTCCGTTTGAGGGACAGCCAGATGCGCATGCCGAGGGATCCGGCGATGAATAACATCGCGGCAGTCAACAAACCCACGGCGATGGGGTCTTCAAGGAAAATCGAGTGATCGCCCGCGGATAGCAGCAATGAACGGCGATAGTTCGACTCCACCAGAAATCCGAGCACCACGCCCAGCACGGCCGGCAACAGCGGCAGGCCGAAAAGGCGCATGAAAACTCCGACCGCGCCGGCGGCGAGCACCAGGCCGACGTCGAAGAGGCTCGAATTGATGGAATAGATTCCGGAAAAGATCAGCGCGTAAATGAACGCCATCAGCAGCGCCCTGGAACGACTGACGAGCCACAGACAGACCGGCAGGATCAGGCTGCCGATGACAAGCAGCGACAGGTTCGCGACGAAGAGCCCGGTATAAAGCCCGATTACCGCATCGCCGTTCTCGGCGAACAGGCGCGGCCCCGGCACGAGCCCGTGAATCAACAGTCCGCCGAGCAGAATCGCGGCTGAGTTCGAACCGGGTATACCGAAGCTCAAGAGCGGCACCAGCGCGGTGGATGCGA
>JAKZVH010000309.1:0-4694 GCA_047516145.1 Gammaproteobacteria bacterium
GCCTTTCTCGATATCGGGGCGCTTGTGATAGATCTGGTCGGCTTTGGGCATGGTGATTCCTCCGGATTATCGTTCTCTCATTAACTTTGACGGACTGAAGCGCCGGGCGGGGTCGGTGAACCCGCCCGCCCGCATCGGAAATGTACCCGCGTTGGCGGCTCGCACCGGGCTTCGCTAGAAGTTGATGCGCAGCGATCCCGCGTACCACCTCGGACGATTGAAGAAGCACTCGACGCTGTTGAAGTCCGCCCCGACGTCGTAGATCTGCGTGCAGTAGAACTGGTTACCGATATTGTGGACCGCAAACGCCGCCTCCCAGCGGCCGTCTTTGCTGGTATAGCTGACGCGCGCGTTGCCGATCACGTAGGCGTCCTGCTCTCCGGCGGGTGCTTCCGACAAGAGCATGTTCTGGTCGCTGCGGTAATTGAAATCCGCCTGCACGGCGAAGTGCCCCCCCAAGCCGGTGTTTTCAAACGCGACCGGCCACTGGTAGCGCACCAGGCCGTTGACGGACCACTCCGGCGCTCTCGGAAGTTCCCGATCAAGCGGCTGGGTAAACTCACGGCCGGTGTTCGGGTCGGTGAACGGGAAAGTGACGTCATAAACTTCCCCCTGCAGGTATCCCACGCCGCCCTTGAAATTCAGGCCCTCCACCGGCGAGCCCTCGATCTCGAGTTCGGCGCCGTAGATTTCGGCGTCCTGGTTGGATATCAGGTTCGCCTGGCCCTCGAAAATGAAGGCCTGGAAATCATCGTAGTCGTAGTAGAACGCGGCCGCGTTCACGCGTAAGCGGTTATCCGCCAGGGTTTGCTTGAAGCCGATTTCGTAGGCCTTGAGTATCTCTTCCTTGAACGGAAACTGCTCGGGCCGCATCACTTCGCCCACCGCCGGCCCGTTGAAGCCGCCGCCCTTGACGCCGCGGTTGAAAGTGAAGTACGCCAGCAGGTCATCGTTGACCTGCCAGTCGAGCCCTACCTTGGCCGACCACAGGCCCTCGTCGTAATCGGCGAGGTTGCCGGCTGAATCGTTGTTAAATACGGTCACGAAAGCGCCGGGTTCAGTGGGGGCCAGGAAACCTCTTGGCTCGCCGGCCGGCCAGGTTTCGTACAGGTTGATGTAGTCGATATCTTTATTCTCGTCGATCCAGCGGAAGCCGGTGGTCAGCGTCAACTGGGACGTCAGGTCGAACTCGGTCTGGGCGAACACCGAATACGAATCCGTATCCTGTCTCCAGAACCCGGACAGGACGAAGATGCCCGCATCATGCGACGTGGGCTGCACGCCGCAGGTCTGGGGTAAATCTTCGGCCTCACCAAATAGAAAGCAAGGAATTTCGGTGCCGGCGACGCCGATCAGCGAATCAGCCGGTGATATGGAACCCACGCCCTGAGGACTGGGCTCGGCGCCGATCGTCTCTACGTCGGAACGTAACGTGACCCCCGTGCCGTAGTCGCCGCGGATACGCAGGTAGTAGCCCCCCGCCACCCAGCGAAAGCGCTCCGCCTCCCCGCTGATACGGATCTCCTGCGAGAATTGTTCGACGTTGTTCGCCAGGAAGGTTTCCAGGACGGGAAACGGCGTACCGTCGCTGTCCTCCATGTACTCTTTATCGACGTGGTACCAGTCGGTGATCGAGACGAAATCGAAGTTTCCGGCATCCCAGTCAAGGCGGGCGCCGCCGCCCCAGGTGTGCAGGTCGGAGAAGCCGATGAAATCATGGCTTACCGTGCGCCTGCCGTCGTCCGGCTCCGCCCAACCGAAGAAATCGCAGCCGGGACAATTTATCGCATTGGCCACCCCGAGGTTAGTGGTGACCTCGTCTGGTTCTCGGAGATAACCGAATCCGGTGTCCGGGTCGAAGCTGGCTGGCAGAATTAACAGGGCACCGTCGATGAGCTCGCTGGAAGACCCGCGGCCGTTGACAAGCAGGGTCACGTCATCGCTGATCTCGAACAGGACCTGACCGCGGAACGAAGCCGTGTTATCGTCGAATGTGTCCGGTCCGATGGTGTTTGTGGCATAGCCGTCGTGCCAGTTCCCTGTGCCGGAGAAGCGGACGGACATCCGGTCGGTAAGACCACCGCCGATCCCGAACTCCATACCCATGTTATCGTATGAACCATATTTGCCTTCGACGTACGCTTCGAATTCCTGTGACGGCTTGTTGGTGGTGAACGATATGGCGCCGCCGGTGGCGTTGCGGCCCCACAGCGTGCCCTGCGGCCCGCGCAGGATTTCGACCTGCTCCAGATCGAACAGCTGGAAACCCGAAGCGGAGGCTTGGCTGACGTACGCCTCGTCGACATAGACTGCCGTCGGGTGCTCCTGGTGATCGGCGAAATCGACCTGGTGGACGCCGCGCACGGAGAAACCGTATGACTGGCGGGAGTTGGGCTGCACGAGCTGCACGCCGGGCGCCATGTCGGGTACCCAAGTTGTATCCAGCATGCCGAGTTGGCGAACCTGATCGCCCGTCAAGGCGGTGATGGCGATACCGACGTCCTGCAGGTTCTGCGAGCGTTTCTGCGCAGTGACGACCATCTCTTCCAACACCTGCGCGCCGGCGTTCATGCCGGTCAGCAATAAAGTCGCTGCAAGGATTGAGATGAGCGGTACGGAATATGGGCGCGATTGCCCGGATGTCTGTTGATTCATGGTCAGCTACCCCCTATGTTGCTTCCGAACGGCAAAAAAAAGTGATTTGGTCCCTACCAACATTTTGGTACCAAATGTATGAAAATAGTACCATGTCTTGAAATATAGCACAAACGGCCGGGGGAATACAACACCGACGTTCAGCGCTGGTGCGTTAGCAGTGCCGCTGTTCGAATTGGTCTCTCGAATCTAAGGTGGCGTGATCAGACCATCGGGTAATTTTTTATTCGATCTGGTACCAAATACGTTATATACTTACCGGCACGACCCTGGAGGTCGCCATCCAAAAAGACGCAACTGGGAGATCGAACCATGAGCAATCGGCACCTGTTACACCTGTTAACCCTGTTTGGAATCCTGTTCGCGGCGACGTCGGTGTCAGCCGATATGGAAGCGGCCCCTCCGCCGCCTCCCGGAACCAAATTTAACGTGCTCAACAGACCGTCGGGGGAACCGAACGCCGCCAGGATATACGCCCAACGTTGCGCTGAATGCCACACGCGCGCCTTTTTTTCGCCGACCGTACAACAGATGTCGAACCTGACCGCGGAAGAGGCGCACAAGGAGTTGACGTGGGGCGTCATGATGGAGTTCGCCAATGGCCTGGACGATTTTGAGCGATGGGAGCTGGCCAAGTTCGTCACCAGTTTCAAAAAGGACAGCGAAAGGGACCCGCGCGGCCACGGCGCCAAAATGTGCAAGGACAAAACGCCGCTGGTGGCCGATGCCGTGCATGACTGGCCTGGATGGTCTAAGGACAACCGCTTCCACGCGAATGCGACCAATTCGAAATTCACCGCCGCGAGCGTGAAAAACCTCAAGCTCAAGTGGGCCGTGGGGTTTCCGCAGGTCCATTCGTTCGTTAGTGGCGGGCACAAGGTCTCCGTCGTCGGCGACCGCGTGTTCGTGGGTAGTCTCAATCACTGGGTCTACTCGCTCGATGCGGACTCCGGATGCGCGCACTGGGCGTTCGAGGCTGATTTTCGGATTCGATCGAACGTCACCGTGCGCGATGGTATCGCTGTATTCGGCGATACCGGGGCAAACGCCTACGCAGTGAACGCGGAAACAGGCCAGCTGCTCTGGCGCAAAAAAGTAGATTGGACGCCGACCTCCCGCGTTTCGGGTAACATTACGGTGCACGACGGCGTCGTCTACGTGCCCATATCCAACTACCAGGAAGTGCTCAACATGGGTGGCAGGACCCTGGAATTCCCGTGCTGTACGGCTCGCGGCTCAATCTCCGCCTTCGACCTGCATACCGGTGAGCGCAAGTGGAAGACCTATACCATCGACCAGAGATCTGAGTTTATAGGCACGACGAAAAACGGCGTGAATCGCTACGGTCCCTCCGGCGTCACGGTGTTCTCGGCGATCACGGTCGACGACAAGCGCGGCCTCTTGTACGTGCCGACCGCGAACCAGCAGACCGAGCCGGTTATTCCCGAATCCGACTCCGTGATCGCGTTCGACATGAAAACGGGCGCCAAGGTTTGGGTCAAAGGACTGGCGCCCGAGCAATTTGGCGGCCAGGACGTCTACCACCTGGGCTGCGAAGCGTGGGTCGATGGCGAGCGGAAAACCTGCTCGCCCTTGAACCCGAAGGGACAGGGTGACCGGGATATCGTGTCGCCCGTGATACTGGTGGAACGATCGGACGGTAAGGAGGTCCTCATGGCCGGATCCAAGGACGGCATGCTTTACGCGTTGGATCCGGACGCCAAAGGAGAAATCCTGTGGCAGACCCGCCTCGGCAGAGGCGGGGAAGTCGGCGGCATCCAGTGGGGCTTTGCGAGCGATGGCAAGAATGCTTACGTTCCCGTCCAGGATATGGATGCGGACATGTTGGCGGATGGTTCGTTCACGGCGGTCGACCTCGTGACCGGAAAACAAGTATGGCGCGTCGAGAAAATGACGCCCGACTGTGAGGGTAAGCCGGCACCGCCGTGCAGCAATGCCTTCGGCTTGCCCAGTACCGTTGCGAACGACGTCGTTTTCACGGGCTCCTCCGACGGCCTGTTGCGCGCCTATCAGAAGGC
>JAKZVH010000310.1:0-5578 GCA_047516145.1 Gammaproteobacteria bacterium
GTGCCGAGAGGTTATTTCGAGGAAGTCGGTGTGGATGGCGTGCAGTCGCACCCGATGGGCACCGGTCCGTGGAAGTTCGTCTCGCGCAAGGCACGCGAGGAACTCATTGTTGAACGCAATGACGACTACTGGAACAAGGACTTCATGCCAGGCATCAAGCGCCTGACGATTAAGATCATTCCTGAAGATACAACCCGGGTTGCAGCCTTCAAGACGGGCGCCGTGGACTGGATCGACGCTGTGCCACCCGCGCAGATAGAAGCTTTCAGGAAGATGCCGGGCGTGCGAGTACGATCGCTGCCGGGGCCCAACAACCTTTTCCTGGCGATGCAGACCATTGATAAGCGCAGTCCGACATCCGATCTGCGGGTGCGCAAAGCTATCGCCCATGCCATCGACTTTGACGCCATCATTCAGTACATCCTCTATGGCCAGGGCATCCGCACCACGCAGATTGCACCGGGCAGCGTCGGCTACGACCCGGGTTTGAAACCCTATCCCTATGACCCGGACCGTGCGCGGCAACTGCTTCACGAGGCGGGGTACGAACGAGGTGTGAATCTGCCTTGTTACAACCTGACAACGCCGCGCGAGCCGTACATCAAGGAGATGGGCGAGGCGATGTTCGCGTATCTGGGCGTCGTCGGTATACGCTGTCGCATTGTGCAACTGGAATATGGTGCCTGGATCAACCTTATACGCGTTAACGCGCGGCCGGATATGGACGGCATCGTCAGCAGCATGTGGAGTCAGGGTCTGCCTGGTGATCCAACCGATCCCTGGTCGGGGCACTTGCACTCACCCGGCGACGGCTGGGGCACCTACTCGTATTACAGTGATCCGGAAATAGACGCGCTCGTCGAACAACTGCGCGCCACGATGCCGGAAACCGAACACGAGGCGCTGGCGCGCAGGATCGCGCGGCTGAAACACGAGCGTGTCCTGGGCGGGCTGCCGTCCTACCGACCGATGATTACCCTCGCGTGGCGGGACAAGCTCGACTTCAAGCCCCATCCGGGCGCTGGCTGGCGCTCCATGCGCGGCATGGGGATGCCGGAGATGGCGCAGACGGCAGTGGAGACGGTAGTGGAGAAAGCCCGGTGAATCGCTATATCTTAAGTCGCCTGTGGCAGGGCGCCGTCGCCATCCTCGGCGCGCTGCTGATCGTCTTCATCGCGCAGAGATTATCGGGCGATCCCGTCGCCCTGATGCTGCCGATGGAGGCGACCGAGGCGGACTTTGAGAATATGCGGCGCAGCCTCGGTCTCGACAAACCGTTGGTCGTGCAGTTCTTTGTCTTTCTGGGCAATGCCTTTCAGGGTGACTTTGGCGACTCCTACTACTGGCAGGCGCCGGCCATGTCACTACTCCTTGATCGTCTGCCGGCAACGCTGGAACTCGCCCTTGCCGGTTTGCTGTTCGCGCTGCTGCTGGCGGTGCCGTTGGGTGTGTTATCGGCGGTATACCGGGGCGGCTGGATCGACAATGCCGCCAAGCTGTTCGCCATGCTGGGCCAGGCGATGCCCGGTTTCTGGGTGGGGCTAATGTTGATTGTGTTTATCGCGGTCGAATTGCGCTGGCTGCCGGCCTACGGACGCGGCACGCTGGCGCACCTGGTATTGCCGGCGATCGCCCTTGGCTGGTATCCGGTCGCCGCGATGACCCGGACCTTGCGCTCGGCCATGCTCGACATCCTTGAGAGCGACTACGTGCGTATGGAGCGGGCCATTGGCCTCTCCGAACGCTCCATCGTATGGCGGTATGCCCTGCGCAACGCCGCGGTGCCGCTGGTCACCATGATCGGCGTCTATTTCGCCAACATGCTCGGCGGCGCGTTTGTCATCGAGGTTGTGTTTGCCTGGCCCGGGGTTGGGCGCACGGTCGTCGAAGCCGTGTTTGCGAGGGACTTCCCGGTTGTGCAGGCCGGCGTTGTACTGGCCGCCGTGGTATTTGTGGTGGTCAATCTGATTGTGGACCTCAGTTATGGTTTCATCGACCCGCGAATTCGCCATGACTGAGATCATTACCTACAAAGCCATTCCAGCGTCGCCGATCGCCACGGGCATGAGGTTCCTTGGGTTCATGCGGGGCTTTCCATACGTTGCCGTTTTCGTGCTGAGCCTGGTTGTCATCTGTGCGATCTTCGGGCCGTGGATTTCGCCTCACGAGGCCGACGCGATTAATCTTCGCGACTCGATGACGCCGCCCGCCTGGGAAGACGGTGGCGATTCGAACCATATCCTGGGCACGGACAACCTGGGTCGTGACATTTTGAGCCGCGTCATCGCCGGTGCACGTGTATCGGTCATGATAGCGCTGTATGCCATTGTTCTTTCCGGCGGTATCGGCGCACTCATGGGCATGACCGCCGGCTACTTCGGCGGGTGGGTGGATTCGATCATTTCCCGTCTTATCGACATACAGATGTCCGTCCCGGCGCTGCCGCTTGCCATGCTGTTTGCGGCTGTGCTGCCGCCGGGGGAAGGCATGGTGGTACTGATTATCGTCATGACCTACTGGACCTGGTATGCGCGTATCGTGAGAGGGGATGTGCTGAGCTTGCGTGAACGCGACTTCATAGCGCTCGCCAAGGTCGCCGGCGTGTCGACGCCGATGATATTCCTGCGCCATCTTGCCCCTAACATCCTCAATACCATGCTGGTGCTGGCGACGCTTCAGTTCGGCAGCGTCATCGTGTTCGAGGCGGGTCTCAGCTTTCTCGGTCTGGGCATTCAGCCGCCCCAGGTTTCATGGGGCGGCATGCTGTCGGACGGGCGCAACTTCATTGAGGTCGCCTGGTGGCTGATCACCATCCCCGGCATTGCCATCATGTGTGCCTGCCTCGCCTCAAACCTGCTCGGTGACTGGCTTCGCGACACCTTTGATCCCATGCGGCGTCAGGTATGAGCGACGTGCCCTCAGATCCCAACATTGAGCCGTTACTCGCGGTCGACAACCTGAAAACACACATCTTTCTTAAGCGTGGGGTCGTCAAGGCCGTGGACGGGGTGAGCTTCACCCTGGCGCCGAAGGAAACCCTCGGTCTGATCGGCGAGTCCGGGTCCGGTAAGACCATGACTGGCCTGTCCATTCTCGGCCTGCCGCCGCGCCCGGCGGGACGTATCGTGGCGGGCTCGATCAGACTCGAGGGCCGCGAACTGGTGGGCCTGCCAGAGAAAACCCTCGCCGATGAGGTCCGCGGCAGCAAGGTTGCCATGATCTCGCAGGATCCGATGACGTCCTTAAATCCAGTCTTCACAGTGGGTGATCAGGTGGCGGCGCCGTTGCGCGCCCATGGCCTGGCCGATCGACGCTCGGCGATGGACCTCGCCGTTAATGAACTCGATCGTGTGCGCGTGCCGTCCGCGGCGCAGCGCGCGGCGGACTATCCGCATCAGTTCAGCGGCGGTATGCGCCAACGCGTGGTCGCCGCCATGGCCATCGCCTGTCGCCCGAAGGTGTTGATCGCGGACGAGCCGACCAGTGCCCTTGACGTGACCATCCAGGTGCAGTTCATGGATCTGATGGAGGCAATCCAGGAAGAGACTGGCGCCGGTCTGCTTTTTATCACCCATGATCTGGGCGTTGCCGCGAGCCTGTGCCATCGCATCGCCGTCATGTATGCAGGGCGTATCGTCGAAATCGCGGCGGCCTCCGATCTGTACCGATCACCCGCGCATCCATACACCCAGGGTCTGCTCGAGTCATTACCGAAACTGGGGAGACGCAAACAGCGGCTCACTGCGATTGGCGGCGCGCCGCCAAATCCACTCGAATTACCGGACGGCTGCTCGTTCCACCCGCGATGCCCGAAGGCCATGGATCGGTGCCGCCGCGAGACGCCCCCCGAGGTGATCGTTACCGATAGCGGCCAAGGTCATCGGGTGAGTTGCTGGCTGCTCGCAGGTGAAGCATCGTGATGCTGGGTGTGCGCGCATGAGTTTGCTGGCAGTGCAGGACGTCAGTTGTCACTTCAACATGGGCAGACGGGTCGGGATGCTGCGCGCGGTGGATGGCGTCAGTTTCGAGATTGCAGAAGGCGAGACGTTTGCGCTGGTCGGGGAATCCGGCTGTGGCAAGAGTACGCTCGCGAAACTGGTGCTGGGCCTCGAGAAACTGACCGGCGGACGTATTTTGTTTGACGGCGAGGATGTGACGGGTTTCGATCGCGCCGGGGTCAAGCGTTTTCGCTCCCGCGTCCAGGCGGTGTTCCAGGACCCGTACAGTTCGCTCAACCCGCGCCTGCGAATTGGCACCATTCTGGTAGAACCACTCAGGGCCCATGATACGCCCCGGCGCGAACTGGCCTCGCGGATCGAAGAAGCACTGGAACTGGTTGGCCTGCCGGCCAGCGCCGCACGGCTCTATCCACACGAATTCTCGGGTGGTCAGAGACAGCGAATTGCGATCGCGAGGGCGTTGATTCTGCGTCCGTCCCTGATCGTGCTGGATGAACCCATCTCGGCGCTCGATGTGTCTATACGGGCGCAGATACTCAATCTGCTTCAGGACATCCAATCCGAATTGTCACTCACCTATTTCATCATTGCCCACGACCTCGCCCTGGTTGAGCACGTCAGCAACCATATCGGCGTCATGTATCTGGGAGAGATCGTCGAATCGGGTCCGAGCGACACAGTGCTCGCCGATCCACAGCATCCTTATACCCAGGCGCTGCTCGATGCCGTGCCGCGGCCGGACCCGTCGCAGCCGCGATCCGAGGCAGGCATTAAGGGTGAAATCGCGAGCGCCCTGGATCCGCCGACCGGGTGCAGGTTTCATCCGCGATGTCCCCATGTGATGGACAGGTGCAGTCAAGCTAAGCCTGCGAGTCTCGGTGACGAGCATCGGGTGGCGTGTTTCTTACGGGAGTGACTGGTGACATTAGGGCACATCCGGAATTCGACCCCAATGATGACACGTGTTACTATACGTGTCCTGATTAGGGGCTCCGCTGATGCAAAAGAAGCTTACGGTAACCATAGACGAAGAAGTTTACGATGGCTTGCGGACGGTCGTTGGGCCAGGTCGAATCAGCCGCTTTATAGAGGATCTGGTGCGCCCTCACGTGATTAAGAAGGCGATGTATGCTGCCTATGAAGAAATGGCAGCTGATCAGATTAGGGAATCCGAAGCCATGGAGTGGGCTGAGGGCACGCTTGAAGAACCAGATGATGAAGCGGGGTGAAGTATGGTGGGTCAATTTTGATCCATCAATTGGAGGGGAAACCCGCAAACGGCGACCCGCCATTATAGTAAGTAACGATGCTGCCAATTATCATCTCAACAGAGTCCAGGTCATACCCTTAACAAGCAACGTCGAAAAGCTTTACCCAAGTGAGACATATGTAACATTTCGAGGTAAGAGGGCAAAGGCGATGGCTGATCAATTGACCACCGTAAGCAAAAAACGTCTGATGAACTCAGATGGATCTATATCTCGCACAGAGATGGAGGCCCTCGCCAGAGCTATTACCACCCATCTTGGGATTTGAGTTTACTTACAGTATTCACGTTGTGTGTGCACCAAAAACTGCAAAGGCAAAATGGAGAAAAAGACGGCTCCGTTCAGGGCAGA
>JAKZVH010000311.1:0-6581 GCA_047516145.1 Gammaproteobacteria bacterium
CGGCGCCCGCCAGCGCGTCACCGCCACCTTCAAGCGCGCCGATGGACGCACCCTGCATGTCCGCAAGGCCACACAGCCCGAACCCCGGCAGCAGGCGATCCTCGCTGCCCTGGGCATCCACCCCTCCACCGACGGCGGCACGCAAAAAACGATCGTCTGAAGTCCACAATCCCGATGGCGGCGCGACAACGTAGTGCCAGAAGCACGCCTTTGACCGCGTAAGCCGTTGAAACGCATACCCTTAATTTTCAGGGTGGTAAACTTGGGTTAACGGTGTTCCAGCAGGAGCAGGTTAATGCGCAGACCAACAATAACTTTCCGTGCGTGACGGGATCGACGGGCAACTGCACGCTGGTCGTGAACTCCGGTGGTGTGGAGAACACCGGTATCGAGTTCGAGTGGGCCTTTGCCGCGACGCAGTCGCTGGAGATCGGTGGGAACATCGCTTCCTACAGTCCCGAACTCCTGCCGGGCTCCTTCCAGGGCGCCAGGATCAATCTCAGCACGGGAACCATCACGGGCGAGGACGTCAGTGGCACGGTGCCGAGCAACTCGCCCGAATTCACCTACTACTTCTACGGCGACTATCTGTGGAGCCTCGCCAATGGCGGGTCGCTGCGGCTGCGCGCCGATATCAACCACATGGACGAAAGATGGTCGCAGAATGGCGCGAACAACCGCTGCGGGCTCAACATCGAGGGCACGAACTTCCAGTACCTGCGTCCAGGGTTCGACAAGCTCGGTTTGAGCCTCACGTGGGCCAATGCCGACGACGACATCCGCGTCAATTTCTGGGGCAGGGCCAGGGCCTGGACGAACTGGGGCTGTGGGCGGACTGGATTCGCGGGGAGGCTGAGTGGCGGCATTCGGCTCCCTGGCACTACATGAACATCCCGGACGGCGCACGTCTTGAGGATTACCGGCACCCGCCGGAAGGCGACATTCTCTGGGCCATCAGCCATTTCGGTGAACGGCTTGGGGACCCGGACGCGCAAATCTCCGAGCGTCGCGATGCGCTCAGGTTTCTCGCTCACTTCGTTGTCGATATCCACCAGCCGCTGCATGTGGGACGAGAATCGGATCGGGGAGGCAACAGGGTCGAGGTCGATCCCGTGATCAGCGGTTCGGTCAACCTGCATCGATTCTGGGATACTGAAGCTGTCGACCTGGCGGGACTGGGCGTTGGCGAGTACGTCCAGAGCCTGGCGGGCTTGATTGAAGCGAATGCCGAAACGTGGGAGCAGGACACGCTCATGGAATGGGCGCGCGAAAGCCAGGCGTTGCGTCCCGATGTCTACGATTTTGGCGGTCGTGACAATCGCCTGAGCCCCGAATACCTTGAAAATGCCGAACGCATCACCCGGTTGCGGCTCGCCCAGGCGGGGGTGCGCCTGGCCGCGGAGATCAACCGGGCGTTGTGCGCCTCGGCCGACGCATTACGTTAACCACCTTCATTCCTCGTGTCTCCGTGGGTGCATGCGGACAGGCCTCGCCCACGTCGTGGGCGAGGAGCGGGCGAGGGATGGCGCGTAACATTGCCGATCAAATCCTTTCGTCCACGCCTCATTGGGCTGACAGGCAGATGTCACAAATTGAAACTTTGGTGGTTTTGGACTATTTTCAACAATGATGACAACTGACCGATGAGAAGCTATGCGCCTATCGATTGAAATCACCCCGGAACAGCACCAGAAGCTTAAAGCCTCGGCAGCGCTGCAAGGCAAGTCGATAAAGGAATATGTCCTGGAGCGGACTCTGCCGGATACGGACCAAGAAGCCGCTCTGAGAGAACTCGAAGACTTCCTGAAACCACGGTTTGAAGCTGCCAGGCGCGGTGAATGGGCTGAACAGACTGTCGATGAAATCGTTACAGAAACCCTGGAGGAAGAACAAAACCCCTGATGCCGACTTATCGTCTATTGAAGGACGCCAAACAGGACTTGAAGGAGGTAACGCGCTACACGCTCAACATGTGGGGTAGGGATGCACTTGAAAAATACATCGGCGGGCTGACGAAGACCTTCCAGGCGATTGGTGACGGGGCCGTACACAGGCGGTCGTTTTCAAGGCGATTCCCCGAGTTGCTCGTGACGAAGTACCGTTACCATTACGTGTTTTACTTTGCTGAGGGTTTGGACAAGCCTGGCATCATTGGCGTGATTCATGAACGAAGGGATATTGTGCGCCGCCTGAGCGAGCGATTGACATGATTAAGGCGTGGTTGCGGCGGCTCTGGCGCTGCGGACACTTACCGGCGCCTGAAATCGCTAATGGGCATCGCCTATTGCTTAAGTGACAAGCCCCCGGTCCCCTCGCAAACCGAACGGATACACCGGCATAGAATTCGGGTTTGCGTTCGGCGTGGTGGGTCTATCCCCGCCCACGCGGGGAAACCTGTTGTACAGGTACCGTCAGCGTCGTTGCGGTTGGACCGCGATTCCCCATCAGCTAAACTTACGGCGATCATCCTCGTCGTCCATCTCACAGTTGCGGGCTCGATCCAGGAAAGCTCTCTCATTGGCTGGAAGATTTTCGGCTCGGCGATCTTTGGCGAATGGGCGAATTGGGAGCCAATCCCTGAGCATCGCGATCTACATGGAAGGGGGTGGACAGAGCAGGGACTCCAAAGCCGCTCTGCAACGCAGTAATCAATCCGCGAGGAACTTCTCCACATCCAGCGCCGCCATGCAGCCCGAGCCCGCGGAGGTGACTGCCTGCCTGTAGATCGGATCCGCGACGTCTCCGGCCGCAAACACGCCTTCGACGCTGGTCGCGGTCGCCATGCCCGATTCGCCGGGGTGCAGCACGATGTAGCCGCCCTCCATCTCCAGTTGGCCCTCGAATATACCGGTGTTGGGCGTGTGGCCGATGGCGATGAAGACACCCTGGGCCTCGATCTCCCGTGTCCCGTGGGATTGAACGTTCTGGAGTCGAGCCCCGGTGACGCCGTTGCCGTCGCCGAGCACTTCGTCGAGCACATGATCCCAGAGTATGGTGACATTCCCGCTTTCGGACTTGGCGATCAGCCGGTTGCCGAGGATTTTTTCGGCGCGGAACTGGTCCCGTCGATGCACCACGGACACGTGCGAGGCGATGTTGGCCAGGTACAGCGCTTCCTCCACCGCCGTGTTGCCGCCGCCGATCACGGCCACCGGCTGGTTCCGGAAGAAAAAGCCGTCGCAGGTCGCGCATGCGGACACGCCCTTGCCCTTGTAGGCTTCTTCGGACGGCAGGCCGAGGTACCTGGCGGACGCGCCCGTGGCGACGATCAGGGCATCGCAGGAGTACTCGCCGCTGTCGCCGGAAAGCCGGAACGGCCGCTGCCCGAGCGCAACCGCGTTGACGTGATCGTAGATCAGCCGGGTGCCGAAACGCTCGGCGTGCAGGCGCATCCGCTCCATCAATTCCGGGCCCTGAACGCCCTCGTTGTCCCCGGGCCAGTTGTCCACGTCCGTGGTCGTGGTCATCTGCCCGCCGACCTCGATACCGGTGACGATGACCGGCTCGAGCGCTGCGCGGGCCGCGTAGACGGCCGCGGTGTAGCCGGCGGGGCCGGAGCCCAGGATGATCAATTGATGGTGTTCCGTGGTCATGAGGTCTCCTGAAACCCGCGCTGGGCGGACGCTATGGTAATCGAGCCATTACGCCAAGTCTGCAATCGGGGTTAGAATCCCGGCCGGCGCGACCGTGATTTCCTGGGAGCCTAGCGATGGCCAACTACCTCTTTACGTCCGAATCGGTGTCCGAAGGACATCCCGACAAGATGTGCGATCAAATCTCCGATGCGATTCTGGATGCCGTCCTTCGGGATGATCTGAACGGCCGCGTGGCCTGCGAGACGCTGACCAAGACGGGTCTCGTCATGGTGGCGGGGGAGATTACCACCAGTACCTACGTGGACGTGCAAGGCGTCGTCCGCGAGACCGTGACCGAAATCGGTTACGACAATTCCGAGGTGGGCTTCGACGGCAACACCTGCGCCGTGATCAACGAACTCGGCGAACAATCCCCCGACATCGCCCAGGGCGTGGACCGGTCGCGGCCGGAAGACCAGGGCGCCGGCGACCAGGGTCTCATGTTCGGTTACGCGAGCAACGAGACCGACGAGCTGATGCCGGCGCCGATCGTCTACGCGCACCGGCTGATGGCGCAACAGGCGAAGGTGCGCAGGGAACTCGAAAAGGAGGCCCGGAAAGCCGGCGGGATGGCCCTGTTGCGGCCGGACGCCAAGAGCCAGGTGACATTCCGGTACGAGGACGGCAGGCCCACCGGCGTGGCGGCCGTGGTGCTGTCCACCCAGCATGCGGACCTGGACGAGCTGGGAATGGCGTTTGCGGACCTTGAAGAGCTCGTGATGGAAAACATCATCAAGCGGGTTTTTCCCGCGAAGTGGCTGAACGCCGATACCAGGTTTCTTATCAACCCCACGGGGCGATTCGTCACCGGCGGTCCAAAGGGCGACTGCGGTCTGACCGGACGCAAGATCATCGTCGATACCTATGGTGGCATGGCGCGGCACGGCGGCGGGGCTTTCTCCGGCAAGGACCCGTCCAAGGTGGATCGCTCGGCCGCCTACGCGGCCCGTTACGTGGCCAAGAACGTGGTCGCGGCCGGCCTGGCCGACCGCTGCGAGGTCCAGGTTTCCTATGCCATCGGCGTGGCGACGCCGACCTCGATCACGGTCGAGACCTTCGGTACCGGCAGGATCGACGAGGACAGGATTGAGGCCCTGGTCAACAGGCATTTCGATCTCACTCCCTACGGGATTATTCAGATGCTCGATCTGCTAAGGCCCATCTACCGCAGGACCGCGGCTTACGGCCACTTCGGCCGTGAAGACCCCGACTTCACCTGGGAGCGAACCGATAAGGCCGACGAGTTGATGGCCGCGGCGAAGTAGCGTCACCGCCATGTCTGTCCTGATCTGCGGCTCCATTGCCTACGACAACATCATGGTGTTCGAGGACTCCTTCAAGAACCACATACTTCCCGAACACATCCATATCCTCAATGTCGTCTTCCTCGTGCCCGAGCTGCGGCGCGAATTCGGCGGCTGCGCGATAAACATCGCCTACAACCTCAAGCTTCTCGGCGAGGAGCCGATACCCATGGGAACCGTGGGGCGGGATTTTGAACCCTATCGCGAATGGCTCGATCGGCAGGGCATTCGCCGCGACCGCATCAGGGTGCTCGACGATGTGTACACGGCCCAGGTGTATCTCATCACCGACCTGGACGACAACCAGATCATCGCCGTTCACCCGGGAGCCATGGACCGCTCACACCTCAACCGGGTCGAGGATGCGCCGGAGGCGAGCATCGGGATCCTCTCTCCCGACGGCCGGGACGGCATGGTGGCGCACGCCGCACAGTTTGCGGCGGCGAATATCCCCTTCATGTTCGATCCCGGCCAGCAGTTGGGCCTGTTCAGCGGCGAGGAGTTGCGACGTTTCATCGAGCAGGCCCGCTGGGTCGCGGTGAACGACTACGAGTGGGAACTGCTCAAGGACCGCACGGGCTGGGACGTCGACGATTTTACCGGGCGCGTCGATGCGCTCATCGTGACCCGGGGCGGGGAGGGGTCGACGATCCATGCCGGCGGCGAGCGGATCGACATTCCCGCGGCGAAACCCCGGCGAATCAGCGATCCCACCGGGTGTGGCGATGCGTATCGTGCCGGTCTGCTTTACGGGCTGATGCGCGGCTGGGACTGGCCCACCACGGGGTGCGCCGCAAGTCTGATGGGAGCCATTAAGATAGAATGCCACGGTACCCAGAACCATCGATTCACCATGGAAGCGTTCCAGCAACGGTTCCGGGTCAGCTTCGGGCGCTCGCTGGCGTAGCGACCGGACCGCAGAGGAGCAATCATGAGTGCGAGCAACAAGTTGGTGGCCCTCGATTCGTCCGGCGGCGACTACGTCGTCAAGGACATCGGGCTGGCCGATTTCGGCCGCCGGGAAATCGAGCTGGCCGAGCACGAGATGCCGGGCCTCATGGCGGTTCGCGAGGAATTCAGGTCCTCGCAGCCCCTGGCGGGCGCGCGCATCGCCGGTTCCCTGCACATGACGATCCAGACGGCCGTCCTCATCGAGACGCTGGAGGCGCTGGGCGCGCAGGTGCGCTGGGCGAGTTGCAACATCTTCTCCACCCAGGACCACGCCGCCGCGGCCATCGCTGCCAACGGCACGCCCGTGTTCGCCGTCAAGGGCGAAACCCTGGAAGAGTATTGGCAATACGTGGACAGGATCTTCGATTGGGGGGACCGCGAGGGGCCCAACGTGATTCTGGACGACGGCGGCGACGCCACCTTGTACGCGCACCTGGGTTATCGTGCCGAGGACGACCTGTCGGTGCTGGACAAGGTCCCGGAAAGCGAGGAGGAACGGGTGCTGCTCGCCGCCGTGCGCCGCTCGGTCGAGGGCGACCCGGGGCGATTCCACCGCATCGTCAAGGACATTGTGGGCGTGAGCGAGGAGACCACTACCGGCGTGCATCGGCTCTACCGGATGCTGGAACGCGGTGAACTGCTGTTCCCGGCCATCAACGTCAACGATTCGGTGACCAAGTCCAAGTTCGAC
>JAKZVH010000312.1:0-4430 GCA_047516145.1 Gammaproteobacteria bacterium
GACCGTACACGGCCCATTCGTCGTTGAGCGCGTGATTCACCGCCAGCCGCGGCTGGAACGATTCCGTGACCTGCAGCACCGTACGGCCCGAAATAGGTTCGATCGTGAGCCGTTCGTCTTCCTGGAAGCGTCCCTCGAAAGACACCGTCGTCTGGTCCGACAGATCATAGGTCGCGTTTCCGTACAGCCCGATGGCGGTATTCTCGGCGAACTGTCGGCGGTTGGGCCGGAACGGGTTGCCTCCATTGACCAGGTTGTCCAGATCGAATTCCGGATGCAGGATCGCCGCGAACTGACGGTAGGAATTGTCTCTGCGGATGAAGTCGAAGTAGGAAGCGCCAACGAGCTAGCGCAACGAACTATCCCCCGGTGAGACCCAACGAACATCGAAGTAGGTTTCGTCCTGGTACCGCTGCCCGCCGGAGTTCTGAGTACCCATCCCGACGGAGTTCATCGCGACATTGACCGATACCGGGGCATTACCCTGATCCTGATCGTGCCAGCGGTGTCCCGCCTCCTCGTTGTAGGAGGTAATCACCTGCAGCAGACTCCCATCCTCGCGTGGGAAGTTGAACTCCGCCTGAAATCGCTCCCGCGTCACCTGACTGGTCGGGTCAAGAACGCTGTTGGCAAGCGCGATATAGTACTCTTGAGTTCCCGGCGTATACCCTCCGTCCACGGTGAGGTCGGTGTTCCTCGGCACGTTGTCCGTGCGCAGTTCGCAGTCGAACGTACCATCGATGTAGGGCTGACCGTTCGGCAAGGTGATATTCGTGCACGCGTCCCGCGATGCCTGAGTCAGGTGTATCTCGTTCGAGGGGGCATCGTTCGGTTCCATCCACGAGACGCGGACTTCCATGTCGAACCGTTCGCTGGGTGCCCACTTCAGCTTGCCGGCGATGAAATCGGTCTTCGTGCTGCCGGTCTGGGTTCCGTCCGTGGCCACCCAATTGTCGGGTCCCTCGAACTCATCGGTATAGAGGTCGAGCGTGTATCCGAGCGTTTCGGTCAATGGGCCGTCCAGGGAGATGCCAAGGATGTTGCGGCTCAGACTCGAGGTCGCGGCCTTGATCGTGCTCGTGTGCTCGGTACCGGGGTCCCGGGTAATGTAGTTGAATGCGCCCGAGAAGGTCGACCGGCCAAACGCGGAACTTTGCGGGCCTCGCAACACTTCTATCCGCTCCAGGTCGGTAAACTGCAATGAGCCCGTATTCCCCAGAAGCGGCGCACCGTCAATGAAGGCGCCCATCTTCTGCTGCAGGATATTCTGCGCCGTTGTCGACACCCCGCGGATGGCGGGGCGGCTGCCCAGGCGGTCCCGGGACTGGGTGTATTCGATCCCCGGCGTCTCGGCGTACAGGTCGTAATGATCCAGAATATTCGACTCGGCGATGAAATCGCTGTTCAACACCGATATGGCGACCGGGACGTCGAGCAGGCTCTCCTCGCGCCTGCGGGCCGTTACCACGATTTCCTCCAACATGGCGCCGGCGTCCTGGGCTTGCACCGACGTGACGGGTGCAACCGTCGCCAGCGTTGCCGCAAGGCCCAAGACGGCCAGGAAGATTGACGTATTGAAAATCGAGAGCCTGAGAGAACTCAGCGATGAATATGACATTGGATTCCTCCCTTTGTCATTGTTGGTAGAGCCGTCAGAGGTGTTGTTTTGTTGCACAATACCGCAATCTGTGGCGCATTCTTACATCTGCCTGCCCGAAAAGGCAAACGCAAACATGACCCAGGCAGATCGCTGATTGCGAGCCTCGGCTCACGTCGGGGCCACAGACCGGGACGGAGAATGCCTGAGCCTATTGCGGGGTGGATTCGGAAGGAACTGACAAAGCCAGTTCCAGCACCCGCGCTACATGCCAGCTGTCGCGCCCCGCTCCGTCCTTGATCTGGGTGCGGCAACTGGTGCCGTCCGCCACGACCAGAGTGTCCTTGCCCGCCTCGCGGACGCGGGGCAACAAGCTGAGTTCCGCCATTTTCATGGACGTGTCGTAGTGCTCGGCTTCGTACCCGAATGAACCCGCCATGCCGCAACACCCGGAGTCGATCGACTCCACGTCCGCGTCCGGAATCCAGCGCAACACTTCCTCTACGCACGACATCAGGCCAAAGGCCTTCTGATGACAATGCCCGTGCAACAGCAGTCGCCGTTGCGCCAGCGCCTTCAGCGGCAGTTTCAGCCGCCCCGCCTTTTTTTCGGCAGCCAGGAACTCCTCCAACAACATGGCGCAGCCGGCCAACTCCGTAGTCTCCCGGCCCGGGAGTAGTGCGGCGAACTCGTCGCGCAGGCTCAACAGGCAGGAGGGCTCGAGGCCGATGACAGGGATGCCTCGCTTGACGTACGGTGCCAGGGCCTCAATGACGCGCCGGGCTTCCAGCCTCGCGTGGTCGACGAGGCCGGCGTTGAGGAACGTTCGACCGCAGCACAATGGCCTGCCGTTGCCGATCGGCTTCGGCACGACGACACGGTACCCTGCCGCTGCAAGCACGTTGCGGGCCGCCGTTGCCGTCTCGGGTTCGAAGTAGGTATTGAAGGTGTCGACCAACAGGACGACCTCGCGCGCCTCCCCGGCCTGCGCCGCGACGTTCGAGGCCCCTGCCGGTTCCGCCGCACGTCCGACCTCCTGCCCGCCGCTTTCAGGGGCACTTCGGAAAATATCACGACGCCATGCCGGCATCTGCCGCCGGGCGGTAAAGCCGAGCAGCTTCTCCCGCAACTGCGACATCGGCCGACTCCGGCCGGCAACATTGGCGAGCGGCGCGAACCGTGCGGCCCACGGGGCGTAACGTGGCAGAAAGGCGATCGCCCGATCCCGCCATGGGAGCCCCCAACGTTCCCGGTAGGCACTGAGAAACTCGATCTTCATTCGATAAATGTCGACGCCGGTGGGACACTCGCGCTTGCACGCCTTGCAGCCGACGCAGAGATCCATCGTCGCGTAGAGTTCCTTCGAAGTCAGGGTCTCGGTGGGCAGTTGGCCGGCCAGTACCAGGCGCAAGCTGTTCGCGCGTCCGCGCGTCACGTGTTTTTCGTCCTGCGTGACCCGATAGGACGGGCACATCACGCCGGCACTCGCCTTGCGGCAGGCACCGTTGTTGTTGCACATCTCCGTCGCCCGGTGAAAACCGCCCCAGGCCGACCAATCCAGCGCTTCCTTGCGTTGTTGCGGCTGGTAGCGGTCCGAGAATCTCAGCAGGCTGCGGTCATCCATACGCGGCGGATCGACGATCTTGCCCGGATTGAACCTGCCGTGGGGATCGAAGCTGTTCTTGACCTCTCGAAAGGCCGTGACGATCTGCGTCCCGAGTATGGGCTCAAGGAATTCGGATCGCACCAGACCGTCGCCATGCTCACCGGAATGCGAACCCTTGTACTCGCGGACCAACTCGTGGGCCTCAGTGGCGATTGATCGCCAGTTCGTGACGTCGGCGTCGTCCTTGAGGTTGAGGATCGGCCGCACGTGCAGACACCCTGCGCCCGCGTGGGCATACCAGGTTCCTGTCGTGCCGTGACGCGCGAAAACCTCGGTCAGTCGTCGCGTGTAGTCGGCCAGATTCTCCAGCGGTACAGCGCAGTCCTCCACAAAGGAGATGGGTTTGCCATCGCCCTTCATCGACATGACGATGTTCAGGGCCGCCTTGCGCAACGACCACACTTCCGCCTGCGATGCCTCGGTCTCGAGGCGCAGCACACTGTCCGGCAGCCCAAGATCCCCCAGCAGTTGTTCGAGTCGACCCAGGTTTCGCAACTGTTCGTCGAGGTCTTCGCCCGCGAATTCCACCAGCAATACGGCTGCCGGGCTACCACGGATAAAACGTTTCAGCGACGAACTGAACGCGGGAATGTCCGCGGCCAGCTCAAGGACGGTCCGATCGATCAGTTCAGTGGCGGCGGGATCGAGCGTGACGACATGCTGTACCGACTTCATCGCCGCCTCGAACGTCGGAAAGTGGCAAACGCCGAGGACTTTGTGCGCCGGGATCGGCTGCAGCGCGAGCTCGATCTCCTGAAACCAGGCGAGCGTACCTTCCGAACCGACCAACAGATCGGCCAGATTGAGGTCGTCGCGCCCGAGTCGATTGATATTGTATCCGGCCACGTTTCTCGCGACCCGCGGGTAGCGCCGCTCGATTTCCTCGGCGTTGCGCGCGTAGAGCTTGCGCATCCTGTCCGTCAGGCCGCTCAACCTGTCGCCGCCGGTTCCGTTCCCGTTGCCAGTGCCGGACGAAGCCACTCGGGGCGCGCGACAATCGAGTTCCTCGCCATTGGCGAGCAGCGCCTGTATCCCAACCACGTTGTCGACCATGTGACCGTAGCGCAGTGAGCGCGCGCCGACGCTGTTGTTGCCGGCCATGCCGCCGATCGTCGCGCGACTGGCAGTCGAGACGTCGACAGGGAAAAACAGCCCGTGGGGCTTGAG
>JAKZVH010000313.1:0-3960 GCA_047516145.1 Gammaproteobacteria bacterium
CTGTTGCTCGCCTTGGCGCGGGACCCCTTGCTACGGGCGACTGCGGCAGCTGCGCTCGGGACACCGTCTGGCCACGAGTTCGCGAGGCAACCCATGACCGATGCCTTGGCCGAAGCCACGGGTGACCGCCTGAACAGCGCGACTCTGGACAAGGTGGTGCGCAACGCAGCCTCCTCATGGACACAGTCCGGCCATCTGCGGGGGCGGGGGCGCAAGACGAGGCAACAGGTACAGGCGACGCCGGTGGCGACTGCGTACGTGCTCCTGATCGGATTCGCATCAGGCCGGCGGGGTCAACTATTGTTCGAGACGCCCTGGTGCAGCGTTTTGGACACCGATACCCGCGAACTCATCGACCTCGCCGTAGCGGCGAAACGCATCGGTTTGCTCGACTTCAAGCAATCCGGTTCGATCATCGACGTGTCGTTCCCGGAACTGCTGACGCTTCGGTGCGAGGGGTGACGCATGGGGCGAATTGACAGATTGGTCAAGCGCTACGGGCGGTTTATTTCGCTGCCCTGGCAGAAGGGGCTCGCCGGAGCGCAACGAGCGATTTTTATCGTATACGACAAAGGCGATGAGCGTCGGCTGCGAGTGCGCAAGGATCTGTTCCGTTTGGCCACTGAGAAAGCCGAACATTCCTGGTTCGAGTGCGATCTGACTGGTGTGTTCGCACAGTGGATGGCGAGTACGGAATATCGCGAAAGTTATTTCGAGTCGCCGCAAGACCTGGAACTTAAACTCGAAGACGATTTTCTGGCGCATGTGGTGGATCGGGTTAGAAGCGTACTGTCCGCACCGGAAGTGGATAACGAGTCCGTAGTCGCCGTTTTCGGCATTGCTTCGCTATTTGGATTTGTCCGCGTGTCGGAGTTGATGAAGGCGCTTGAACCGGACATCAGAGGCCGCATCGTGGTGTTCTTCCCGGGCGAATACGAAGACAACAACTACCGTTTGCTGGATGCGCGGGACGGCTGGAACTACCTCGCCGTCCCAATTACCTTGCAGGAAGATCAAGGGGTGTACGATGTATGAAGAACCGTGAGGTCTACCAGAGAGACCCTGACAAGATCATCCTGCTGAACAACGGTGTTGCGGCGATGACCGATGCCGAGACGGACGATGAGCGGCGCACTCTTCGCTTCGAGCTGGAACATTTCGTCTGCGAAGGCCAGTACCGGAGCGGGCTCGTTCGCATCCTCGACGCATACATCGGCAATCAGGGGCAACCTGAGCAGCCGGCCGCGTGGATCAGCGGATTCTTCGGCAGCGGCAAATCCCATCTGGCGAAGATGCTGCGTTTCCTGTGGACGGACTACACCTTTCCGGAGGACGGCGCCAGTGCCCGCGGACTGGCGCGGCTACCGGACGACGTACTGGATTTGCTCAAGGAAATTTCGACTTTGGGTCGGCGGGGACATGGACTGCACGCCGCCGCGGGAACCCTCGGCGCCGGTCCCGGGGATAGCGTCCGGCTGGCACTGCTCGGTGTCGTGTTCAAGTCCGCGGGACTCCCGGAGGGTTTCCCGCAGGCGCGCTTTAGTCTCTGGTTGAAAAAGAACGGCATCCACGAACGCGTCCGCGCGGCCGTTGAGGCACAGGGCCGGAATTTCCGCCGAGAACTGAACGACCTGTACGTGAGTCCGCTCATCGCCAAGGCGCTGCTTGCCGAAGATACAAGCTTCGCGGCCAACGAGCGGCAAGCCAGGGACGTCTTGCGCGCGCAATTTCCCAAGCCCGCGGACATTACCACCGACGAATTCGCGGACGTGCTGCGGGACGCCCTGGCCCCGGAGGGCGAGATGCCTTGCACGGTTGTCATCCTCGACGAAGTACAGCAGTACATCGGCGACGACACGACTCGTTCCCATGTCGTACAGGAAGTCGTTGAAGCCTGCAGCAAACGCTTCGGTGACCGCCTGCTCTTTCTGGGTACGGGACAGACGGCCCTGTCCGGGACGCCGGCGCTGCAACGCCTCCAGGGCCGTTTCACCGTCAACGTGGAGCTCTCGGACCACGACGTCGAGACAGTCACTCGCCGGGTCGTTTTGGCCAAGCGCGCGGACCGGTTGAGCGATATCCAGTCTATGTTGGAGGCCAACGCCGGAGAGATCGACCGTCACCTGGTCGGCGCCAAGGTCGCCCCGCGTAGCGAGGACCGATCGATTCTGGCCGACGACTACCCGCTGCTGCCAGTGCGCCGACGATTCTGGGACCACGTGCTGCGCGCCGTCGACCGCGCCGGTACGGCCGGCCAGCTCCGCACGCAGCTTCGCATCGTCTATGACGCGATTCGCCATACGGCGAGTCATCCTCTCGGCACGGTTGTGCCGGCCGACTTTCTGTTCGATGAGATATCGCCCAACATGTTGAATTCCGGGGTGCTGCTCCGAGAACTCCACGAGACCATCGTCAAGCAGGCCAGCGACGGCACGGCCGATGGCCTGCTCAAGTCGCGAATCTGCGCCCTGGTTTTCCTGATCCGCAAGCTCCCACGCGAAACCGGCGCCGACATCGGTGTGCGTGCGACCGCGGAAATGCTGGCTGACCTGCTGGTGGAAGACTTGGCCACGGACGGCGCCGCGCTGCGCGCCCGGTTGCCGGCGCTCCTGGAAGCACTGGTGGACTCGGGCACATTAATGAAGCTCGACCAGGAATACAGCCTGCAAACCCGGGAAAGCAGCGACTGGGAAGCCGAGTTCCGCAACCGGCAGAGCCGTCTCGCAAACGACGTTACCAGCATGAGCAGCAAGCGCGCGGAGCTTCTGCGCGCTGCCTTGCAGGACGCGGTGGGGCCCGTGCGGCTCCCACACGGAGCTTCCAAGGAGCCCAGGAGGCTTGCCCCGTACTTCGGCGTAGAGCCGCCGCCGGACGGCGGCCAAGACATCCCGCTATGGATCCGCGACGGCTGGGGCGCCGATGAGAAGAGCGTGATGAACGATGCGCGCGTCGCCGGACCGGACAGTCACGTGATCCACGTATTCGTCCCGAAATCCGGCGCCGATGCCCTGCACCGCCTGATTGCCGCCCGGAGTGCCGCCAACGACACGCTCGAGTTCAAGGGAGTACCTTCAACCCCCGAAGGAATCGAGGCTCGCCGGGGCATGGAGACGCGGGTTGCCGAAGCGGCAAGCCGCTTACGCGTGCTGGTCGCCGGCATTGTCGCCGGCGCCAGAGTCATTCAGGGAGGCGGAAACGAACGGTTCGAATCGACGCTACCGGAAAAGGTCAGGGCCGCCGCCAATGCCTCCATGGCCCGGCTGTTCTATGAGTTCAACGAGGCCGATGACAACCGCTGGCCGAAGGTGATCGAGCGCGCCCGCGCGGGCGCCGAGCACCCCCTTGAAGTCCTGGACTTCAGCGGCAAGACCGAAGCGCATCCGGTGTGTTTTGCTGTGTTGTCCTTCGTCGGTTCGGGGAAGAAGGGCAGGGACGTGCGTTCCCACTTTTCCGCGCCGCCCTATGGGTGGCCCAGGGATGCCATCGATGCCGCCCTCATTGCCTTGTTCGCAGCCGGAAATTTGCGCGCCGCCTTGAACGGTGTGCCGATGCAGCCGCGGGGACTGGATCAAGCCAAGGTACCCACCGCCGATTTCCGGGTCGAGAGCGCAACCGTCGATACTCGGCAGCGTCTGAAGCTGCGCAAGCTGTTTCAGGATGCCGACATCGACTGCAAGCCGAACGAAGAAGCGGTGGCCGCCGGCCGGTTGTTGGAACGTCTGCGCGCGCTGGCGGTCGACGCGGGTGGCGATGCGCCGCTGCCCGAACGTCCCGATACTCGTCATCTGTCGGATCTTCAGGCGTTGGCCGGCAACGAGCAGCTTCTGGCTATTCTTGAACGATACGATGAGCTCGGAACAAACCTTGCCGATTGGACGAAGGCAAGCATTCTTGCCAAGGAGCGCCTGCCGGCATTTGAGCGCTTGCTGGCCCTTGCCGGGCATGCCGATGGTTTGGACG
>JAKZVH010000314.1:0-5133 GCA_047516145.1 Gammaproteobacteria bacterium
TTGACCCGGGAATCGGGTTCGGCAAAACCCACCACCAGTCCCTGGAACTGTTGCGCCGGGCCGGTGAGTTGCGGCGGCACGGATTCCGCGTGTTGGTGGGACATTCGCGAAAATCGTTTCTCAAACCTCTGGTCGGCGACGACATGGCCGCGCGAGACGCTGCTACGGCGGACCTGTCACTGAATCTATGCGACCAGGGCGTGGACATATTGCGGGTTCACGATGTGCCGCTGAACATGCGCGCTTGCCGGGGCCGCACGCTCGCACGCTGGTCGGCGCAAGCCAAATGAGGCACGGGCGCCCGGAATTTTGAGATAGCGGCGTTTTGGCGCAGAATGGAGCGGCGAATAAATAACACAACGCGCCGGCCAGAGAGCCGTTCGTTGCCTACCTGACGGGAGAATGAAATGTTTCGGAATGCGACAACCATCGCCCTGGCCACCTTTGCCGGTCTCACCGCGGGCCTGCTGGATACAGCCGTGTCCCAGGAAACGGCTGCCAACAGCTATGCGGCCGTCCCGGGGCAGACGGGCGGTCAGGACATGTTCGGCGCCTACGACGTGGCCGTCGGTTGGCCGGGCGATATATCGAGCCTACCCGGCGCAGAGGGCTGGACGTTCGGTGCGGGCCAGAGCGTGTTTGCCGAAAGCCCCGATCGGGTGTTCTACCTGCAACGCGGCCTGCTGCCGAAGATCGATCCGCCGGGAAACCGGCGCGTTCCGGAGATCGGCCCGAGCCTGACGTTTCCGCCCACGGGTATCTGGCGCAACGCGACCCGAGTCAGCATCCCGGGCAGTGGCGGCACGGGAGGATTGGCCGAGGCAGGGATTACCGGCTGGATCGAAGCCGGCGGCCGGCTCGGGATCGACGCCCGATGGCAATATTGCATCCTGGTCTTCGATCGCGACGGTAACGTGGTGGAAGCCTGGGACCAGTGGGATTCCATGCTCCAGCGGCCGCACTATGTCGCCATCAACCCCTACGATCCCGAAAAACACGTGTGGATCGTCGACGATCACAAGCACGTCATCCACAAGTTCACCAACGACGGCAGCACGCTGCTGCAGACCATCGGCACGTACGGTGAACTCGGCGCCGATGAAGTCCACTTCAACCGCCCGACGTTCATGTCCTGGTTCGCCGACAGCAGCTTCGTGGTTGCCGACGGCTACAACGGCACCCGCGTGGTCAAGTTCGACGCCGATGGCAATTACCTGACGTCCTGGGGCGAAAGGGGAACAAACCCCAACGAGACCCGCCCCGGGTACTGGAATAACGTGCACGGCGTTGCCGTCGATCCGGCGACCCAGAGAGTGTTCGTGAACGATCGCGGCAACCGCCGAATCCAGGTCTTCGATGAGAACGGAACGTACCTGTACGAGTGGAGCGTGGGGGCGCGGCCTGCCAACGTGCACATGTTCATCATCACGGACGACGGCTATCTGTGGGCAGCGGACCGCAGCTCCCACAAGATTCTCAAGTACGATCTTGAAGGCAACTTCCTCTACTCCTGGGGCACGTTCGGCGATTTCCCGGGAGGCATTGCCGGTGTCCACGCCATGAGTGTGGACCAGGAAGGCAACCTGTACCTGGCCCAGGTGGATAACAAGGGCGGCGTGCAGAAATTCGTGCCGCGGGAAGGGGCCAATCCGGATTTCGTGATCGGTAGGCCGCACTACAGCGCCTGGGAGTAGCCGACCACTTTGTGACACGGTCTGAACCGAATCGAACTCCGGCGTGACTGGTACGTCACGCCGGAGCCGATCGAATCGCGCAACGAAAAACAGTCGTAGCCGACCTACCTCTGTTATAGTCCGCTCCGCTTGGCGCACATCGGTCTGCGCCAACCACTCCGCAGCAGCGACGATTTTCCCTGCCGGAGGCATCCAAATCTTTCACCCCGGGCCGAAACCAATCCAGTCGATATCGGAACCGGCGACTACATCCCGATCGATATCAACTGACCCGGTCGGGCACCCCTGGAGAGTTTCACAACATGTCATTCAATGAACTCGGCCTTGCGGCCGAACTGCTTCGTGCGATCGACGAACTCGGTTACAAGGAGGCAACCCCAATTCAGCAGCAAGCCATTCCACTTGTCCTCAAAGGCGACGATGTTCTCGCTTGCGCCCAAACCGGCACAGGCAAGACAGCCGGCTTCATGCTGCCCCTCCTGCAACGACTCGGAGAGTTGCCGTGCGATAAGCAACGACGGCGGCCGCGCGCGCTGATTCTCACACCCACCCGCGAACTCGCGGCGCAAATCGGTCAGAGTGCGCATGACTACGGTCGCCACATGGCTTCGAAGAGCGCCATCATCTTTGGCGGCGTAAGCATCCGGCCGCAGATAACCGCACTGCAGCGGGGCGTCGACATCGTCGTCGCAACCCCCGGCCGCCTGCTCGATCACGTCCAGCAAAGGACAGTGGACTTATCGGGCGTTCGAATACTTGTCCTGGACGAAGGGGATCGAATGCTCGACATGGGCTTCATCCGCGACATCCGCAGAATCCTGAACGTCCTGCCGAAACAACGCCAAAACCTGTTGTTCTCCGCGACGTTTTCGACGGAAATCCGCCGGCTCGCCGGCAGTCTCCTGAACTCGCCGATCGAGATTCAGGCGTCGCCGCGCAATACCGCGGTAGAGGGCGTGAAGCAAATAGTTTATCCGGTGGATAGGCACCGCAAGCGCGAATTGCTCTCGCACCGAATCGGTTCCGAGAATTGGCGGCAGGTACTGGTGTTCATGCGAACCAAGCATGGCGCCAACCGGCTGGCCGAGCAGTTGTCGAAGGACGGGCTAGGGGCCACTGCCATTCACGGCAACAAGTCGCAGGGTGCGCGGACAAGGGCGCTTGCGGGCTTCAAGAACGGTGAGATCCGCGTGCTGGTTGCGACCGACGTTGCCGCCCGCGGCCTCGATATCGAACGGCTGCCGCATGTCGTCAACTACGAGTTACCGAACGTGCCGGAAGATTACGTGCATCGAATCGGGCGTACCGCCCGCGCGGGCCAGGAAGGCCACGCCGTGTCGCTCGTCTGCGTCGATGAGTTAAAGCTGCTACACGCGATCGAAAGCTTGCTCAATTGCAAGATCGAAAAGGAAATCATCCCGGGTTACGAGGTCGATCCGCGAATCGAGGCTGAGCCGATCCGACAAGGTCGACAAGGTCGACAACGTGGACGCTTTTCGCCGCCACGTCCGGCCCATCGCAAGAACTCCCCCGGAGGCGCCGCCAGGCGGCAGCATGGCGCCCAGGGCCACGGCGGCGCCAGCCCCCGAGGCGGGCAGCAGAATCGTCGAGTCAATCGGAGCCTGCGCGCGGGATAGTCTACGCAACCATGCAGCAAACAACCGCGACACGGCCGAGCGGTACGCCTTCCTGCTGGACCGGTTGGGCGTGGAGACGCCCACCGCCTCGCGGAAATCCGGGCGCGACACGCTCATCCAGGCGATTCGCACTCAGCAACTGATGTCGGCCGATGAGGTTGGCAGGAAACTGAACGCCGGTTCCAACTGTGGTTCTTGCATTCCGGAGCTCACTGCATTGATATCGGGCGCTCACGCAAGCCAGCACGCCGAGCTACCGTCATGAGTCAGTCCGCAGCGGGGAACCGGCGTCCGGTCGTCGCCCTGCCTGAAACACGCCAGCTCAACGTACTGGCGGAACTTCTCGAGCGGCGCGGCTCCAGCGTGGTTCGATGCCCCATGGTAGCGATCCTCGATTCGCCCGATGCCGACTCCGTCATCGGTTGGATACGCCGGTTCATCGAAGTACCGATGGATCTGTTCATCATCTATACCGGGGAAGGCGTGGAGCGCCTGCTGAAGTTCGCTGAACGCGCGGAGCTCACGGATGAATTCGTCGCCGCACTGGCACGAACACGCAAGCTCGCCCGCGGACCGAAGCCTGGCCGGGCGCTCCGGAAAGTGAACTTGAAACCCGAGATCGTCGCGTCGGCTCCCACAACGGATGGTGTGATCGAGACACTGAATACCCTCACGCTCGAAGGCGCCCGCGTCGGCGTGCAACTCTATGGCCGCGACCCGAACGACGCATTGATGGACTATCTCGCCCCTCGAAGCCGGACAGTTGACTGCGTTGCACCCTATGTTTATGCATCGGAAGTCGACGACTCACAGGTCACCGACCTCATCGGCAGAATGCGCGCGGGCGAGATCGATGCCATCGCATTCACCAGCAAGTCCCAGGTGGAACGACTGCGGAAACTTGCTCGCCGCTCCGGTCTGGAGCATGCCCTCGATACGGCGCTTGCCGAGATGACGGTCGCCGCTATCGGTCCGGTCGTTGCGGAGCAACTCCGCGGGGTGGGAGTGCGGGTTGACGTCATGCCTCAGAGAGCCTACTTCATGAAACCGCTCGCAACGGAACTCACCAGGACACTGGCCGGAAATTCACACCGATTTTCCTAGCGAGGGCGTCGAGGCCGCAACAGGGACTCAGGAACCCTTTCCTCCGAGATTCGGCCACTATCCGCCTGGATGGGATAGAATCGACCCATGGGAACCACCGGGGGGGCTTGGTGAGGTTCTTCGAAAAACCAAATCGCTGCAACGACTTCATGGCAAGCGCTGCCGGCGGCATGCTCCGTCCCCCAACGCCCAAGTCTCGATCAGGTCTCTATCGCACGGGGAGATAGTCATGGGAACCAGAATCGTCCTGACCTCCACGCTGGCGCTTGTCGTCTCCATCGGATGGACGGCGGGTGTCACGGATATCGCGGTGTCCATGGCGGAAAGCGCACGTCATTTTCTGCGCTCCCTGGATTCGGAGGGTCAGAACGAGGCGAACCTGGCCTTCGGTGACGAGAATCGCTACGACTGGCACTACATACCGCGGCCGGGTGAACGAAAAGGGATTGCCTATAAATCCATGACCGCGGCCCAGAGCCAGCTCGCCCATCGTTTGATGAGCACCGCTCTCAGCCATGAGGGCCTGTCAAAGGCCCTGGGCGTGATGTACCTGGACCAGATCCTGTTCGAGATAGAGAAACGTCCCGTTCGCGACTCCGAGTTGTATTACGTGACGGTTTTCGGCGATCCCGCGAGTGAGGGTAACTGGGGTTGGCGGGTGGAAGGGCATCATCTGTCGCTGAATATCACCATTCAGG
>JAKZVH010000315.1:0-5689 GCA_047516145.1 Gammaproteobacteria bacterium
ACACCAGGCTGCTGATTCTCGAGGCCCCGACCAATCCCATGTTGCAGGTGCCGGATCTGGAGGCGATCACGGCACTTGCCCGCGAGCACGGGGTGACGACCGTACTGGACAATACTTTCGGTGGATTGCACAACCACGGCCAGTACGGAATCGATTTCTTCGTCCACAGCCTGACCAAGTACGCCAGCGGCCATGGGGACGTCATGGGCGGGATCGTGATCGCCGACCAGGAGCGATTGGATGACCTGAAACCGCTGGCCACCAGCATGGGCGCGACGCTCGACCCGGGTGCGGCGTTTCTGATCCTCAGGGGCATGCGTACCTACGCGCTGCGGTATCAACGTCACTCGGAAAACGCCCTGGCGCTGGCCGAATACCTCAAGGCGCATCCGCGGGTCGAGCGGGTCTACTATCCCGGACTGGCAGACGATCCGGGTCACGGGCTGGCGGCCGAGCAGATGGAGGGCTGTGGCGGCGTGCTGAGTTTCGATCTGCGCGGGGACAAGCAGCAGGCCTGGAGTTTCATCGACGCCCTGCAGCTTTTTGCGACGACCGCGAGTATCGGTTCCACCGAATCCCTCGTGGCGCCCGCGAGACTGTATTTCGCCGGCGACCTGAGCGACGAAGAGTGCAAGCGCGCCCGGATCCGCGACAATACGATCCGCTTGGCGGTGGGCCTGGAAGACCCCGGCGACCTCATCGGCGACCTGGAACAGGCATTCTCAAGGGTCTTCGGGCGCTGACCGTGGGACTCAGAACCGCCGCCATCGCAGGGTTGTCGATCGCGCTGCTGGTGTCGGTGGACGCGCAGGCGCAGTTCGGCAGGCGTTTTCGAATCGAACAGAACGACCCGCCGGCGACCGAATTGATCGTTGCGCGCTGGCGATTCGGCACCAACGGCCTGATCGGTCATATGGGCTGGTCTCACAACTACCCCTACTCCGACGAGAACTTCAACGAGTTCATCATTCAATCCACCGGGATCGACCTCCAGGTGCCCTCGTACCGTATCGTCGACCTGGGCACCGAGGAGGTGTTCGACTATCCCTTCGCCTATGTTTCCGAGCCCGGGGAAATGGAGTTGACGGACCGGGAGGTCGAGAATCTCAGGCAGTTCGTGGCGCGGGGCGGCTTCGTGCTGATGGACGACTTCGACGGGCTGTTGCAACTGGAGACCATGCGAATGCAGGTCCGGCGCGCCTTCCCGGACCGGCCCTTCATACGCCTGGAACCGGATCACCCGCTCTTCAAGGTGCATTTCGACCTGTACGACCTCAACGGCATGTCGCCCTACGTGCCCGGCGGCAACATCACCTACTACGGGATCCTGAATAACGCCGGCGATGTGGCCATCGCCGCGGGTCACAACAATGACCTGGCGAATTTCTGGGATTGGTATGGACAGGCGCGCATGCCGCTGAAACCGGCCGCGGACGCATTTCGCCTCGGGATCAATTTCGTCGTCTGGTCCATGACCCACTAACCGGGGGGTGCTGGCGCCCGTGTCCGCCAATTACCGGCTCCGGCTTCCATACGGTTCGCACGCGGTGCTCCCGGCCGTGCTCTCGGTTGCGCTCTCGGCGGTGCTCGGCGGGCCGGGGCGTCTGGGCGGTCAGGATTTCGGCTACTACCTTTACTCCGAGTTTGAAGACTCGGGCAGCTACTACCGCGAAAGCGGCGTCGAACAGACCATGCTCCAGGCGTCATTCGACGCCGACCTGTCCGATCGCCTGCAAGTGCAGTGCGGCGGCATGTACCACGATTTCACGGGTAACCAGATAGCCGGGTGGAACCGCCTGACCCAGGAACTGGTCGATCGCGGAACCTACATCACCGGCCAACCGCTGCCCCTGGATCCCGATGGCGACGGGCTGATCTCGCACCAGGAGTTCGATGTGGACGCCGTGCATTCGGGGTTCTCCAATTCCGTGACGCTGCCCGGTTACACGCTCGTCAACGCCGGTCTGGTCGTCGAGCGGGGCGACTGGACGTTCACCGCGGCCGCAAAGAACCTGACCGACGAGCGGTACTTCCGCGCGAACTTCCCGAACCTCTTCGGCGGAGTCATCGTCCTGCCCGAACTGCCGCGCTACTATCAGGCGCGGATTCAGTACCGGTGGTAGATGACGGTGCGCCAGGCGGAATTTCGCACCGTACTCAGGCTATTCCCGGACCCCTGAACACCGGCTTGAGTTCAAGCCGCGATATCTTCCAGCCGTCGTCGGTGAGAATGAACTCGGTGTGGTATTCCACGGCCGAGGTAATGCCCTTCATTTGAATGGGCGCATCGCCCGGATTGACGGGTCGATCCCCGTTCAGGACGACCGCATACGCGATTCCCGTCGCCTTAGTCTCGTCAACCGGAGTGATCTTCACCGAGGTCATGTGAAGCATGTGCGCCACGCCGGGTGTCGGGCGCGAGGTGATGTTTTGCCGAATGGCGGGCCGTCCCTGGTAAGTGCCCGATCCCAGAACCAGCACGCCGTCCTCGGTAAACGTATTCGCGAATCCGTCGGCGTCCAGATGATCCCGATAGATCGCGTAATCGGCCAGGAGGCGTTCGCAGGCGATGGCGATGGCGCTGGAACTCTCCGCGTCGAGCTGCGCGAGCGAGGGCGATGCCGCGGTCAGCAGAACTGCCGTCAAGGCGGGGAACGTAATCCCATTTCGCATCTGTTTGCTCCTACTCCGGGTCCACGAACAGCGTCGTGTACTCGCGCGTGGCGATCTTCCAGCCGTCGTCGGTCAGCGTGTAGGTGCTGCGCGACTCCGAAGCCACCTGGAACCCCACGGTGGTGGCGGGCAGGCCCGCCTCGGGAATCGGCGCCTCCAGAACGATCGCGTAACTGATGCCGGTCGCCGTAGTGTCATCTACCGGGGTGATCTGGATCGTCGTCTGGAATTGCATGTGCGCTTCCGGAGGCCCCCCAGCACTCGACTCGATGTACTCCCGAATCGCCTCGCGGCCCTTGAGAACCGTCGTCGGCCGGCCCCATTCGCCATCCTCGGTAAAGATGTTGGCGAACGCCTCCGCGTCGCCGCGGTCCCGATAGATGGCGTAGTCATGCTCCAGGCGTTCGCAGGCGGTGACGATCGCGTTGATTCGCGCCAACTCGGCGGGATCGGCCGCCTGCAACGGCATCGGCGCGGACAGAAACGTAACGGCGGCAATTGCCGCCAGACTGCATATTTTTCGCATTTCCGTACTCCCTTTCGTTCGCCGCTAAGGCGCGGCCGTCCGCGGCGGGCCCGAGGTCAACGCGCGCACGAACTGCAGAATCGCGGCGCTGAGCTGGGTATCCTGCGTGCCGATACTCGGATTCGGCGAGTAATGATTGTGGCCGACCAACTGGACCACGCGCGGCATGTGGCCCTGCTTCGCGGTAACCTCGGCCACCAACTCGACCATGGACGCCTGCGTTCCGGCGTTGTCGAATTCCGAGATCGTAAACATGACCGGAATCTCGGTGCGTTCGGCGTTGCCGATGGTGGAGATTTCCGGCCACCGTGAAAGATCCTCGCCGAAATAGGCCAGGCGCGCTTCCGATGGGCTGTCCGCATCGGCGCCATAGCCGCCCGAAACCAGGATCACCCCGGCGGCGGCGGGTGTGCCGGACTTCAACACATCGGGTCTGAAGGCGTACGTGGCGGCGTGCGATGCCGCCGCGGATTTCCCGATGACGAAAATCTGATTCGGGTCGCCGTTGTACTCGGCGATGTTGTCCTTGACCCAGGCCACGGCGTCGCCGACATCGTTGGCGCCGTCCGGCCACTTCGCATCGGGGACCAGGCGATACGTGGCGTTGACGCCGACCAGCCCGATACTCGCGAAGTAGTCGGCCACGTTGCGGTTGCCGTCCTTGTTGCCGCGGACAAAACCTCCGCCGTGGAAATACATGACCACCGGCATCGGGACTGAGCGGTTGCGCCGCGTCGACGTGTGCACGTCGAGCAGGTTCCGCTCGTGAGGCCCGTACGCGATGTTCCCGGCGACTTCGATCTCATCCAGTTCATAGGTCCTGGGCCGATCGGTATAGAGCGCACTGGTTTCCGCCGCCGCGACACCCTCCTCGGTGACCCGCCTGATGGCCGCGGCGAGTTCCGCCGGCATGCGGTCGCCGGTTTGCGCCGCTTCCCTGCGTTCTTGTTCGTCCGGGAGCGCCCACCGCAGTTGCTGGAGCGCAAGCGCACTCTCCGCGCAAGGCGCCAACGAGACTGTCCTGCCGTGGTAGACCATGTCCAGCCAGGTGGCAGAATTGGCCAGTCCGCGCTCGTCAGCCAGGGTGACGCACAAGTCGAGCCTGGATGCCGGACTCAGGAGTCCGATCGGCGTCAGGGACCAGGCTTGCTCTGCCGTATCGGCGCACTCCTGAACGAAAAGCTGGCTGCCCTCGTCGAGAGTATCGGCGGCCACGCACAGGTCGTATTCCGGGACGTGCAGCCTGTCCGGCGCGACCCAATCGAAGAGTTGGTCGACGTGATTGCGTTCATACTTGCAAGTGCGCGTTCCCAGCGGCGCCTCGCGATTGATGTTCTGACCGGCGCCGACGACATCCAGGCAGTAGCCCCGGGATTCGTTATCCAGCGTGTGGAAGTTACGCAGAAAGGCGCCGGCGGAGAATCCCGCGGTGGGAACGATCAAGCCGAGCAATGCAACGGCGGTGATAGGTGCAAGAAACAAATTGCGGCGTGCCATGCGTGTACCCTCGATTCCTGTGGTCGTATTTCAGGTTCAACGGCAATGATGAAGTTAAACGCCGTTGCGTATCCAATGATACACAATGGCGGGGCCCAGCCCGTATTCCTCACCGATTTGCGCTAGTCTGAACAGCTTGGCGGTCGAATCTTTACGGGCGCGCCATTAGAATACGTCGAGTCAGGTTCGGGCCACGTCGGAGTCGTCATGCAAACCAATTCCTGTTCCGGCGACGAGTTTTCCATCTATTGGGTATGTGCCACGCTGGTCCTGCTGGTCTCCGTTCAGGGCTGCGCCACCTTGTCCGAGGCGGACTGCCTCACCGCGGACTGGGCGGTGATGGGCGAGGTTGACGGCCGGCAGGGCAAATCGCTTTCGGAACTCAATCGGTATCGGCGGCAGTGCGCTGACTACGGAGTGGTTCCCGACACGCAAGCCTACATGGAGGCGCGCGAGCGTGGGCTCGCGCTCTACTGCACGCATGACAACGGTTATCGGGAGGCACGTACCGGGGTGCGGGATGAGTCCGTCTGTCCCGCCGCCCTCGATCCCGACTTTCAAAGCGGATATCGATTGGGGCGCGCGGTCTATGTCTCGATTACCGAACTCAGGAGAAGCAGCGACTCGATCCGTTCCGCGCGCAGTGAAATCGAGGACCTGAGATCCGGTATCGATGACCGGGAGGAATCCCTTCGTTCCGATGATCTCGACGACGGTGAGCAGAGGGAACTACGCGACGAGATCGATTCCATGAACCGGAATATCGATCGGCTGGAGACCAACATCGTCATCTTGACCGGCACCCTGGCGATCGCGATCGCCGACTATCGGCAGGCCGTCGAGGCGGCGCGCAGCGAAGGCCACGACGAGCCCATGGAATCGGAATTGCTCCGCGAGCTCGGACGACTCGCGCAGTGAAACCCGCGCTTGCGTTACCCGCGGTCCGTGAGCCAGGGTGGCAAGGGCAAGCCCCTGGAGGCCAGGAAAGCCGGG
>JAKZVH010000316.1:0-5119 GCA_047516145.1 Gammaproteobacteria bacterium
GCGGTATAGCGTGCATTGTGTGCGACGAAGAACTCGCAGCCGGAGGCGCGGGCGTAGCTCTCGCCCTGGTAGTAATCCCGGATGTCGATATCGACATTCTCGGCCTTGCACTCGACAACCAGAACCGGCGTCTTGTTCGCCGCCTTGGCTTCTTGCGTCTCCCAGATCACGACATCGGCGCGCGGGCTCCGGTGCCCGTGCATGGTCCGCCGTTCCTGGTCCATCTGGGCGAGGGCGTAGCCGTAATGGTCGTGGAGGTGGCGGATGAAGTTTTGGCGACGATTTCTTCCGACTTGCCGGTCACGTCCCGCCATTCACCGCGCAGTGGAATCCAAAGACGGCCATTCTGCTCGTGCAGCGTATCGGATGCCTCCGGAAACGTTGTCGCCGGTGCGGGTTGACGTTTCTTTCCGGTGCTTTTTGTCATTTCAAGTTTCTCCTGCAAACTCATATTCCTGGCGCTGGACGCCAAAGACCGATCTGGCGTCCACGACGCGAACAACCGGATCCGCGCCTTCCGCCGTACGCGCATCCGGGAGGAACAGCGCGGACACGATTTCGCAATCCGCGGCTCCGGGCAACGCTGCCATGCCGGGGCGCGGACCGATTCGAACGTTTGTCCCGGGCGGCGACAGCTTGACCTCTCCTACCAACAACCGCCGCCCATCGACCGATCGGGATACCAGATCGAACTCCGGGTCGTTGCCGCGCCAGTAGCGTTGCGCGGGCAGCCAGGGTCCCAGCCCGGCCAAGGCGTTATCGCCCCGGTGCAGCCGCGGCACGGCCATCCGGCACAGGTCCTCCCATGCGGCCGCTTGCAGACCCGGTCGATGGCGATTCCACAGCGCCAGGCGAGTCTCCGCCGACGCCTCCGCCAGCATGGCTCGATAGGGCGCCACCACCCTAAACCACAGGCGCAGGAACGGATCGTCGATACGATACAGGCTGCGCTTGCCGGACTTCGGGTCGCTGCCGAAAGGCGTCTCCCGCCGCACCAGCTTCATCGCCGACAGCGCCGCCAGCGGCCGGGAGAGGCTGGAGACCGGCCTGCCGAGCCGGCCACCGACCTCGCTGGCGCGATGGGCGCCGGCGCCGATGACATCCAGGAGGGGGCGCAGCGCAGTGGCGGGCGGCATTTCCTCCCTCAGCAGGCGGTCCGGTTCGTCGTGCAGCGGTCCGCCGGGGTCAAGGACCAGCGTATCGACCGCAGCCTCGAAATCGCCGCCGAAACGTTCCGCCAATTCCCAGTAGCGGGGCATGCCGCCCCAGAGGGCGTGGAGCGCAAGCAGACCGGTGGGAGGGACCATGGGAAAGGCATCGGCCAGATAGCCGGGCCGCAATGGATGGACCCCGAAGGCTTCTACCGCGCGTCCGTACAGCGGTGCGCCAGCGTCGAGCAAGGCGCCGTGCATCATGCGCTGGCTGGACCCGCTCACCACCAAGCATGGGCGAGGCCGCGGGGCGTCGAGCCAGTTTTGCAACACGCCGGTTACGGCGGGGTCGGCGGCGATCAGGTAGGGGAGTTCGTCGAGAATGAATGGACCCGGCCAGTTCGTGAGCGCCGCTTCGGCGGCGACGCGTTCGAAGAACGCGCGCCAATCCGGGTATTCGACGTCCGCGAACCCCGAGAAGCGTTCAGCCACGGCGAGGGCGAGGTAGCGGCGTTGCACGGCTGGCGCGGAAGCGTCCGCGACCGTATAGAGGCCATCGCGGCGCCGCGACCACTCGATCAGCAGGCGCGACTTGCCAACCCGCCGGCGTCCCCAGATGGCGGCGAATCCGCCGGCCCCATCGAGGACTCTGTCGAGCCGCCGCATTTCTTCCGCGCGGTCGAGAAACTGCATCGAAGAACTATGCAGAAGAACATTATGTTCTGCAACATATTGTTTCGGTTCGTCCCGCAACCGAATGCTCAGCGCCGCCAAGGCTTGGCCGAACGCTTACTCCGGCATTTCGGTAATCTCCGTCCTGTCGGGCATGACAGAATCTCGCATCATGTTTCTTGTCGGCAACATTGACGCCCGTGCCCACTAAGCTGACGCGCGCGCCCGGACGGAAGTCGTCGAGCGCGCGCGGTGCCTGCCCGCAGGCTCAGCCGACCGCCGTCACGCTCCGGCCCACGGATCGATGATCTCTGCTCCCGTGGTCTCGAAGTCGGCCACGTTCCTCGTGATGACCGTCATCCCGTGCACGATGGCCGTTGCGGCGATCAGCGCGTCGCGTTCGGCCCGTGGGTCGGGCACATGCAATCGCGCGCATTTCAGGGCCACGGTTGAATCGACGGGCAGCGTGCGCTCCAGGAACTCGGGCAGGACATGCCGGTCCATCCAGGTCCGCAGCCGCTCTCCGTACCCGGCGTCGCGCCGCTCGATGCGCAGGATCCCGATCTCCAACTCCATCAGCGTCAGCGCGGAGATATAGAAGCTTGCCGCGTCCCTGCCCGAGACCCATGCCGCGACACGCGCGTCGGCCTTGCCATCGCCGAGCTTGCGCAGCTCGGAGATCACGTTCGTGTCAAGCAGGAACATCAGGAAAGATCGGGCGGAGGGGTCTCGATGCGGACACGCGGCGGCTCGAAGTCGATATCGGCCAGACCTGGCATGGACAATGCCTCCGCCAGGCTGCGCCGCTGTCCCGCCAGCCGCCGGTAGTCCTCGATGCTGAGCAGCACATGAGCGGGTTTGCCGCGGTCGGTGATGAAGACGGGCCCCGACTTCGCCGCCTTTTTCGCGCGTCCGATGTCGTGGTTGAGTTCTCGGCTCGTTACGGTTGTGATGGTCATGGCAGGCCTCGGGCGCATATGTAGTCATGTAACTACATTCTCGGTGAGCGTGCAAGAGCCGTGAGCCAACGTCAGTTCGAGCAAGGCGCGGGCGCAAACGACCGCGCCGACAAGTTGACCTGCGCTCCACGATGCGACTACCGCCTGGGCGAGGTCCTCAGTTGGCATGCCAAGTGAGGTTGACCTTTTTCTCTGACAACGCGGATTGTGTGAGCGGCGGTGGTTGGTGCGCGGCCTCCGATTCGAACGGAGAAGCGGATCGGTTTGAGCGACCCAGGTATGCCAATTCCCTTCGGACGGCCGTCGGTGGCGTCCTCGGCAGGACTCGAACCTGCAACCCCCGAGTTAGAAGCTCGGCGCTCTGAATCCGATTGAGCTACGAGGACGTGGTCGTGGTGCCCCGGGCACGATTCGAACGTGCGACCAAGCGCTTATCAGGCGCGTTCAGGACGGAGTATAAACCCGCTGCTCTACCGCTGAGCTACCGGGGCAAAGTGGACACGCCGCCCGGAGTTGGACCGGGATCTCGAGAGTTGCAATCTCGCGCCTAACCGTTCGGCCACGGCGTGTATGTGTGTTGGCAGGCCGGCGACGATTCGAACGCCGATTGGCGGGTTTGGAATCCGCAGTCTTGCCATTGGACGACCGGCCTGGGGGTGGTTCGGCGCCGTGGATTCGAACCACGATCCCGAGAGTCAAAGTCTCGTGTCCTGCCAGTTGGACGAGCACCGATCGGTTGGTACGGCGAATGGTGCGGGCAGCGGAGCTCGAATCCGCAACTTCGACGTTGGCAACGTCGTACTCTTCCTGTTGAGCTATGCCCGCGTGGTCCGCCCTGAAGGAATCGAACCTTCCTCTCCGGGTTAAAAGCCCGGTGCACAGCCACTATGCCAAAGGCGGTGAAATTGGCCTGCCCGGGAAGATTCGAACTCCCGACCTGCTGGTTCGAAGCCAGCCGCTCTATTCCAACTGAGCTACGGGCAGGTGTGTGGCGGAGAAGCCAGGATTCGAACCTGGGTAGGGCTCTCGCCCCTCCCGTGTAGCAAACGGGCGCCTTAAGCCGCTCGGCCACTTCTCCGGATGTGGGGTGAACCACCGGGTTCGAACCGGCACCGTCCAGGGTCACGACCTGGAGCTCTCCCAATTAAGCTAGGTTCACCGTTGTTTGGCGGAGACTGAGGGGATCGAACCCCCACGTCCGTCCGGACATCACCGTTTTCAAAACGGGTAAGCACGCCGACCTTGCGAGTCTCCGATTTTGGAGCGGGCAGTCGGCCACGATCCGGCAACCTGCAGGTTGGAAACCTGTCGCTCTACCACTTGAGCCATGCCCGCGAAACTGATCTGGAAGGCAGGATTCGCACCTGCGGCCTCTCGCTTCCAAGGCGAGTGCTCTCCTGGACTGAGCTACTCCCAGAGTTGGTGGACCGAGACCGATTTGAACGGTCGACCTCGCGGTTATCGGCCGCGCGCTCTCAACCTGACTGAGCTACCGGTCCTGGAGATCCGGACGGGATTCGAACCCGCAATTACGAGGTTGAAAGCCTCGTGGCTTAACCATTCGCCCACCGGATCAAAGAAACTTGGCGGTGCGAATCGGAGTTGAACCGACATTGACTGGATCGACAATCCAGGGCTCTACCGTTGAGCTACCGCACCGGGAACAAAACGACTGAGACTACGTCGTTTCCGGCCGCCTTTGTAAGCGGCCATGACTGCCTTTCCCGCCGCAGCCGAGGCAGTGAAATTGGTGGAGGGGGTAGGAGTTGAACCTACACAACCCGTAGGGCGCCTGGATTACAGCCAGGGTATCTCGCCAATGAAAGCCCCTCCGAATCTGGAGCTGACGGCGAGCCTCGAACTCACAACCTCCTGTTTACAAGACAGATGCTCTGCCAATTGAGCTACGTCAGCCAATGGTGTCCGGGGCAGGCGCACGGGCGCACCGCCGGGTCTGCTGTTGCGGTTGCCTCGCACTATACGAAGCACTGCCCCGACACGTCACACAATCCACGTTGTTAAAGAACGTCCACCGAGGCATAAAAAAACCCCGGTGGGTTTCGAACCGACCAGGGCTTTCCGGGCTGGTCTGGAAGGTTCGTTTTGAAAGCCTTCCAGAGCCGTTGTCTAGAGAGGCTTAGCGCATGGGTTCACCACAATTAAATCCATGCGAATCCACGCTCATACGGGTCGTCCGCAAGGACCACGCGCGCGGGAGCGCACCGCTGGCTATCGCCATGATCGGTTGCTCGACCGATGAGGCGCCGACGGCGTCAGATAATCTGAGTTGTGTGGGTTTCCTATTCATCGCGGCGGCAGTATACGCCTGTTCAGGGA
>JAKZVH010000317.1:0-5748 GCA_047516145.1 Gammaproteobacteria bacterium
CGGTGTAGATCACGAGGGCTGCGGGTTGAGAACAATAAAAACGCTATTGGCAGTCTCATTTGCGTTCGCGGTCATCGGCCCGATCCGCGCCGATGCCCAGCACGGTTCGGAGTCCGGAGTGGACTTCCTCGGTATCTACGCCACCCCGGTCTTCGATGGAGGCGGGCCGCCGCGAAGCGAACCCGATGTCATTCCCTTTACGGATGAGGGACGGAGAGCCTCCGAATCGTATGTTCCGGAGCGCGACAATCCCCGGGTGCTCAACGATTGCGTGCCGGAAACCATGCCCAGAATTCTCTGGACGGGCAATCCGATCGAATTGCGTCAGGGGGAAGACGGGACACTGGTCATTCGTTATGAACGTGCGAATACGGTGCGGTCGGTCGCGATGGACGGGGAGCCTCGGCCGGCGGATCAGGCGCATACGGATCTCGGTTATTCTGTCGGTCGCTGGGAAGGCGATGTACTCACCATCGACACGACGCATATGTCGGGTGGAACCATCACCAACGGCGATCGTCCGCTGAGCCTGGAGGGCCGAGTCACGGAGCGCTACTGGCGCGAGCCTGGATCGATGGACTTGCAACTTGAGCTGGAAATTGTCGACCCGGTGAACTACACGGAGTCATTCCCGATGGGGAGGGAATTCATCTGGGCGCCGGAGGAGGAGGTCCGCCCGTGGGTCTGCATCGACCTCGGGCCCAAGGACGAGCCGCCCGACCTCGATGAGTTGACACGGATGCTTGAGGCACTCTGACCCGGAAAGGGACTTCGGGTTAACGGATCGTCTTGATAGCGACGCCGAGGCGCAATCGGCGCCAGGTGCGGTCCGCCGTGTAGATGCTATCGCCTCGTGCGAGCCCGAGTGCAAGGCAAGCTCTGTCGCCCAACGATAGGCCAAGGGCTCTTGTAGGCTGCGCGAGTCGACCGGCCAACTCGGCTTCGGCGGACGAAAAAGGCACGACAGCGAGACCAAGCGCCCGGAGATCTTCCAGCAGTCCTTCCGTCTCTACGTCGCCGACAATGCACTTTCCGATCACCTCGGCCCAATTTACAGTGCAGATGACGGACTCCGCGAGCACGTTGCTGACTGTCTCGTGTCCCGGTTCAAGTTGCAGGAAGGCGAGGAGGGCGGAGGCGTCCAGCACTACACTCACGGGCCGTCGTCGCGTTGCGCCTCCCGGCGGCGTTCCCTGATGAGTTCATTGGCAAGGCTGCGCCCCGCCGTCTTGCGGAAGCGCTCGTGCAACCGGCGCTCGACCGTGGCCGTCTTTTCGATTACCAGATGCTCGTGCTCCACCCTTGCTACAAGCTTTTCGCCGGATACAAAACCCAGCGCTTTTCGAATCGGCGCCGGCACAACCAATCGACCTTGAGCGCCGAATCGCACGTCCGCATACAGTTCTGACATTGCTTTATCCTGCCAAGAATCATGATTCAGTGCCACATGTAATCGTATGTGGCACTGAATCATGATTGTGCCATATCAACGTCCGGGAAAGAAGTTCATGAGCATACGTCAGAGCGTATACCCGCAACTCAATTCCGGTCTTGCACAAAATCAATGGATTCCATTTAATTTATTGATATTTAATATGAAATGTTTCCCTCGGCACGATAGAATGGCCCGCAAGGCACGGTGTTGAACCAAGTGGAGCAGGGGTCATGGGGATCAGGCAATCCGTTACTTTTCGACTACGTGAACCAGTCCTGCTGTTGGTCTTGGCCATTATCTGGCCGCATTTCGCGTTTTCACACCACTCTTTCAGCTCGCTGCTGACGCCGGATGGAGAGGAGGCGATCGATGTGCTGGAAGGCTCGGTCAGGGTTTTTCGCATCCTCAACCCGCACGGTGCCCTGATCGTGGACGTCGTGGATGAAACGGGAAATTCCGAGGGTTGGCTGGTCGAGCTGAGTCCCGCATCGCAGCTTGCTCGGGAGGGGTGGCACGACGAGACCGTGGCGCCGGGGGATGCGGTCACGGCGGTGATTCTTCCATCCACGACGCCCAATCGGGCCCGCCTTCGAGCCCTGTTGATCCCCGGCAAGACCGCCGGGGAACCTGCGCAGTTACTTGTTTCCTACGGGATTCGGGGGGATACGCCGGTCATGCGCCGGCTGCGGGAGCGGCTCCCGGTTTGCGGGATCATCAACCCGGGTTTTCAACGAACCGAGTGCTTTCTGGTGGATGAGGAGGCTTCGGGTGCGCTCGCCGAGGAGTTTCCCGGGCCCATGGGGTTCGTGATGCCGTGAGCCGGCCGATTGAGCCGGACACTGCCGCCGCCGCGGTGCAACCACTGCCTTGGGCGGAAGTTGAACGTTTTCAGACCTCGATCCTGACCAACTCTCCTCTTGGCACGCCTTCGCGAAACCTTCGCGCAAACTCCGCCATGTCATCGATGCGCACGCCGTCGAAATTTCGCTGGTACGCCTCGGTCTGAAAGTAGCCGAGGTATTCTTCCTGATTGTCGAAATTCGGCGCTGAAAACTCGGCGATGTTTTGGTCCGGATCCTGGTAGTACATGCTCGTTCCGGGCCCATGATTGAATACCTGCATGGGTTCGAACCCGCATTGGCTCATGCGTTCGTACTTGGCGATCAGGTCGTCGAACACCGGAATCCGGAATTGAAAGTGATGAATCCCCGGTCCCTGTTCGCCGACGACGTTGCGTTTTGTCGTGTCGAGATCCGGAAATTCGAAGATTCCGAACACTTCCGACCAGGGAAAATCGGCATAGACGCGGGAAAACGCCACGCCCTTGTTACCCTTCCATGCCATCGCCCCGGAGTCGGCGGTCAACACGGTGGGCCCCTGGCCGAGAAAGATCTCGTACCAGTCGATCATGGCCTGGAATTGTTTGGTATAGATAACGACCTCGCTCATCCGCAGCGTCGTCAGTCCGGCGTTGAGTTCTTTCTGCTTCTGTATGTCGGTCACAATCCCGTTACTCGGCATGCGTTTCCTCCTGAACGGTCGCCGTATGCCTTGTGGGGCAGAAGGGTTGGCGGCGGGTCCGTACAATATCAAAAAACAATTTTCGCTACCGAGGCGCCTTCGTTTGGAACGGGCGTCTCCGTGATCCGACCGGGCCGGAGGGGTCAGTCGGCATCGCTCTCATGTGGTGCGGGCCTGAAGTAGTAATTGAAGGCCCGACCCTGTAGCCGTGCATAGAGCCGCACCATGAGCATGTCTTCGATCGCTTCCGCGTACTCGATGGGCCCCAGATCCCAGGATTCGAAGCCCAGGTCGGCGATCAAACGGGCAACTCCGGCCTTGGCCGCTTCGTCGTTGCCCGCCATGGGAATGGTGACCGTCCCGCCGGCGACTTCGGGATTGGCCATGGTGCCATACGCAAGGGCGTTGAGTGCCTTGACGACGTGCGCCTCGGGGGAGGCTGCCTGCAGTAGCGCCGCCACGGAGGTATCGGTAGCGCGCGCAAACCGTCCTTCCGATCCGATCGGAGGATTGGTGACGTCGATAACGACCTTTCCAGCCGTATCGCCGAGGCTTCGCAAGACGTCAACAGCGACGCCAAAGGGTACGGCCAGAACGATGAATTCCGCCGCGGCAGCGGCCTCCGGGGGTGTCAGCGCGGCCACGTTCTCGCCCGCTTCGCTTACCAGCGCCCGCACCCTGTCCGCTTCCGGCGTGCGCGAGCCGAAGTAAACGCTGTGCCCGGCCTCAGCGAAGCGGGTGCCGAGGGTACGGCCCACATCGCCTGTGCCGATGACGGCAATGATTTCTGCGCCCGCCAGCGCCGGAATGATCGTGGCAAGTGAGATTGCCATTCGGATGATACGTTGTAGTTGCAACGGACGATTTAACCATAGCCTGAGCCGCATATCCCACTGCTGCCTGTCGCGAGCGCAGCGACGGTTACGGTCGAAAGCGTTGCGAGTGCATAGCGGATTTGGGGTAATTCGAATCTTGGCGTAGGCTGATCGAGCGGAAATCCGGAGATAGTGATGAAATCCATGGTGATTCCTCCAATTCTGGTAGTGGCGTTGCTGCATTCGCCGGTCGAAGCGCATCATGGCTCAGTGATCAATACGCTCCTGTACCAGTCGGAACTTGTCGAACTGCAGGGCGAGATCGTCGACGTCTTCTGGCGCAATCCGCATGCGCGAGCGAAGCTCAAGATCGTCAATGACACCGGCGCGGAGGTGGTGTGGGAGCTCGAACTGAGTCCGAATCCTCGCCGGTTGGAAAACATGGGTCTCGCACCGCGACACCTGATGGGAAACGTGCGGGTCGCCGGATATGCCTCGAAGCGAAACCCGTTGTCCCTGGGCGTAGTGAATATTCTGATGCCCGATGGCAGGGAATATGTGCAGGGGGCCGGCCAGGAGCTACGGTGGTCCAATGATCGGCTGGTCCAGCAGCCCGAACGTATCGACCCGGACAGCGCGGTAGCGGACGAGTTGGTTGCCGACGGGCTATTCCGCACCTGGGATACGCATTCCGGTCCGTGGTTCGCCGGGGCGCTGCAAGCGGTCTCCTACACGGAACGTGGTGCCGAGCTCAATGCCGCATACGATCCGATGACGGACAATCGCCAACTGGAATGCCAGCACGGCATGCCGGATACGATGTTTGACCCGCGCCCCATGAATATCTCCCGCGAAGGCGACGACATTCGAATCCACCTGATCCAGTACGACATTCAGCGGATCATTCACATGGGGGAACCGGAGGAAAACCCTGAGCCATCCAACGTTGGCTACTCGGCGGGAAGATGGGATGGCGACACTCTCGTCGTCACCACCTCACACGTCGACTGGCCGTACTACTCCGACTACGGAACGCCACAGTCGGACCAGGTTCGCTACGATGAGCGATTTCAGGTGGTGGAGGAAGACGGCGAGCCGGTCCTGAACTACTCGATCGCGATAAGCGATCCGATCGTGTTTCCCGAGCCGCTTCAATTCGAAACCACTCGCGCGGCGCTGCCGGGTTACGAGATCAGGCCATACAATTGCGTCGCCGAATGGGACGATACCGCAGGTTGATGCCGATGAAGCGTTGCGGCTGGGTCGCGGGAGCCCGATGGATGCGGAGGTGGAACATGCACAGGCGGCTCAAGGGGGCAGGCATGATTTTCGCAGTGGCCTGGGGCGTCGGCGCGCTGGCTCAGGTTCAGAATCCCGACCACGAGCCTGACAGGAATGCGGCGAATCGGGGCGAGGTCGCAAACATGGCGACGCGCGTCGCGCTCGGCGGCACGCTGGTCGTGGCCAACCGATCCGGGGGCAGCATCTCGTTCATCGATCTGGCCGCCGGCGTGGAGATCGCTCGCGTACCGATCGGTCCCATCATCCCCCATGAGGTGGCCGTTTCGCCCGACGGAACGAAGGCGCTCACGGCAGAGTACGGGCCGGAGGACGATCATGGACAACACATCGTCCTGATCGACATCGCCACCGCCAGCGTCGAGGCGCGCATCGACCTGGGTCCTGATTCCCGTCCCCACACCCCGCTCTTTCTGCCCGATGGGCGGCACGCCGTGGCCACCATGCAGGAGTTGGATCAACTGGCGCTGGTGGATCTTGACACGCGCAGCGTGGTGCGAACGTATCCGACGGGCGGGCGCGAGGGTCACACGGTACGACTGAGCCCCGACGGCTCGCGTGCCTACGTCACGAGCCGCGGCGCCGAGGGCACGCTGTCGGTGATCTTTCTCCACGAGGATCGGGAGCCGGTGGTGATCGAGACGGGACTCGGCGCGGGGGGGCTTGACGTCAGCGCAG
>JAKZVH010000318.1:0-8669 GCA_047516145.1 Gammaproteobacteria bacterium
CCCGTGTGCTGGGATTGTTATCTTGATTTTCGTCAGCCACCGGGCCGGTCACGTCGCCGGCAATCAGGTCCACGCGATTCACCGACGGGCTATCCCCGTGGGGGTTCTCCACGGCCGGGTCCCGCAAGCGGATCATGACGATGATGCTTGCGCCGGGCTCAAAGCGCAGCGAGCCGCCGATGTCCGCCAAGCGGCCGTCCGTGGTAGCCGCGCTCACGTAGAGCTCGGATATCAACTCGCCCGTGGCGACGAATATCCGGCCGCTGCGGAGTGCGTCCAGGATACCGGGTCCGTAGTTTCGGGCGTACACATGGGTCTTGGAATACTCGCCCGGCCAGAAATCCACGCCGCCGTCGCTCCAGTGCCGGTGGGAGTCCGAATTGGCGGTGATCCACCAGCGGCGGCCCTCGCCCAGCATGGAATCCCAAAAGCCACCCAGAATTGCGGTCATTGGATCGAAGCCACCGCGGGTTCGAACACCGCCGTATTGGCCACGGGCGCCGCGCTCGCGCAGGGAACCGTCGCGGTTGATGGAGATCGCCTGGTGGCCGGGCGCACCGACCATGCCGATGGCTACCTCCGGCGCCTCGTCGTTCCAGCCGCGCAACTCTGCGGGCGTGTAGAGCCCATAGGGGGATCCGCCCATGGCCGTTCTGGAGGGGTGATTGACGATGACCAGCGGTTTCTCGGGCAATTCATCCATGTATCGTAGCGCTTCCAGCATACGTGTTTCGGTGTTGCTGTCGGGATCGGAGGGGCCGGCGTTGCGCCGATCGAACTGCGATTCGAATTCATGGAGCCGCTGGGCTTCGTCGTGGGTATGGGGAAAGATCACGCTACTGTGATCTCCGCCGGGCGCATTCAACTCCAGGCCGTAAAAGTGGATGATATCCGGCACCACTTCCCTGGCGACCAACAGGTTCGGATAGGCCTCCTCCAGGTAAAGCTTGCTGTGGAACCGGCCGCCGTGATCCGTCGTGACCATCCAGGTCAGTCCGTGGTGTTTTGCCATGAGCGCGTTCAAGGCGATGGGGTAGACACCGTGAGCGCCGATGCGCGGCTCCGGAGGGTCGACGTCCCGATCCCAGAGCACGCTGTAGCGGGAGTGGACGTGGTGGTCGCCGGCGAGCCAGCTCATCGCCGTTTCTCCGGTGGGCGTGGCAGGGTCGCTACAGCCGGAAATCGTCAGGCACGCTATCGCGGCGGCCGGCGAGCCCAGCGCGACGATCCCGCGATACCTGCTCGCGAGGGTCCTGAACCTTGTCCGCATCTGTTTGCTCCCAGCCATTTTCAAACACCTCATTATGCGTGCCCTGACCAAATCAAGGTAGCGACGGCGGTCAGGGTAGTCTGAAATTGTGACAGGAACCGGTACGTGGCGGCGATTCACCGGTCGGCGGCTGTATATTGTATGATTCGGCAAGTCTTTCAAGACCGTTTTTGCACCGGCTTCGGGGGACCAGACGAACCGAGCGAATGAACTTCCAGGAGGAACAACCAATGGCAAAAGCAATCGACCAACGAATTTTTGACCTCTACGACGAATACTGCCACGGATACATCGATCGGCGGGAATTCATGAGTCGGGCGGCAACCATCACGATCGGGGGCGTCTCGGCGCTTTGGATGGCTCAGGCGTTGATGCCACGCTACGCCGAAGCGCAGACGATTTCCTTCACCGACGAGCGCATCAAGGGGCTCTATGTGGAATATCCATCTCCCGGTGGCACGTCGGGCATGATGCGCGGCTACCTTGTACAGCCCGCCGGCGAAGGACCCTTCCCCGCGGTGCTGGTCATTCATGAGAACCGTGGCCTCAATCCCTACGTGGAAGATGTGGCCCGTCGCGCCGCGGCGGCCGGTTTCCTGGCACTGGCGCCGGACGGCCTGTCTCCGGTGGGCGGATATCCCGGCAATGACGACGACGGCCGCACGCTGCAACGGGACCTGGACCCGGCCGAGTTGAATCAGGACATGATCAACAGCGCGCTCTATCTGAAGGGGCACGAACTGTCCACCGGACGCCTGGGCGCCACCGGCTTCTGTTGGGGCGGCGGGATGACCAATCGCCTGGCCGTGGCGTTGGGCGATGATCTCGATGCCGGCGCACCCTTCTACGGCGCGGCGCCTTCCGCCGAAGAAGCAGCGAGCATCACGGCCGCGCTTCTCGTCAACTATGCGGAGAACGACGAGCGAATCAATGCCATGTGGCCGGAGTACGAGGCCGCGCTACAGGCCAACGGCGTGGATCACGAGATGCACATCTACGAGGGCACGAACCACGGGTTCCACAACAATTCGACGCCCCGATACGTCGAAGCGGCGGCGGATCTGGCCTGGAGCCGCACGATCGCCTTCTTCCAGGAGCATCTCGCGGGGTAGGGGACACCGGAGTCGCCTTCGGTGGAGATCGCCAGGCGAGCGATCTCCACTTACGCCGGACTTCCTGCGCGCACGGATGGAGCGGGGTCAGAGAACCTGACAACCGTAGGTATTGATACTCGCCCCGACCAGCGCCACCCAATACCGGTCGTAAAGGGCGGGCTCGGTGAACGTGGCGGGATCGGTCACGGTCAACTGGTAGTCAAGGCGTGTCTGGTCCGTGCTGACGGTAAAACGCTCCACGAACTCCACCGCCTGACTCTGCGGTGTGCCGCTGTTGTCCAGCCACGGCCAGTTCACTTGCGTCGTCTCGACCGCCAGGGTGTCCGCCTCCCAACGACCCACCGAATAACCCAGTGCTGACGGAGGAACATCCTCGGGAGCGCCGGAGGCATCCATGTGGATGATTCGGTCAATATCGTAGAGTTCCGAGCGCAGCCTGATCCGCTCGCCCTCATCCACGAACTCGAACGGATGGGGATTCATCATGAGCCTCGGCATGCCCTCCGGCTCGCAGCGCGTAGCGAAGTTGTCGAGTGGATCCCAATCGGCGCGAGCGGCGATGGCAGCTTCCGTATAGGGCTCCGACTGCCACGCGCCGAAGATGGCCTGCGACCAGACCCGCGCCCGCTCTTCCTCGCTCTCCAGGAAGTAGTAGCTGTGCTGGAGGCGGCTGTAGCGTGCCCAGTCCTCGGCGGGCGGACTCCATACGCGAAACAGCCCCCGGTTCTCCGCGACACCGTCGACAAGAACATCCACGCGTGCGGGGGTGGAGGCACGCTCCACATCGCTCGACCAGAAGGGTTCGACTGCGCCGAGCAGCAACTCGTTTCCGTCGGCGAGCAGCATGTTCGTGGCGAGCAGGTCCCCGGGGCCGCGGACTGATTCCAGCCCGGCGAGCGTCAACCGTTGTCCGATCGCAAGCGACTCGCGGGCGACTCCCCTCGTCCCGAGGAAATCGATCCGCCATGCCTGTCCGTTACCGGTCTCGGTGGTCGTCTGCAACAGGACGGCCGTGTGGGGATTTCCCCAGCGCAGGCGTACAACCTCGCCTTCCAGTTCGCGCATCTCCCCGGTGTAGTGGGCTCGGGAGTGATGGCCGGATACAACGATGGGCAGCAAGAGCAGTCCCACCAAAATTGAAATCATTTTCATCTTTTTCCCCATTGCGGCGTCGCGCTTGTTCTCCTGTCTTCATATGCCGACGTATCTCGCAAAAACGCTACGAGCTACGCTCGGTTCAGCCGTCCCGTGAACTATGGCACGACCGTCGGGAAACAGGCTCAGAACATAGGGGCTACCCTTTTCGGTGAAATCTGCGCGGAGCATGTAGCGGCTCCTGACTACATTGGCGTGTTCACTCAGGCGGACGGCAATCTCGTCGAGATTCAGTCCTTGCGGGCCCTGCCTGTGTGTGAGTTGCACGGCATCCCGGCCGCATAGCGTCGTTGCGCCCGAGCCCAGCCTGCCATCCAGGTAATCGAACCGTCCGTGCTTGCAGCAAGGGCAATCGCCGTGCTCGTAGGCGCTCTCGACCTTGAGTTGAAACAAGGCGTTCGTCCAGAGGTCGACGTTGAGCAGCGTCGGGCAGACATTGTGGAAGTTTCCGCTGAGAACCTTGAGCGCCTCGGCAACCTGAAAGCTTGCGACGGTCGTGACTGCGGCTGCCAGGACGCCCACGGTGTCGCAGGTTGGCGTCGTGCCTGGCGGAGGCGCTTCTTCGAAGAGGCATCGCAGGCACGGGGTCGCCCGTGTACCGTCGGCGAGCGCTTCCCACGGCGCGGTTTCGCCCCTGGTGCGGGGCAGGATGGCAAATGCTGAGCCTACGGTGCCTACGGCACCTCCATAAATGTAGGGAACAGCGTGTTTCACCGCGAAATCATTGGCGAGGTAACGCGCTTCGAAATTGTCCAAACCATCGACGAGGACATCAACGCCAGTTGCGTATTGCGCGATGTTGCGGTGGTTGAGATCGTCGACAATCGCCGTCACTCGCACGGTCGAGTTGATCCGCGCGAGTCTGCGCCGAGCGGCTTCGGCCTTCGGGATTGCGTCGGCGACGTCCTGCTCGTCGAACAGTACCTGTCGCTGCAGGTTGGTGATTTCGAGTACATCCCGGTCGACAATTACCAGATGTCCGACGCCGGCACGAGCGAGAAGGTCGGCGGCGAGGCTGCCGAGCGCACCGCATCCAAGCACCAGCGCGGTGGATTCGCCCAGTTTTCGTTGCCCCTGCTCGCCGATACCGGGGAGCAGTATCTGACGGTGGTAGCGAGACAACGTCATTTCGGCAAGCGAGGACGGTCAGTCTTCCGTGCAGTTGAACGGCAGCACCGCGTCGCCCGGTATCCAGCGCCACGACTTGCTCAGGGTCACCGGCTCGGTAAACAGCCATGGATCGGTGACCACGACCTCGTAGTCCAGTCGGCTGCCGTCCTCATTCACCGTAAATCGCTCCACGGACTCGAGCGCCTCGCTTTGGTGTAAGCCATTTTGGTCGAAATACGGCCAATTGATCCCGTTGGTCGTGGCGACCAGCGTATTGCCCTCCCAATATCCCCGGGAGTGTCCCAGCGGCGTTGGTTGGAGGGGCTGGTCCGGGGCCTCGTCGCTCATCTGGATCACTCGTACCGTATCGAATTCCTCCATGCGAAACACGATCTCGCCGCCGTTATCGATGAACTCGACGGGGTTGGGCTGCTGCATGATGGTCGGCATGCCCTTGGGCGTGCAGGTGAGAAAGGGGTTGCCGGGATCCAGCGGATCCCAGTCCGCCTGTGCCGCCCGGGCTGCCTCCGTGAGCGGGTAGTCGAGCGTGCCGCCCTCGGTAAGAAAGCGGGTTTCGGTTCGCAGAAACGATCCGTCGGTGCTCCACACGCGGAAGATTCCCAAGGACGTATCGGCGCCGGGCGTTCCCGGTGTCTCGTCCATGCCGGTACCGATGGTGTTCTCCGTCCACCGGGCGACCGGTGTGTCCAGTAGCGCTTCGCGTCCATCGGCGAGCAGCACATTGATGGCATAGATATCCTGTACCGGGCGCCTGGCAGGGAATCCCGCGATCGTGACGGTGTCGCCGACGCTGAGCCGATCGGGCGTGATGCCCACACGGGCCAGGCGAGTGGCGGGAATACTCTCGACCTCCCAGGCCACCGGCTCGCCATTCTCGCTCATGGCGCTCAGCGTGAATCGGAGGTGGGGGTTGCGCCACATCACCTGAGTGATCTCGCCCTCCACTTCGATCACCCGATCCATATCGTAGGTGATACGCGCGGAGTGATGGGCGAGGGCGACCGTGCAACACATCGCCGCGGGCAATCCCAGTGCCAGCTTCGACCGGGACTGTGCAATACACTTGTACATGTTCCTTCTTCCCCTTACCGGGATCATTCCGCCGGGCTGACGCACTGGAAGCTCGCGGCATTGTTCGGGTTCAGGCCCGAGTCCCGCAGCCTTGCAACTTGAGGGTAGGGGCACCAGGGGCGCGACATGCCCCGTTCCTCGTGAGTTGCGACGATCGTCTCCGGCGCCAGGTCCTCCGTCACCCAGGCATCAATGGCCTCGATCACGGCGCGCATGTAGACGTTCGGGCCATCGCCGCGGCCGCAATGTCCCATCCCCGGGGCCATGAACAGCCGCACATGGTCGTGGAAGTCCGAGGCGCCGCGTTTGCGGTTGACCGTGGATTCCATGGCCTCGTACAACTCGACCGTGGGAGTCGGCGTCACGTTTGTATCGCTCCAGCCATGGTAGAGGATCGCCTTGCCGCCGCTTTGCACGAACGGGGTCACGTCGGGATTGTCGGCGCGGGTCACACCGGAGTAGTAGGAAGAATCCGCCGCGGCCACGTCCTCGGGATCGTCGATGCTGAAATTCTGTAGCAGGTCCATATCGGGGCTTTGATGCCAGGCGCGTGCGACGTAGTCGCAGCGGCCTGTGCCCTCCGGGGTCGTGCAGTCCTGGCGGAGGAAACCCTGCCATCCTGCCATGCCGCCGCCAGCCTCGCCCCCGGGGAGTCGGCCCGGGTAGATACGCTCCCCCGCCGCAGTCACAGGGCCCTGGTAGATTGTGCTGACGAAATCTACCTGCGGCTCGGTGAGGCATTGGGGTGGCGACTCCGATGCCCCGCACTCCAGCACAGCAGGGTCGAAGCCGCACTGGCGGGGATCGTCGATGAGCCGATCCTCGAGCCCGTCCAGTGCATCGCAGGCGCCGAGTACTTCATTCTTGAGCAGATCCAGTTGTTCATCCGCGAGGGGTTGAGCGTCCGCGTTCAGCCTGGCGACCTGTTGAGCCGTCCACACCTGGGACATGTTCAGACGCGTCAGGGAGAAAACCGGTGCACCGGCGATGATGCCATCGTAGTCGTTGGGATAATTTTGCATCGCCTTCAGACCCTGTCGCCCGCCGGTAGAGCACCCCAGGTAGTAGGAAAACTGCGGCGGGCGCGCGTAGAACGCGTCGACGAATTGTTTGCCGACCACCGTCGTCAAATGAATTGCACGATGGCCGAAGTCGTGAATGGTTACATTGTTGGGGACGACGTCGCCCGACTCGGTTTCCTTCATGACCCAGTCTTCCGGCGCGTCTCTGACATGTCCCGTGTCCGTCTGGCCTGTCGCATACCCCAATTGGAGCGCAACCTGAACCCGGTCCTCGCTTTGAAACATACCCGCCGTGCCGCCGTTTCCGCTGACCAGAAACCGGCCGTTCCACGCGGTGGCATCCGGCAGTCGGAGCCTGAACCTGATCTTGCTCTCGCCGTCGTCGGCATTGGCGATGATCCCTTCCAACTGGCAATAGCCTACGGCTTCGTCGACGGGATTGGCGCTCGTTAGTGTGACCCCGTGAGGGGAGTCCGCGGCGAGTTGCTCGAAGTCGGCTATCTCGCAGGCGAGAGCGGGCGCGCAGAACAGGCCGAGCAGTGGTAGCAAAAGATAAGGTGCGTTATTCGTGAGTCTCATCGGTTTCTCTCCCGTAGTGGGACGGTAGTGGGACCTCCGGAAACGGATGGAGTCTCACTCAAGCGGCCAGGCATGGCAGACCGCGCAAGCGGTATCCGCAGCGTGCGATTCGTGGCAACCGATACAGCTTGCCATGGACGTGACACCGGTCGTCATGGCCGTTTCATCCAGTTGCGCCATGTCCCCGTGACACGCGCCGCAGTCCACGCCCGCCGCAATGTGGGGTTGATGGTCCCAGGCGACTCCGGGAAGGACCTGGTACACGCGGACCCAGGGTACCGGATCCCCGGAGGCGGCGAACTCGGCAAGCTGCATGACCGCGGGCAGATCCCGGCCGATGGCGTTATGGCACGTCATGCATGTGCCGGTTCCCGGGTACCCCATCGGCGCATTCGCCGCCGTGTTGGTATGGCAGGTCTCACAAACCAGACCGAGTGCGAGGTGTGTCCGGTGGCTGTACGGAATCGGTTGGTCCGGTGCCGGATGCATCGCCGGATTGCCGGGAACCTGCTGGATCGCCGCCAATTGCTGAGCGCCAACGCCCAGCGCCAGCAGCGCCACCGCAAGGGACGCGCCCAGCAACGCGGCATGTCTAACCGAAGTTCCGCGGCTCATGTGTCGCCTCGCCCTTCGTTGTTCTCATGTGCAGCCAAGCCCGACTATCTTCGCAATCTACGCCCGGCCGGCAGCGACTTCCGCAAGCGAAAGCCCGTCGTCTTCCAGAACGATGGCCGCCACCGCGCGGCCGGGCCGCCCGGTGACCGAACCCCCGCCTTCGGTGCAACCGCCGGTGTGATAAAGGCCCGGAATCGGCAGGCGGTAGGGCGTAAAGACGTTGAAGGTCCGCAAGCGCTGATGAACGCTTCCGCGCCACATGGCCGGGTTCATCCGCTCGATGTCCAGCGGACTCATCAGTACCTTGGCCAGGACGTTTTCTTTCGTCAGGTTGGTGGTGTGGCGCATGTAATAGGCCAAAAGCCGGTCGGCCACCTTTTCCTTGAGCGTGTCCCAGTGCTCCGACCCTTCCTTGAGCGTGTACGGCATGGTCCCCTCGATCTTGACGGAACCGTAACCGGCTGGTGCTCGCGTCGGATCGACATTGGACGCATGCACGATCTGGAGAGGATAGTCGTCGATGTTGAGCTCACCGCTGGCCTGATCCGCGTTGAGCGCGAAGATGCTCTCGGGGCGCTGGAGAATGGCGGCTTCGCACGGCTCGATGGTCCCACCCTCCGACGAGGTGTAGCTCGGACGCGCGGACAGTGCGTACGTGAATGCGAACATGGCGTGTTCGGCTTGCCAGATATCGGCAAGGTCGAGCAATTC
>JAKZVH010000319.1:0-2595 GCA_047516145.1 Gammaproteobacteria bacterium
CACCTGGAGAGTCAGTACCAACAGGGACTCCGACCAGCGAGGTCGCGGTGGGTTGCGTACGACAGACCGCGGTCCCAGGAGAAGGCGCCGCTCCGGGAATCGGTGTTCGACTCCCGGATGGTCGTACTGCGCAAAGTGGCCGGGAGCGAGCTGGGACTCGAGAGCACGCTCGCGCTGACAGCGCGCGTCCACGACACGTTGATGACGTACTGTCCGCAGCCGGTGCCGGAATGGCTGAGTGGTCACACCGCCGACGGTAGGCCCTCGCGAGATACTCATCTTGCAGTCCTGCCACTCGCGCATGCCGGAGGGCTGTACGCAGACGGCCACTTGCTGGGGGTCGCGCTGGCCGTGCCGCGGCACGTGAGCTTCACCGAGCTTGCCAGGTGCCTCGGCCCGGCCATCGGGCCCAACCCCGATGGGTCGGTCCGTCGCATCCGTGTCTACGCGGGGCGGCTGTTCGAGTGGGAGTTGGAAATGGAGCAACGCGAATCGCCACCGGTTGCTCTGCGCGCCGAGACATGGGTTCGGCCTGCCGCGCGCTGGGCAACGATCACCCCGATCGTGTTCGACCGTCACCCCAAGGGGCGCGACCAGGATCGCCAGGTGGAAGAGATGGTCGCGCGGGCGTGCGAACGCATCGGGCTGCCACAGCCGCACGAGGTGGCCACCACTCAGGTGACGCCGCAGACGGGCGTCCCGCGCAGTCGAGACTTCCCCCTGCTGGGCCGTAGGGCGGGTGGAGCCCGGCGCCATGCCCATGCAGTGATCACGTTCGCCGAGCCGGTGCGCGGTCCTGTACTGCTCGGAGCAGGCAGGCACCGCGGGTACGGGCTATGCAAGCCCGTGGAGTAGCCGAAAGAGATGCGGTCATGAACGCACTGTCTGCGGATCGGTTCACTGAGTTCTTTCGGGAGATATACGGCTACGACCCGTTCCCCTGGCAGGCGCGGCTGGCGCAGCAGGTCGTGGACGCCCGTCCGGGCGAGCCGTGCTGGCCCGACGTGCTCGCGTTGCCGACCGCTTCCGGCAAGACCGCGTGCATCGACATCGCAGTATTCGCCCTTGCATGCCAGGCGGAGCGTGCGCCGGAAGATCGCACGGCACCGCGCCGCATCTTCTTCGTGGTGGATCGCCGCATCATCGTCGACGCCACCCGCGAGCGGGCGTTGATGCTGGCCGGCGCGCTGGAGAATGCGGAGGACGGGATCGTCAAGGACGTCGCCGAGCGCCTGCGCGCCCTGTCCTTCGGCGGCGAACTGGACGCCGGTGGCGGCACGCAACCGCTTTCCGTCTTCCGGATGCGTGGCGGGATGTACCGCGACGATCAGTGGTTCCGATCGCCGCTACAGCCCACCGTGGTCGTATCCACCGTGGATCAGTTCGGCTCGCGGCTGCTGTTCCGAGGGTATGGCCCGAGCAACTATATGTGGCCGGTGCATGCCGGATTGGCCGCCAATGACAGTCTCGTGATCCTCGACGAAGCCCACTGCGCCAATCCGTTCCGGCAGACGCTGGAACGCGTCATGCAATACCGCCAGTGGCACACGGCGCCGGGCGCGATCCTCACCGCACCATTTGCGTTGACGCTGGCGTCGGCCACCCCGCCTGCGGATGCCGGTGTCACGGTCACTGTGAACGATGACGATCGTGACCACGCTGTGCTGGGGCCGCGGCTGCGTTCGGCCAAACCCGCTTAGCTTGTTCCAGTGCGGGGTTTGGCTGGAGACAACGCCAACGACCGCTGGGCATCGCGCATCGCCGAGGAAGCAGTCGGGCTCGCTAGCGACGGGCGTACGGCGATAGGAGTAATCGTGAACCGTGTCGCCACGGCGAAGGCGGTGCATGAACAGCTCGAGCGTCTTGGGCATTAGTCCTCGTTGCTGACCGGGCGCATGAGGCCGCTGGACCGTGATCGCGTCACCGCCGGCGTGGAAGTGCTACGGACCGGGCAGCCGCGCGAGTCGTTGAGCTCAAGATTCGTCGTAGCCACGCAGACGCTGGAAGTGGGCGCGGACCTGGACTTCGATGGGCTCGTCACCGAATGCGCGAGCGTGGACGCGTTGCGTCAGCGCTTCGGACGTCTCAACCGGGCAGGCCGGCCGATCGCGGCACGCGCCGTAGTCGTCGCGCAATCCGCCCAGGTCAAACGGAGTTCCCGACCAGATCCCATCTATGGAGACGCGCTGGCGGCTACCTGGCAGTGGCTGAGCAAACACGCCACGGCCGGCGAGATCGACTTCGGGCATGAGGCATTGGAGCAGATACTGCCGGCCGATGGCGAGGAGCGTGACACGCTGCTGCGGGCGCTGTCCGCTCCCGCGCCCGATGCGCCGGTACTGTTTCCGGCCCATCTCGACGCGTGGGCCCAGACATCACCGCCGCCAACACCCGACCCGGACATTGCGATCTTCCTGCACGGACCGGAGCACGGAGCGCCGGACGTGCAGGTGTGCTGGCGAGCAGATCTGCCGGAGGACCTCCGCGAGTCGCAGGACGGGGATCTCGCGGCGCGAATAGTGAGCCTGTGCCCTCCGGCCAGCGCCGAATGCCTGGCGGTCCCACTGTCCGCGTTTCGCCGGTGGCTCAGTGGCG
>JAKZVH010000320.1:0-7605 GCA_047516145.1 Gammaproteobacteria bacterium
AATCGATTCGGGCGGATACCAGGCCGGATTGGCGGCCTTGCTCACGATCTTCGACCATCCCAGGGGCGTTCCCCACTCCATGCGCCCGATGCTCACAGGGTGGGTGATGACCCGTCCGGAATCGCCGTCGGGGAAATAGTAGAGCCGGAGTTCCGGCAGGTTGATGATCACGCCCCGCCGCGGCGCGTTCGGAAGCACAAACTGCGTCGGCAGGACGATCTCGGTACCTTCACCGGGCAACCACGGGTCGACATCGGGATTGGCCTGCTTGAGTTCTTCGAAGCCGAGATTGTATCGCCGAGCGAGCTTGACGAACGTATCCTCGTGCTTCGCGCTGATGACCCGCGTTTCACCGACAACACCGCTGTCCGCGGAAAGCGCCAATTCCAACGCCCCGGCTCCGCCGAACGGAACCAGTATCAATAACAATGAGCTAACGGACTTTCTCATCTCGCACCTCACTATGACCGCGATCCGATCGCGTGTAGCCTGAACCCGGAAAATCAGTACCGTACAAGTGCCGCTCCCCAGGTAAAACCGCCGCCGAACGCCTCCAGCAACACCAGGTCACCGCGCTTTATCCGCCCATCGCGGACAGCCGTATCGAACGCCATCGGAATCGATGCCGCCGAGGTGTTGCCATGATCCTTGACCGTAAGCACGACGCGTTCCATGGGCAATCCAAGTCGTTTGGCCGTAGCCTTGATGATACGCAAGTTTGCCTGATGGGGCACGAACCAATCGATCTCGCCCTGCTCCAGACCGTTTTCGGCCAGGACTTTGTCCACCATGCCCTCGAGTGTGCGCACGGCCACCTTGAAGACTTCATTGCCTTTCATGAGCAAGGTTGTCGCGCCCTCCTCCTTGATCCTCGAAACGCCGCTGTCGGCGTAGAGAAGGTTGCGGTAACGGCCGTCGGCACCCAAATCGGTGTAGACGATACCGGCCTCATCGTAAGCTTCGAGCACGACGGCGCCGGCGCCGTCGCCGAACAATACGCACGTCTCCCGGTCGGTCCAGTCAATGATCCGCGACATGACCTCCGCGCCGCTCACCAGCGCGCGTCCGGCCCGACCGTCGCGGATGAACTGATCAGCCACGGAGAGCGCGTAGACGAATCCGCTGCAAGCCGCTTCAATGCTGAACGCGGCACCGGACATTCCCATCCTTTCCTGCAGCAGGCAGGCAACGCTGGGAAATACCAGATCGGGCGTACAGGTTCCCACTATCACGAGGTCGATGTCGTTCGGCTCAAGCCCCGCCGCATCCAGCGCCATCCGGCAGGCCTTCTCGGACAAGTCGCTTGTGGCCTCGTCTTCAGCGGCGATGTGCCTGCGCTCGATACCGGTACGCGTGCGGATCCACTCGTCCGAAGTGTCGATCATGGTCTCGAGCTCGGAGTTCGTCAGCACCTTTTGGGGCAGGTATGTCCCTGTGCCGGCTATGCGCGAATACATTGCTCTTCCATGAGATTGGCAATTCGAACCGGCACGCCCTTGCGCGCTTCCATAATCGCCGTGCGCATGGCATTTTCGAACGCCACTGCATCCGCGCCGCCATGGCTCTTGATGACAATGCCGTTGAGCCCGACCAGAGTCGCGCCGTTATAGCGGCGCGAATCCAACCGGTCGCGAACTGCATTGAGGGCCGTACCGGCCACGACGCTCTGGATTCGCCGAATCGGGTTGCGCCTGAACTCTTCCCGCAGAATCGAGGCAATAAATCCCGCCACCCCTTCCATGGTCTTCAGCGCGACGTTGCCCACGAATCCATCGGTGACCACCACATCCGCCTTGCCGTTGAATATCCCGTCGCCCTCGATATAACCCACGTAGTTCAAATTGCTGCGGCTCAACAACTCTGCGGCCTCGCGAACCAGTTCGTTTCCCTTGATGTCCTCGAGACCGATGTTGAGCAGCGCGACGCGCGGGCGTTCCAAACCGAGAATGCCCTCTGCAACGACGGAACCCATGATCGCGAACTGCAGCAAGTGCTGGGCGCTGCAGCCCACGTTGGCCCCCAGGTCCAGCATGAAGGTATGCCCGCCTCCCAGGCACGGCACCGCGGAGATGATGGCGGGGCGGTCCACTCCGGGCAACGTCTTGAGCACGTAACGAGCGGTCGCCATCAGCGCGCCGGTGTTTCCGGAACTTACGCACGCATCCGCCTCACCGCGTCGCACAGCCTCGATAGCGAGGCGCATGGACGAATTCCTTTTCCGGCGCAGCGCGTCCCCCGGAGACTCGTCCATGCCGACAACGTCAGTTGCGGGAATGAATTGCAGTCGATTGCCGTACCGGCCGGCGGCCTCGGCGCGCGCCTGCTCCAGAGTGGCGGGCAACCCGTAGAGGAGGAAACTGGCCGAATCGTCCTTTTCCAGTGCCGCCAATGCAGCCGGCACAACGGCGTCCGGACCGCAGTCGCCGCCCATGGCGTCAAGCGCGATCGTGACCTTGCGTGTCATTCGAGCACTACCGATGCGGACAGCAGCAGGCCGACTCGGCACCGCGCGGGGCGCTACGAACATGCTCCGGAAGGGGTATCGGATCAGCATGCGTGGCAGACAATTTGCCGGATTCCGCGCTAGGGAGACGCTTGCGGGCGATCACCGGCCACGGTACTAGTCTTCCTGAGCTTCGGGCTCGGGAACGTCCATGACCTTGCGTCCTCGATAGAATCCCTCCGCGGTCACATGATGACGCATGTGTAGTTCACCGGAGGTGGAATCGATGGACGTAACGGCGCCCTTCAGCCCATCGTGGGCCCGCCGCATATCCCGCCTCGATCGCGTCTTACGTCTTTGCTGGACTGCCATTCCTCAAATCTCCTCAGTGACTTGCGAGTGGTGAATTCATCGATTCCACGCCGCCTTAATTCTCAAGTGCCTGCAGGTTCCGAACCAGCGCGCCGCATTGCTCAAGCTGTGCGTGCCGCGGTATCAGCGGCAACGAAACAATCAGTTCGTCCTCCATGAACGCCGCGGGTTGGAAGCGGTCACCGGTGAGCGCAATCGGTTCGCAATCGTCCGGCACCCCCAACCTGTTCGACTCACTTCCAACAACCACAAAGGAGACGCGGCGCAAAACCCGCTCTTCCATCGGTTCCAGGCAACGCTGGCACTGGAGTTCAAAGCTCGCGTCGTACTCTAACCGCACAGTAGTATAACCTGATGCCTGTTGGCCAAATTTAAATCCAACTCGTACACTTCCCCGGTCCGAGTGCAATAACTCACGAAACCGTGTCAATTGCTTGATCTCGATCTCGCCATCCAATAGGACTTCGCGTTGACCGAGTATTTCCAAGGCATTCAAGCTGTACCAAGCGTACAACGAACGAGGCATAAGCGATAAATGATAGGTATCGGGCTTTCGACTGTCAAAACCGGAGGTTAGGCCGAGTCATGCCGCGGTTGATACTCGGTTCCAGTTCGGTGCACAGGCGCCGGCTGCTCGCCCGCTTGCGGCTCGACGTGGAAACCTGTGTCCCCGATGTGGACGAATCCGCCGAAGCGGGCGAAACTGCGCGGGAACTGGCCCTGCGCCTGGCCGACGCCAAGGCGGAACGCGTCACGCGAGCCGTCGGCGGCACCGACACAGTGATCATCGGCGCCGATCAGGCGGCCGCGCTGAACGGCCGATTGCTCAGAAAGCCCGGCGACCGTAGCACTGCAATCGGTCAACTGCTGGAGTGCCGCGGCGCAACCGTGTCGTTTCATACCGCCTGCGTGGTCCGCGACGAGCGGACCCACCGCTACTTTCAGGGTGTCGACCACACCCGTGTACGTTTTCTCGATCTCGACCGAGGGCAGATAGAACGCTACGTGGAATTGGAGCGCCCGTTCGATTGCGCGGGCGGTTTCAAGGCCGAGGGACTCGGCATCGCGCTCTTCGAGTCCATCGAATCTACGGATCCCACGGCATTACTCGGCCTACCGTTGATCTGGTTGTGTGCCGTGCTCAGGGAGATCGGGCTCGATCCCCTCGATCCCGCCGGGACGAGTCCAGCTCATCGAGGGTAGCGGATAGTACGCGAGGCAGCGGCGCGCTAACCGCAAATACCTCCTCGCCGCCGGGCCAGACAAACGTCAGCGCATGCGCGTGCAAGAACATCCGCTCCAATCCAAGGGAGGACATCGCGGTATTGAAGGCTTTGTCGCCGTAGCGCTCGTCTCCCGCAAGCGGATACCCTGCATGGGCCGCGTGAACCCGAATCTGATGGGTCCGCCCGGTGTCGATCGAAACGTCCACCAGGGTTGCGCGCGTGCCGTAGTGTTCCACGACCCGGAAACGGCTCCGGGCGGGCTTGCCCGCCGGGTCGACCCGTACCAGGCTGTCGCCACGGCGCCGCTGAGTGCTCAACGAAGCATCGACATCCATCTGGCCGTGGGGCCAATACCCTCGCACCAGGGCCAAATACCGTTTTTCAACACCGCGCTCGCGCAACAGCGCGTGCATCCGCCGCAGCGTGCTGCGGCGCTTGGCCACCATGAGGCAACCGGACGTCCCGCGGTCCAGTCGATGGATCAAATCCGCCTTGCGCAGATCCGGTGCTAGGCTGCGCAGGGCCTCGATACAGCCGAAGTCGACCCCGCTGCCGGCGTGCACGGGCATGCCCGCCGGCTTGTCCAATACCAGGAGCTTGCCGTCCTCGTAGAGGATTCTGTCAGCAAGCCACCGTACCTTGTTCACGGGAACGGGGGTGGTCGAGGAACCGCGCCGGGACACCGGCGGAACGCGTACCCGGTCACCCTCCTTGAGGCGGTATCCGGCGCGCACGCGACCGCTGTTGACACGCACCTGGCCCGAGCGAATCAATTGGTAGACGTGACCGCGAGGCACCCCGCGGAGCGCGCCGAGGAGAAAATTGTCCAGGCGCTGCCCGGCGGAGCCGGTATCGACTTCACGGTAGTGGGCGGCGCGGCGCGTGGTGGTTTGGGTCATGAAATCGTCCGCTTGGGGCTGTGATATAGTAAGCGAGACGGCCCAGCGGCGCCGAAACGCCGTGGTGTCGGGCCAAAGAAACGAGGCGCGCTTGGTTGTGCGCCATCTGTAACGGTTATTTTCGGCGGTTCCCTCCAAGGGGCTGCCCGCGATTGTGGTCAGGCGATCAATCGCTTTCCCGGACGCTCATACGGACGAATCATGAGTCGAGAGATAGCGCATCGATCCCCTGAATGAGATTGATGAAACAGTTTCTAGCCCGGATTCTTTACCGGCGGCCGACTGTGGCTGCCGACGCCCTCGCCCGGTTGGGGCTTTCTCCCTGGCACCCGCTCGTCGACGTTGCGTCGGCCGCGCGGTTGTCGTCCACGGGAGCGAGTGCGCCGCCGCGGCGTAGCGTCAACGTCTCCGCCACCAGGGCCGATGAAGCCGGTGGGCTAGAACGTCTCCATGAGGCTGCTTGGCCGATCGCGGTGCCAGATCCCACAGGGCTCGCCACCAAGGGATCAAATCAACATGAAGCGAATGCTGGTAAATGCAACTCAGCAAGAGGAGTTGCGCGTGGCCATCGTGGATGGCCAGAAGCTGTACGACCTCGATATTGAGGTACCTAGCCGAGAACAACGCAAGTCGAACATCTACTTGGGGCGCATCACCCGGCTGGAGCCCAGCCTGGAGGCGGCGTTTGTAGAATACGGCGCGAAACGCCACGGTTTTCTCCCCCTCAAGGAAATCTCCAGGGAGTACTTCGTCCGCGAACCGGCCGAGGGCGAGCGGGTCCAGATCAGGGATGTTCTCAAGGAAAACCAGGACATCGTCGTCCAGGTCGAGAAAGAGGAACGGGGCAACAAGGGCGCCGCGCTGACCACCTTTGTCAGCCTCGCCGGGCGATTTCTCGTTCTCATGCCCAACAATCCGCGCGCCGGAGGCGTATCGCGACGCATCACGGGCGAAGGCCGCGATTCCGTTCGCAAGGCTCTGGACGAGTTGCAACCGCCCGACGAGATGGGTTGCATCGTGCGCACGGCCGGCGTGGGCCGCAGCATCGAAGAACTGCGCTGGGATCTCGACTATCTGCTCAGCGTCTGGGAAGCGATCAAACAGGTCGTCGTCAGCAGACCTTCGCCGTTCCTCATCTACCACGAAGGCAACGCCATCGTGCGCGCAATTCGCGATCACTTCTCCGCCGAGATCGGCGAAATCCTGGTCGATCGCGAAGACATCCATGCGCAAGCCCATGAGTTCATGGAGCAGGTCATGCCGCATAACCTGCGCCGGCTCAAGTTCTACGACGACCCCGCAGTGCCGCTGTTTGCGCGATTCCAGATAGAGAGTCAGATCGAATCGGCATTTGCGAACACGGTGACGCTCCCGTCCGGGGGAAGTATTGTCATTGATCACACCGAAGCGCTGACTGCAATCGACATCAACTCCGCGCGAGCCACCAAGGGCGATGACATCGAATCCACCGCGCTGAACACAAACCTCGAAGCCGCCGATGAAGTCGCGCGGCAACTGCGGATTCGCGACCTCGGCGGCTTGATCGTGATCGATTTCATCGACATGGGTCCCCCTCGTCACCAGCGGGACGTGGAAAACCGATTACGTGAAGTCGTCAAGCTGGATCGGGCGCGCATTCAGATCGGCCGCATATCCCGGTTTGGCCTGCTGGAGATGTCCCGGCAGCGGCTTCGGCCCTCCCTGGAGGAGTCGACGCAGGCGGTGTGCGGGCGCTGCAACGGAATCGGCCGTGTGCGCAGCGTCGAGTCGCTGGCCCTGGCAACGCTGCGTATCGTCGGTGAAGAGGCACGCAAGGAGCGAACCGCACGAGTGATTGCCCAGCTACCGGTGGAAGTCAGCAACTATGTCCTGAACGAAAAGCGGGACTGGATTCAGACCATCCAGGAGAGCAACGGCGTTGCCGTGATTCTCGTCGGCAACCCGGATCTGGAAACGCCGAACTATTCCATCCGGCGCGTCCGCGACGACGAGACCGGCCTGCCCGAAAACGCAGCCACGAGCTACAAGCTCGTGGAACCGAAACAGGAAGCACCCGATTCATTCCAGAAACCGGCCAAGCAACCCACGGCCGAGCAAGCCGCGATATCCAACGTCATTCCACGGGCTCCGGCGCCCAAACCCGCCAAGACCGAGTCCCGGACGCGACGCCGAGGCACGCCCTGGTGGCGGAGATTGTTCGGCTGGGTCTTGCCCGGATCCAAGCGACAGAGACCGCCCTCCAAACGTTCGCGTCAGACGGATTCACGCGGTGACAAACGTCCCGACCGCAGGCCCCGGCGCGGAAATCGATCCCGCGGTCCGCGCGGTCCGGCCAAGGGCCGCGCCAACAATGCGACCGACGCCGGCACCAAGAAGGCCAGAAACACCGGCGGCCAGGAGGAGCGCCGCAACCGGAGATCGCGCCGGCGGAGGTCTTCCGGCAACCAGACAGCGCCGGAGCGACAGGCAGCCAAACCACGCGACGCCGAGCAACAGCCTGCAAAATCGCGCGAGGCGGACCGGCAGCCTGCCAAGCAACAGCACAACGCGGAACCGAACGCCGCACCGCGTGAGCAATCGTCTTCAGAGAACCCCGCGGCGACAGCGCAGAAGAAACCAGTCACCGCCGCAAGTCCTGACTCCAGCGCCCCTCAGGCCTCGCCGG
>JAKZVH010000321.1:0-13282 GCA_047516145.1 Gammaproteobacteria bacterium
CCTGGAGGCGCGGCCTGTGGCGACACTTTGCCTGGAAGCTCAGGAGCGGCGGGAAATGGCGGAACGCCAGTTTCGCGACCGCGAAGACCGCTACCGCTAGCAGCAATCGGTCGCACCCGCCGCAACGGGGTCGGAGTCGCCGGAAACGGCACGGACCGATAGGCTCACGTCTCGTTGGACTTACGACCTCGCTACAGGCTTTTGACTCATTGGACAAGGCTAACGGGTGACAATTTTGTTAAGGGTGATTATAATTCGCGCCGGCAGTGCGTTACTCCCCCAGCGTATTGCTACCGGTCGAGTTTCGGCCGGTTATTTTAAAGCCCCCGTTCCGCGGGGGCTTTTCTTTTTCGGGCGTTAGCCTTCAGTCACCGCCGGCGAATCGGCGACCGCGGCAGAAAATTGGTGCGCGATGCGGCTCAAGCCGCGTTGAGGTCGCGCATGCTCAGCCGGATACGGCCCTGGCGGTCGACTTCAAGCACTTTCACCTTGATCACATCGCCCTCGGCCAGCTTGTCGCTGACCTTCTCGACGCGCTCGGAGGAAATCTGCGAAATGTGGACCAAGCCATCCTTGCCGGGAAGAATGGCCACGAACGCACCGAAATCCATCAGGCGTACCACCTTGCCTTCGTAGATTCGGCCAACCTCGACATCCGCCGTGATCAGCTCTATGCGCGCCTGCGCTTCGCGCCCCGAGCTTCCGTCCACGGAAGCGATGCGTACCGTGCCGTCATTCTCCACATCGATGGTGGCGCCGGTCTCTTCGGTCATGGCGCGGATGACGGCCCCCCCCTTACCGATGACGTCGCGAATCTTTTCGGGATCGATCTTCATGGTGATGATGCTGGGTGCCCAATCGGACATCTGTTCCCGCGGTGCGCTCAGCACCGCGTTCATTCTTTCGAGAATGTGCAGTCGGGCGTCACGCGCCTGCGCCAGTGCATCGGTCATGATCTCCGCGGTGATTCCGTCGATCTTGATGTCCATCTGCAATGCCGTAATGCCCGCCGACGTGCCGGCCACCTTGAAATCCATATCTCCCAGGTGGTCCTCGTCGCCAAGGATATCGGTGAGTACGACGTAGGCATCCTGCTCCTTGATCAAGCCCATTGCGACACCGGCAACCGGCGCCGATATGGGTACGCCCGCATCCATCAGGGCCAGGCTCGTGCCACAGACGCTGGCCATGGAACTGGAGCCGTTGGATTCGGTAATCTCGGACACCACGCGAATGACGTAGGGGAAGCCCTCCGGATCCGGCATCACCGCTTCCACGCTGCGCCGGGCCAAGCGCCCATGGCCAATCTCCCGGCGCTTCGGACCGGTCATGAACCTGGTCTCGCCCACGCAATACGGCGGGAAATTGTAGTGCAGCATGAACGGGTCCTTACGCTCCCCTTCCAGGGCATCGATGATCTGGGCGTCCCGTCCGGTGCCGAGCGTCGTGACCACCAGCGCCTGCGTCTCACCCCGCGTGAACAGCGCCGACCCATGCGTTCGCGGAAGCAAACCAACCCGAACACCGATAGGCCTGACCGTCCGCGTATCCCGCCCGTCGATGCGCGCGCCACCGGCAATTACGCGCCCGCGGACGGTGCCCTTCTCCAGCCGCGCAAATTCGGCTTCGATCTGCTCCGCGGTCCACTGCGAATCCCCACCATCCGCCAATGCCTCCACAAGGTCCCGTTTGATGTCCGTCAGCGCGGCGCGTCGGGACGTTTTTTCCACAATTTCGTAGGCATCCACAATGCGCTGGGCCGCCGCGGCCTGGACCGACTCGATCAGCTGCTCGTTGGTTTCCGGCGGGCTCCACTCCATCGGCGCCGTGCCGATTTCGGCGGCCAGGCCCTCGATTGCCTGAATGGCCGCCTGCATGTGTTCGTGCCCGTACAACACGGCTCCCAGCATGATCTCCTCGGACAGCATATTGGCTTCCGATTCCACCATCAGAACCGCGTTTTTCGTGCCGGCAACGACCAGGTCCAGGTCTGAATCCTTGAGAGCGGTCATGCCTGGGTTGGCAAGGTAGACACCGTCGCGGTACCCCACGCGCATGGCTCCGATCGGACCCATAAACGGCAGACCCGAGATCGCCAACGCGGCCGAAGCGCCGATCAATGAGGGAATATCCGAGTTGATTTCCGGATCCAACGACAGGACCGTCGCGATAACCTGGACTTCGTTGCGAAATGCCTTGGGGAACAGCGGGCGGATCGGCCGGTCGATCAGCCTCGAGGTCAGCGTCTCCTTCTCACTGGGCCGACCTTCCCGCTTGAAGAACCCGCCGGGAATACGACCCGCGGCAAATGTCTTCTCCTGGTAATTGACCGTCAGCGGGAAAAAATCCCTGTTGCCGGAGGAACTCTTCTGGCCAACAGCCGTGACCAGTACCACGGTGTCCCCCATGGTGACCAACACGGCGCCGTCGGCCTGACGCGCCATTTCTCCGGTTTCGATGGTGACCGTCTGGTCGCCATGGTCGAATGTTCTACTCAGTTTCACTATTTCCTTCCCCGCGTACGCGCGCGCTGCCCGCGAACCGGGCAGACATTGCAAATGCCATACAGAATCAGAGCCGTTGACACGGCTCTGTGAAAAAAAATCGGATTCAACGTCTCAATCCAAGGCGGCGAATCAGTTCCTGATAGCGCGCTTGATCGTTCTTCTTCAGATAATCCAAAAGTTTGCGCCGCCGATTGACCATTCGGAGCAGTCCGCGTCGAGAGTGGTGATCCTTTTTGTGCCCGGCGAAATGGCCGGTCAATTGGCTGATTCTCGCCGACAGCAAGGCAACCTGGATTTCGGTGGAACCGGTGTCGCCGTCGCTACGCTGGTATTCGGTGATGACGCCGGTTTTTTCTGTCGCGCTTAGCCCCATTGCAATTGCTCCAGGCGATCGCCGCAGCCCATAAGCCCGCATTCCGGCCCAAAGGGTCGCACGCTGCCTGCGATGCCTTTGCCGCCGTCACGCACAGACGTACAGGCACGGCCCAAATACGTCGCACCGGCAACGGCTCCCGATGAAATATCCAGGTTGGTCATTTTTCACCTGCGGGGAAAACGGCGTATTCTACTCGCACAATTGGTTTCATTCCACGAATTTGGAATCTTGTCACTCTGCCGCGGGATTGACCGGAGAGAAAATGCGCCGCGGCGCCAGTTGCCCCGGTGCGCGGACCTCGCCGATTCCCACAAAATCGTCGTCCGGCGAATAGACTCGCACCTGTCCCTGCGGCCATTGCGCTCCGGCAGGCACCGCCAGGCCCTGAGCAAGACGAGCGCACAAGGCCGCCGATATTACAACGCTGGGCCAGCGCGACAGCGCACTGTCCGGCGGCAACAACACCTCGTCCAGTTCGGCCAGTCCCTGGCTGGCAAGTGCCTCCAATGCCGGCATCGTCACCATTTGAGATTCCTCGAAGGGTTCCACGAACTTGCGGCGTAGCGCCGAAACATGACCCAGGGTTCCAAGGGCCTTGGCCACGTCCTCGACCAACGTGCGCACGTAGGCGCCCTTCGAGCAGGTGACATCGAATTCCAGTTCCGGCCACTGGCTGCGAAGCAGCTCAAGGGAGAATATCCGAATCGAGCGCGCTGCCCGTGGAACTTCGATACCGCTTCGGGCCAGGTGGTAGAGGCGCTTGCCCTTGTGTTTCAAGGCCGAATACATCGGCGGTACCTGTTTGCTCTCACCGCGGAAGCCGGCAAGCGCGCGCCGCACCGCCTCCGGATCAAGTTCAATTGCCTTCGTGCGTGCAACGATCGATCCATGAGCATCCCCGGAATCCGTCGCCGCGCCCAGGCACGCCGTCACTCGATAACTCTTGCGCGCATCCAGAAGGTAGGAACAGACCTTTGTGGCCGAACCGAGGCAAATGGGTAACATGCCCGTCGCCAACGGATCCAGACTGCCTGTATGACCCGCTTTCGCTGCCATGTAAAGACGCTTCACCCGCTGCAGCGCATGATTTGACGAGTCCTCGATGGGCTTGTCCAACAGCAGGATTCCATGTACCTCCCGCCCGGTGCGACGCCTCACTCGTGTAACTCCCGCCCCGTCCGGGAGACGCCGCTCGAGGTGTCTCCGTCGCCAACGGATCCGTCGTTTACGACGGCTTCGATCAGGCGAGTCAATTCGATTCCCCGCCTGGCTCCTTCGTCAACGCAGAATCTCAGTTCCGGGGTGTGCCGCAGGCGCAGTTGCGCGGCCACACGGGAACGCAGGTAGCCGCTTGCCCGCTCCAGCGAAGTCATGACGGGTTCTGGGTCAGCGTCGGGGTCCAGCGTGTTGATATAGACCCTGGCCACCCCGATGTCTCCGGATACGTGAACCGCGCTGACACCGACCCCCTGCAGCCGTGGATCCTTGACATCGTTGTGCAACAGGTCGTTCAGGACCCGCTGCAACTGCGACGCCACGCGAAGCGTTCTCGCGCCCATGCCTCAGCATCCCCCTACTGTGCCCACCGATGTCAGAGCGTGCGCTCGATTTCCGTTCGCTCGTAGCACTCGATCTGATCGCCGGCCCGGACGTCGTTGTAGTTCTTGACACCGATCCCGCATTCGGTGCCCGCCCGCACTTCGTTCACATCATCCTTGAATCGCCGCAGTGACTCCAATTCACCCTCGTAAATCACCACGTTGTCCCGCAGCACGCGAATCGGATTGCTCCGCCGCACGTAACCATCCGCAACCAGACATCCGGCGACGTTGCCGAAACGCGGCGAACGGAATACTTCCCGCACCTCGGCGAGTCCGACGATCTGCTCCCTTATCTCCGGGGCCAATAGTCCGCTGACGGCAGACTTCACGTCGTCAATGGCTTCATAGATGATGCTGTAGTAGCGAACATCCACCCCCGTCTCCTTGAGGGCTTCCCTCGCGGATGCATCCGCGCGTACGTTGAACGCGATCACGATGGCCTTGGAGGCGGCCGCCAACTGGATATCCGACTCGGTTATGGCTCCGACACCGCTGGAAATGACCCGAACCTTGACCTCCGACGTCGACACCTTTTCCAGGGCCTCGTGCAGCGCTTCGGAACTGCCGTGCACATCGGCCTTGATCAACAGTTGCACCGAGGCCAACGCATCCTCGGCCATCTGGCTGAAGACATCATCCAGTTTCACCACCTGCTGCTGCGCGAGCTTGACATCGCGTTGCTTGCTTTGGCGGAACTCGGCGACTTCCCGGGCCTTGCGTTCGTTCGCCACGACCACAACATCGTCGCCCGCGAAGGGTGTTCCCGACAGCCCGACAGCGACCGCCGGCATGGACGGACCGGCGCTCTTGATGGGGGCGCCGGACTCATCGAACATGGCTCGCACGCGCCCATATTCCTGACCGGCCAGCAGCATATCGCCCGGTTTCAGACAGCCGCTGGCAACCAGGACCGTGGCGACGGCTCCACGTCCGCGCTCCAGGCTTGACTCCAGCACGACCCCGGACGCCGGCCCGCTATCGGGCGCCTGGAAATCAAGTACTTCCGACTGCAACAGGATCGAGTCCAGCAGTTCATCGATACCCGCACCGGTCTTCGCGGATACGTCCACGAACAGATTGTCACCACCCCAGTTTTCGGGAATCACGCCATGTTTGGACAGTTCATGCCGGACACGCTCGGGGTCCGCGTCCTCTCGATCGATCTTGTTGACGGCGACCACCAACGGCACTTCGGCTGCCCTGGCGTGATTGATCGCCTCCTCCGTCTGCGGCATGACGCCGTCGTCGGCCGCAACGACGAGCACGACGATATCCGTCACCTGGGCCCCGCGTGCGCGCATTGCGGTGAACGCAGCGTGCCCGGGCGTATCCAGAAACGTCAGACGGCCCTTGTCCGTGCCCACGGAGTACGCACCGATATGCTGGGTGATTCCTCCGGCCTCGCCCGCGGCCACGCGGGTGCGGCGGATGTGATCCAGCAATGAGGTCTTGCCGTGATCCACGTGCCCCATCACGGTAACCACTGGCGGGCGCGATTTTTGCTGCGCGTCGCTGCTTGCCTCGACCACTGACTCGAGCAGTTGTTCTTCCAGCGCGGTTTCCTTGATCGGCTTGGCGGTATGCCCCATTTCCTCGACGACCAACACCGCCGTGTCCTGATCGATTACCTGGTTGATGGTAACCATCATTCCGATGTTCATGAGCGACTTGATGACCTCGCTCGACTTCACGGCCATTCGCTGGGCCAGGTCGCCGACCGTAATGGTCTCTCCGATTGCCACTTCGCGAACCACGGGAGCGGTCGGCCGCTCGAACCCGTGCTGGCTCTCCACGCTGAGATGCACGGGACGGCGCCGCGGCCGCTTCTTGCGCCGCCGGGCGGTGGCGCCCGCGGCGACGTGCAACGTACTGTCGGGCGCCGGTTTGGCCGCCTGACGTGCCCGCTCCATATCCAATCGCGCCTGTGCCGTCCTTTCCTTCGCTGCCCGCTCCCTGCTGCGACGCTCCTCTTCGGCCAGACGACGGGCTTCTTCGTCCTTGCGCCGCCTGCTTTCCTCGCTTTCCGCGATCCGGCGAGCCTCCAGTTCGCGCTGCTCCTGCTCGGCTTTGAGTCGGGCTTCATCTGCGACCTTTTGCGCCTCTTCCGCAGCCTTGCGCTCCTGTTCCGCGCGTTCGGCCTGTTCGGCTTTCTCAACCTCGTCGCGCTCCACGGCGAGTTCGGTCGAGCGCTGGGAATTCAATTCTTCCTGTTGTTTTCGCGCTTGCTCTTCGAGCACGTCGCGCTTGACGTAGGTGCGCTTACGGCGCACTTCAACGCTCACCGTGCGCGAACGACCCTGACCGCTGGAAAGTCTGATTTCGCTCTGCGACTTGCGCTTCAGGGTGATCCTTCGCGGCGCTGATGAGGCCGCATCCTTGCGCCCGTGGGTGCGACGCAAATGCGTCAACAGCTCAAGCTTTGCGTCATCGCTTATGGTGTCGTGAGCTCCGGAGACGTCGATGCCGGCCTCGTCCAACTGCGACAGCAATCGCTCCACAGTGACACTCAGGACCTCCGCAAATTGTACGACCGTTACATCCGCCATTCGGCTCTCCTGGGTCTCACTCGGCCTCGCCTGCAAACCAGTGGGCGCGTGCCGCCATTATCAGCGTGGCGGCCCGTTCCGGTTCCAGGGACTCAATCCCTTCGAGATCGTCCACCGCCTGCTCGGCAAGATCCTCGCGCGTGACCATACCCCGGCTGGCCAACTCGAACGCGAGTTCCCGATCCATACCGTCGAGGCTCAACAGGTCTTCCGCCGGCTCCGACTGGTCCAGAACTTCTTCCGTGACGATGGCCTGAGTGATGAGCACGTCCCGCGCGCGGGCTCGGAGTTCGTTGACGATTTCCTCGTTGAACTCTGCTATCGCAAGCAACTCGTTTGCCGGTACGTAGGCGACTTCCTCCAGGGAAGAAAATCCTTCCTGCACGAGAATCGTGGCCACGTCTTCGTCCACATCGAGTTCCGACATGAACTGCTCCACCAGCACACGAGCCTCCTGCTCGCTCTTTTCATCCGCGTCGGTCTCGGTCATCACGTTGAGTTCCCAGCCCGTCAACTCGCTCGCCAGGCGGATGTTCTGACCACCACGACCAATGGCTTGAGACAGCTTTTCCTCGTCCACGGCCGTATCCATGCTGTGGGCTTCCTCATCCATCACGATACTGACCACGTCCGCCGGCGACATCGCGTTGATGACGAACTGCGCCGGGTTTTCGTCGTAAAGGATGATGTCCACTCGCTCGCCCGCCAGTTCGTTGGAAACGGCCTGCACGCGCGAACCGCGCATACCGACGCACGCGCCGACGGGATCGATACGGGCATCATTGCTCTTCACCGCGATCTTCGCCCGCAACCCCGGGTCCCGCGCGGCGGCGATGATTTCAATCATCCCCTGGCCGACCTCGGGGACTTCCAGCTTGAACAACTCGACGAGAAACTGCGGCGAGGTGCGCGTCATGAACAACTGCGGCCCCCGCGGCTCCGAGCGAACCTCGCGCAGCATCCCCTTGACGCGATCCTGGGGCTTTATCGGTTCCCGGGGGATCAATTCTTCCCGGGACAGGAAGCCTTCCGCGTTGCCGCCGAGATCCACATAGGCGCCGTTGCGGTCGACTCGCTTGACGATTCCGCCGACCAACTCGCCCTCGCGATGCTTGTAGTCCTCGACGACTTGCTTGCGTTCGGCCTCGCGAACCTTCTGAACGATAACCTGCTTGGCGGCCTGTGCCGCGATCCGCCCGAATTCCACCGACTCCAGGGGAATCTCCACATATTCGCCGGGCTGGGCCTCGCTATCGACGTCGACGGCGTCCTGCAACCGCAACTCCCGCACCGGCTCCTCCAGTTCGTCGGATTCGTCGGCAAACACCATCCAGCGCCTGAACGTCTTGTATTCCCCGCTGTGCCGGTCGATCGCAACGCGTACGTCGATGTCTTCGCCGTGCCGTTTGCGGGACGCCGAAGCCAGTGCCGCTTCGATGGCTTCGAAGATGATCTCCTTGTCCATGCCTTTCTCATTGGAAACGGCGTCGGCTACCATCAAGATCTCTTTATTCATCGCTCGACCTTCTCCACGCAATACATCATGGCCCGGGGACGAGCCTTGCCGATGCGATATCGGCAGGTTGCAACTGCCAGACTTCTCCGTCGACATCCATCAGGATTGCCTCGTCACGAATGCCCAACAGCCTCCCGTTCAACATGCGGCGGCTGTCGCGCGGCTCCGTTAGCCGGACTTTCGCCTGGCAGTTCCGAAACCGGCTAAAGTGCGCCAATGTGCGCAACGGCCGGTTGAATCCCGGTGACGACACCTCCAGCACGTAGTGCCCAGGCAATGGATCCTCGACGTCCAGGAATGCGCCAAGCTGACGGCTGACTCGTGCGCAGTCCGTGAGATTCACACCGCCTTCCCTATCGATGAAAATCCGCAGCAATCCATCGTGACCCACGCGTACATCGATATCTACCAGTTCGTACCCAAGCGCCTCGACCGGTGGTTCCAGCAGTTCGATGAGTCGCCGTTTGCGGGTCGCGTGTTCCATTCATATCGCCGGGTACAAAAAATGGGCCCTAGGCCCATTGTTCTTCCATCGCCCTCCTCAATGCGCCCCGTTCGGCGGGGCCAAACAAAAGGCCCCAAACGGGGCCTTCGCAACAAAGGCTTTATCTCAAAAAACAACACCAGCTAGTTGATTTATAACAAAAAAAACTAGCGATAAAACGGTAGCTGTCCCGCCAAATCTGACGTATTGTACCCTAAGTGCCGGTTCGGGGGTAGGCTCGCGCAAGCGGATCTGAAGTCCTCGAATCAGCATGAGACGCCTGCTCAACCTCCGGGCGATCCATGCAGCGTCCGCATCGGAATGCGACGAAATCCGTAACCGCACCGCAAATTCGATAAACACACGTCGCGCGCCGACAACGCTCCCGCAGAATTCCAGCACGGCATCTCCCAACTGGACCAGGCGCACGGTGCCATGGAGGCCCAAGCGGCTGATCGAGCGTCCGTGATGATGAGGAAATCTTGAACGGCGAATTTAACGCCTACGCCCGTATCGCGGCGAGAACCCGTTGCGGGGTTAACGGAATATGACGTATGCGCGCGCCGGTGGCTGCAAAAACTGCATTGCCCAAAGCCGCGGCGGTCGCCGCCAGACCCGTCTCCCCGATACCGGTGGGCGGATTGTTCGTGGAGATAGCCCGAACCTGTACATTCGGCATTTCATGCATACGCATCACCGGATGGTCGTAGTAGTTGGACTGCTGCACCTGTCCGGCGGCGATATCGATTTGCTCGCGCAACGCGCTGCTGATTCCGAAAATCACATTGCCTTCCAGTTGCGCCTCCGAATTGCCGGGTTGAAGCAAGTAACCCGCATCGGCGACTAGCCAGAAGTTGTGGACGTTGACAGCGCCACTGATTTCATCGACCGATATCTCGGCGATTCCGGCAGCATAGGTGGCGCTATAACCGGCAAGCGCCAGACCCAGGGCAGTTCCCTCGCGGGGCCGTGCCCAATCCGCCATTTCGGCGACGGTTTCGAGCACGGTCATTGCCCGCGGGGCGTTATGGCAAAGCTGCATACGGTACTCGAGAGGATCGACATTTCGCGCCGCCGCCAATTCGTCGACAAAGGATTCAGCGGCAAAGTTTGTATAGCTGGTTGCCACGCCGCGCCAGGCACATACCCGTGAGCAACGCTCGGTGAGGATATGCTCGGCCCTGAAATTCGGTATGTCGTAGTGCGAACTCTCCGAACCCAGCATGGCAATGACATCCCGCCCCCCCGACACTTCCCAGCGGGGCGGGTTCATGTATTCGAGCACTTTCGGGGCGGCAACGCGATGGTGCCAGCCCACCAGGCTCCCCGCCTCGTCGAAACCGGCGCGCATACATTGCGCCGCGGCATTTCTGAAGGTGCCGTCCTTGACGTCGTCCTCCCGGGTCCAGATGACCTTGACGGGCTTGCCGAGCGCCTTGGAGACGAGCAACGCGTCCTCGACGTATCGCTGCCGCCGCAGCGTCCGCCGACCGAAGCCGCCGCCGATGAACATCGGATGCAAGGTAATCTTGTCCGGTGTGGTCTCCAGGAACTCAGCCGCACCGAGAATGGAGAGGCTTTGCGTCTGCGTGCTCACCCAGATTTCGGCCGCCTTGCCATCCTCGGTCACATGAGCGGTGGCGTTCATGGGCTCCATTTGGGCGTGATACGCCGGGTCGCTACGATAGGTCGCTTCGACGATCTGCGCGGCACCGTCCATCGTCGGATCCAGGTCACCGGCCTCGCGCCAGGCGGTTCCGGTCTGAGCGAGATCCTCGGCCTGCACGACGTAGGCATCGAGGTCGGATTCCAGGTTCGCCTCGCGAAAACGTGAGGATTCGCTCCAGGTGACATTGAGCGCCTCCCTGCCCCACTTGCTCGCTTCGTAGGTATCGGCAACCACGGCGACGCCCCAGGGCAGCGGCACGACATCGGTGACACCGTCAACCGCCCGCGCCGCGCTGTCGTTGATCGACACCGGTTCCTCATCCTCCACGGGAGCCCGCAGGACCGATGCGTACACCATGCCGGGCACTTGCACATCGATGCCGAACTCGGCACTGCCATCGGACTTGGCAAGCATATCCCGCCGCGGCATGTCAGTGCCGAGATAGCGGTGCGAACCGTAGGGCTTAAGCTCTTCATCGCCGACTTCCGGCAGCGTCTCGGGCAGTTCCGTAAGGGCCACGACCTCGCCGTAGGTCATACGCCTTCCCGAAGGCGGGTGGATCACCACGCTCGGCTCGGTCACCAGTTCACTCACCGGCACGTCCAGACGAATCGCGGCGGATTGCAGCAGCAGCTTGCGCGCCTGCGCGCCGGCCCGGCGCAACGGTTCGAAATAGGCCCGCACGGTCGCGCTGCCGGCGGTATACAGCATGTTCTGGAAGAATGGGTTGCCATAGGCCTCGTCGTGAAAGGAGACCGTCTCCACGACCACCTTGTCCCAGTCCGCATCGAGTTCGTCAGCGAGGATCAACGGCAATGCGGTTGAGGACCCCTGGCCCATTTCCGTCGCCGGAAACTGTACGGTGACAGAATCGTCGGCGCCCAGTGTTACCCATATGTTCGGGGTGATTTCGTTCGTCCCGGCGGCAGTTCCCTGCCCCGCCCGTGGCGCCTGCTCCGATGTACAGGCACCGATCAAGCCGGACGATCCGACGATCAGCGTGAGCCCACCCACGCCATGGAGAAATTCCCGGCGGTTCGCCGACAACGTGCCAGTTGAGTTTCGATACTTCACCTCAGCCCCCCTGCGCAGCGCGCTCGATCGCCCGGATGATGCGGTTGAAGGTCCCGCATCGACAGATGATGGTGCTCATGTGCGCGATGATCTCGTCGCGGCATCGAATTCGACAGCCTCTCCGTTGATCGAACAATTCGCCATGACAATGTCCTCGACCAGAGCATGATAATCGGCCGCATCGCTCACCGGTTCCCGCACTGCGGCCGCCGAACCGGGCCAGCGTGCAGTCTTAGGTTAAACCAGCTACACCGGGGAATTCCACCGCGCCGGAAACGAGTCGGTGGCGGCGAGCGGTATTGGACTATGCATCGGCCAGATTGCAACGATAGTGGTGCCAGACCAGTCTGGCCGCAACGGCCCTCCACGGCTGCCAGCGAACACCTGTCTGCACCAGAACTGCCGTGTCGTTTCCCGGAAAGAGATCCTCGATGCCACGCTGCAACGCGAGATCGCCGGGGGCCCATACGTCGATGCGCTTCAGCGCCGACATCAGGTAGATCGCCGCGCTCCAGGGCCCGATTCCCGGCTGCGAGCAAAGCACGTCGATGGCGTCCTCATCGCCCAGTCGATCCAGGCCCGCGATCGACAGGCGACGCGCCACCACGGCCCGGGACAACTCATGACAATAGCGGGCCTTTTGCCGGCTCAGGCCCAGGGCCCGAAGGCCGTCAGGCCCCGTGCGGTAGACGCGACGCGCTGACATCCCGCCCAATGAATCGCTGACCCGCCGAAACAACGTGCGCGCCGCGGCGACGGATATCTGCTGTTCGAGAATGATCCTGAACAGCGATTCGATGCCCGCCGCGCGACACCAGAAATCCGGCAAGCCCCAACGCCTCAGGACTTCGTCGAGTTCGGGAAATTGCGCCGCCACTCCCGCCGCGTAGAGCGGAAAGCTGCGTGCATCCAAATCACCGTACTGCAGCGCTTTCACGTGCGTGGATTCCTGTCCGCCCTCAGTGCAGCGTCGGCCCGCCGTTCGAGTCCTCGCCGGTGTACCCGGTTACGGCTCAACCCGAGTCGACAGGTAGGCCTGCTCCGAAATGGCCTGCCAGGGTTGCGACATCTCCATGAACTGTCGATACGAGGCCCAGACCTTGGCGACCACGGGGTCTTCGGCGGCGAGTTCCTCGACCACCGTAAAGGTCAACTCCTTGAGTTCCGCCAGGACGTCGTCGGGAAACGCGCGGACTTCCACGCCCTCCTCGGATCGCAACTGGTTCAGCGCGGTGGCATTGCGCGCCATGAATTCCGAGATCATGTCGAGCGTGGTCGCCTGGCACGCCACCCGGACGATGGCCTGAAGGTCCTCGGGAAGGGACTCCCAGGCATCGCGATTGATCATGCACTCCAGTGTCGGACCCGGCTCCTGCCAGCCCGGATAGTAGTAATAGCGAGCCGCCTGGTGCAGACCGATCGCCATGTCGTTATACGGGCTCACCCATTCGGTCGCATCGATGCTGCCGGTCTGCAACGCGGTGAAGATTTCCGACAACGGCAGATTCA
>JAKZVH010000322.1:0-3336 GCA_047516145.1 Gammaproteobacteria bacterium
ATAAATAGAAGTGACAGCGGCCCCAAGGGCTTCGACATCAACGGTAGCGGCGCCGGTCATCGCCGCCAGAAAATCACATCCACGGCCGCCCGGTCACGCTCAACCGGGCCCCCGAATCACTTTGCCGCAGTCATCCCGCCCGAGACGGCCGCCAGGTGCGAACCGGGTTCCTCCAGTCGATCCCTTCCAGCAAGTAGCCGAGCTGCGCCGCGCTGATCGACACTGCCTCGCCCGACGCCGAAGGCCAGGGGAACCGGCCCCGCTCCAGACGCTTCGCATAGAGCGAGGTCCCAAGCCCGTCATGCCAAAGGATCTTCACGAGGTCGCCTTTGCGTCCCCGGAAAATGAAGAGATCGCCTGCATGGGGATCGCGGCCCAGGCCTGCTGGATCTGCAGCGCCAGCGTGTTCATGCCACACCGCATGTCCGTCACCCCGGTCGCAAGCCACACCCGCGCCCCGCTCGGCACCGGGATCATCGCCGGTCCAGGACCCCCAGAACCCGCGACAGCGCCGCTGCGTCCACCTCCCGGTCGACAATCACCCGCGAGCCGTCGGTCAATGAAATCTCGATCCGGCCCGAAAGCGACGGTTCGATAGCCTTGGGCGCCGGCAGCAGCTTCGCCGGCTCCGCCTCGTCCGTGGACGAGACAACGACCGGAACGAAACCCCCGGCCGCCCGCGCCAGCTCGCGATACTAACGACGCCAGGTGAAAACCTGGTTCGCGTTCACGTCATACCGGCGCGCCACCACCGACACCGAAACCCCGGGCTCATAGCTCTCTGCTACGATCCGCCGCTTCCGCGCCTCGCTCCAACGACGGCGCTGGCGACGAACCCGACCGGCGCCCCCACCACCCGGCTGCTCCGCTTCAATCGACATCCGCCTAAGTGTCCACTTCGCATAAGTGGACACCAGGGACGGGTCCACCTCCGATCGTGCACTCTCCACGATGACCGGCGAAATCGACAGGCGGTCTACGCCGAAGGCTTACCGAGCGCCAGCGCCCGCGAGGCGAACAAATGGCGGGCGTCATGAATGCGCATGTCCTCCAGCCCGGCGCGCTCGCAGATGATGTCCCACGGATCGTTCAGGTTGCGCATATCCTTCCCCCTGATCCTGCCGGGAATGACACGGGGATTGCCGTCGACCCGCGGGATCGCCGCGAGGACCTGCGCCGCTTCCGACGACAGCGAGATCGTCCGGGGTCCCGTCTTCGCATCCCGCAGCCGCAGCTCTCCCGCCGTCCGGTCCACGTCGTCCCACCGCAGATCCAAGACCTCGTCGCGCAGGCATCAATTCGTTTCGTTAGTGGTCATCGCTGTTCTCCTTCGGTCGGGTGGATGTTGCAACCCAACCCTAATCCGGAACCTCGATGGCCTCCGCTGGGGATAACCGGCCCCCGCAGCCAGACTCACGAAGGTCCCAGCGGCAAGGCGGTTACCCCCAGCTACCAGAGAAAGCCTGAACCCCTACACCACGTCTCGGGACACGATCACTCCCTTGCTGTCGAGGGGCTTGGACCAGTCCGGCGCTGCGCCAAGCAGAAGGAGCGCAGCAAGCGAATCACGTGCCAGCCCTCTTACCTCGGCAAGCGTGCTTTCGAGTTGATCACGCGGCAGCGGCTCGTCGCCGTGCACGATCTTGGAGCGGGTCTCGTAGAAGCGTCCTACGGCCTCGGCGACGTCCGCCCCGTCGTCACCCTGCGCCAGGAGGCACGATGCCCGGGACTTGAGCTGGCGCTTGATCTTGCCGACCTTCAGCGGCCCGTACATCGCCTCCATGGCTATGCCCAGATCGAGTAGTCGATCTTCCAGGCCGAACACCCCCGCCGCCGGTCCCAGCGACGAGGCCACCCTCCGAAGGGCGAGGTCGATGGGGCGACGCCCTCGCCGATACGCGATCCAGCCGGCCGCAAGCGTCGAGAACGTCGCGGCGGCGCCCTCATCCAGCTCGGTGTCTTCCGGCCACAGGTCGAACAGACTCGCATGGCCTGCCATGACCGGCTGCGCGACATTCGGGTCGATTTGCCGTATCCAGTCGGGCACCAACACGAATGAAGTGTGCGATATCAGCCTCGATCCAACGACCACCGATAGCAGATCGACCAGGAGGGAGCGATCCTGGAACAGTTCTCCCACCGAACCGACAGCGTGGTCCAGCGGAAAGCCGTAGCAAATGGTTTCGAACGCGTCGTCGGTGCCGTGCCGTTGCGCGGAAAATCCCGGGCGCCATGCGATCGGCCGGACCAGCGCGGCGGTTGCGCTGAACCCTTTCCGGCGGCCCGGGTGAATCCTGCCGGATTTCAGCCAATCTACCGGATCCTCCGGCAGGCTGTACCGCCGGCTCGCGTCTTCATAGGGCTCCAGATACGCGCCATCCGGAAGTTCGACGCGATCGCTAAGCGAAAGCCCGTGTACCACGATGATTTCCGTGGCCGGCAGGCGGCCGGCGCAACCATCCGTCAGAAAATCGTGCAGTAACTTCGCCGCGCCGTCGGCGCCTTCGACTAGCGATATCTTCGCGAGCCGCGGTAGCAGGCTGTCGAATTCGAGAGGGCTGCTCCTACTCGTAAGCTGGAGGCGAACGCCGTCTAGCTGCGCGAAGCCTGCATTGGCGCGTGCGAGGGCGGGGTGCTCGCGCAGGATCGACTTTGACGCCGTGGGATCGAATTTAAACCGCATATGCGATTCAGCGAACTGTTGGGCTGCAACCGGGTCTGTCTTTGCCCTCCCGGCGAGGGCCCGGTACTGATCCAGACGCCAGACGCGATCGCCTTCGGCCGATTCGTACGGTGCCCTTTCCGGATACATCAGCCACGGCGCCTCCGACCTGGACACGTCCTCTTCGATCGCGGCGGCCAGCCTCGCGATCCACGAATTGCCATCGAACTGTCTCGTGTCCATTTCCCGCACCCTACGTATTCCGCGGCAAGACTTCCGGCCAGCTTTCGGGCCGTTCGACCGCCTCCCCCGGTCCGACGCGCCCGGAGCGGTCGGGATAGACTGGCCCCGGATGGACTGGCTGCGGGTGAACAAGGTCGTCGCGGCTATTGCGTTGCCCAACCGGTAGGAGAATCATGCCGTTCGCGGGCCTCCTCGACCAGTCTCCCGGTCTCCTCTTCACGCCCCGACCGGATCGGTTCATACCGTTTGTGCGTCGCGAGGGCATTGTCACGTTAACAGCGTGGCTTCGGCACGGCCGGTGCTTTAGCGTCTCTGGATGTGCAAGATATCCTAGAGCTATTGTCAAAAGTTGTGTATGGGCTGATCATGCGGCGGCGCGATCCTGGCGTTCTCCATCTACGAATTTGACGCCGCGAATGATCTCGGCGAGA
>JAKZVH010000323.1:0-2786 GCA_047516145.1 Gammaproteobacteria bacterium
GTATCGTAGTCGGCGGGCTGGCCCCGACTGTAGACATGGCCGTTGATCGAGCCCGAACCGCCGAGTGTTTTTCCTCTCGCGTGGGCGATCATCCGACCCCCGGTCCAGTAACTCGGCTCACTCTCATAGAGCCAGTTGATGCTTGGATTGACCAGGGTCTTCATAAAGCCGGCTGGAATATGGATGAAGGGATTCCAATCCGGTGGTCCGGGTTCGAGCAAACACACGGTATGTCTGCCATCGGCACTCAGCCGATTGGCCAGGATGCACCCCGCCGAACCAGCGCCAACGATCACGTAGTCAAAGGTCTCGCCATTGTTCGCAGCCACGCTGTCTGCCCCTTCCCGTTAGTCGGTCGTCGGCCGCAGGAACACGAAAGCCGTCAGCGCGGCGAGGGCGCTCCAGACGGCCGCGACCATAAGCGCCATCGAATACGCGGACAGGAACGCGGCTTCAAGCACCGCGCGGTTCGCATCGGCAACGGCGGGCAGCGCCCCAAAGCGCAGTCCTCCGGCCTCGAGTCCCGCGGCGTTCACGTCAGCGAAGAACACGAGGCTGGCAATCGAGCCGAGTGCGGCCACCGCGAACAGGCGAGCGAGACGGCTGGCGGCATTGCTGACACCGGAAGCGGCGCCGGCACGCTCATCAGGGGCCGCGTTCATCACCGCCGTGGTCAGGGGCGCGACCACGAGGGCCATCCCCAGGGCAAGCAGGAGCACCGGTGCCAGGATCCCAAGCCAAAAATTTTCCAGCTGGGCGGCAAGTCCAAGAGCGGCGGCGGTCACGAACAAGGATCCCAGGACCAGCAGAATTCGCGGGCCGTGGCGGTCAGCAACCCTGCCGGCAAACCGGGATACCGCGCCGATGACCACTCCCATGGGCAGCAGGGTCGCGCCAACTTCGGTGGCGGACAAACCCCGCCGTTCGATGAGATCGAAAGGCAGCAGGAACAGAATTCCGGACAATGCCCCGTAGAGGAACAGGGTCATGACGTTGGCAGCGCTGAAGGCGCGGCTGCGGAACAGGGCGAGCGGCACCAACGGATTCAACGCGCGCGCCTCGATACGCACGAAGAGGGCGAGGCCGACCAGCCCGATCCCGAGCAGCACGACGACCGGGGTCGACAGGCCGTGCGACTCCGGTAGCAGTGTCAGGGCAACCGTCAGGGCCCCGAAGGCCAGGACGGCGAGGACACCGCCGCGCCAATCCAATGGTCCCGAAGCGTTCTGGTCCCGGCTTTCCGGGAAGTAGCGGAGCGCCAGCCAGACGGCAACGACCGACAGCGGCAAATTGATCCAGAACACGGCGCGCCAGTCAAGCGCATCGATGAGAAAGCCGCCGAGCGGCGGGCCCATCGCCGTGGTAATGGCCGAGGCACCGGCCCAGATGCCGATGGCCCGCCCGCGCACTTCCTTGGGAAACGAGGAAGCGATGATGGCGAGGCTCTGCGGCACCAGGAGGGCCGCACCCATTCCCTGTGCCGCGCGGGCCGCGATCAACGCCTCGATGGACGGCGCCTGGGCGCAGGCGAAGGACGCCAGCGCGAAGACGGCGATTCCCATAATGAACATGCGTCTGCGGCCGAAACGATCCCCGGCGCCTCCGCCGATCAGGATCAGGCCGCCCATGAGTAGCGCATAGGCATTCACCACCCATTGCAGGCTTGAAAAACTTGCCCCGAAATCGCCTTGGAGCGCCGGCAGCGCGATCGTGACGACGGAGCCGTCGATGAACGCCATGGCCGAGGCGAGAATGGTCGCGGCCAGCACGAAGGGCCGCGCCCGTTCCTCGCACGGAACACCATCTTCGACGGCGGGTACGGTCCGGCCTTCCGGGCACCAGGGCCGATGCAGGAAGCGGCCGGGACTGGAGTCGAGGTTTGCCATCACGGCGCTCCTGGCAGATCGACCAGCGTCCGTTTGACGGCTTGCTTCCATCCTTCATAGCGCCGGTCTGCATCCACCCGTTCCATGCTTGGCGTAAACCGGGTCCCGAGCGCCCAGCTGTCGGCAAATTCCTCAGCGCCCGGCCACACGCCCGCCTTGTGACCTGCCAGCCAGGCGGCGCCCAATGCCGTAGTTTCGGTCATGCGAGGACGGTCCACCGGCGTGTCCAGGATGTCGGCAATAAACTGCATGGTCCAGTCGCTGGCGGTCATCCCGCCGTCCACCCTGAGCATTGCGTCCTTCGATTCGATCGCCCAGTCACCCCGTATCGCTTCCCATAGATCCCGGGTCTGAAATCCGACGCTTTCCAATGCCGCGCGCGCGAGCTCAGCGGGCCCGGTCGCCCGCGTGAGGCCGTATATCGCACCACGGCATTCGGCGTCCCACCAGGGTGCGCCAAGCCCGGTAAAGGCGGGCACCAGATACACCGACTGCGCAGTATCGGCCGACTCTGCCAAAGCTTGGGACTCGGCCGCGTTGCGAATGATCTTGAGCCCGTCGCGCAGCCATTGGACCACCGCGCCAGCGATGAAGATGGAGCCTTCGAGTGCGTAAGTCGCCTTGCCGTCCAGCTGACAGGCGATCGTCGTCAACAAGCGGTTTTTGGAGGACACCGGCCGGTCGCCCGTGTTGAGGAGCGCGAAGGCCCCGGTACCGTAAGTGGTTTTCATCATGCCAGGCCGAAAGCAGGCCTGGCCCAGTGCGGCCGCTTGCTGGTCTCCGGCAACGCCCAGGATCGGGATCGGGGAACCGAAGAGATCGGATTGAGTCGACCCGAAATCAGCGGCGCTGTCCCGAACCTCGGGCAGCATAATTTGGGGCACCCCAATGAGATGACAG
>JAKZVH010000324.1:0-22800 GCA_047516145.1 Gammaproteobacteria bacterium
GAAGGGTACAGCTCGACATTCGGTGCGACGGCCGCGGCCGCGTCGCTGGCGCGGTTCGACGAAACGGCCATGCGCTACGCCATTTCCTATGGTGTCCAGCAGGTATCCGGCGTGTGGAGTTGGGTCAGGGATCCCGAGCACATCGAGAAGGCGTTCGACTTCAGCGGCATGGGCGCCCGTAACGGTGTCGCGGCGGCGACGATGATCCAGGCCGGATTCACCGGTGTGGCCGATGCACTGGAGGGCGAACGCAATGTCCTCGACGCGCTATCCACGGATCCCGCGCCGGAAGAAATGGTCGCCGGCCTCGGCAGTCGATTCTACGTCGAGGAAACCGCCATCAAGACCTTTCCGGTCGGTTACCCCATCCAGTCGCCGCTCGCCGCGTTCTTTACGCTACGCGAGCAGCACGGGCTCACCCTGGACAACGTCGAGCACATGCTCCTGCGGCTGCCCGAGGATGGCGCCCGGATCGTCGACAGCCGCTCCATGCCGGATGTCAACGTTCAGCACATCATGGCCGTTGCCCTGGTCGACGGCTTCATCGACTTCGAGAACAGCCACTCCTATGAACGCATGACGGACCCGCGAATCGTGGCCGCGCGCCAGCAGGTCGAACTGATTGCGGATCCGGAACTTGCGGTAATCGAAGCGCCGCGAAGCGGGTTTGTCGAAGTCACCCTTGCGGACGGACGGAAAGTGAATCTGTTCGTGAGTCACGCCCCCGGCACGCCGGAGAACCCGCTGAGTACCGAGCAGGTGAACGCCAAAGCCCGCGGGCTCATGGCGCCGATACTCGGAGAGGCGCGAACGGAGGCCCTGATCGAGCGGGTGAGTTCGCTCGAGGACCTGGAGGACGTCCGGGAACTGAGGTCGCTCCTCGCAGATTCGGCTTGAGGGTCGAGCAAAGAAGACCGTTTTCCGTCCGAAGCGCCGCGTAGTTGTGCACTCCGGACCCGGTAGCCTTCCTGAGCGATCGGCCTGGCTACCGCGCAAGTATCAGCTCATACCTGACGGTGACGAATTCATCGATCCAGTCGGTAAACTGCCAGTCGCCTTTCCCCACGCCATACTCCAGACGTGAGATGACCACCCCCCCCGAGAGCGTTGCGCCCGCGTCGTGGGCATCGAAGGCGAAAGGCAGGGCCAGCGGATGTGTCCGGTCGCGAATCGTGAGTTCGCCGATGCCTTCGAACCGGTTTCCACCGACGTGCCGAAACTCAGCGGCCTCGAATCTGGCTTCCGGAAAGACGTCAATCTCGAAGAAATCGAAACCACGCAAGGCATCGGCGTGCTCCCCGTCCTCGGTCACGATAAATTCCAGATCGACGACGACGAGGAACCGGCTGGTATCCAGCATCTCGGGATCAAACTGGATTCGAGCGTCGAAACCCGTGAATGCGCCGTCGACTTCGCTGCCGGAGAAGAGCACAACGTAACCCAAACGGCTCTCCGCCTGCGTCGTCCACACCGGCGCATCACCGTAGGCGGCGCCTGCGCCCAGCAGCGCGGCCGCCGCGAAAATGACTACGGGTTTGGTGATGCCAGCTATGAAATTCATCGTCACGCGTCTCCCCAGTCTACCCATGTTCTCGTCGCAGCCACATGCGCATACAAAGAATCTATTGAGCAAAAACAATATCGTATTGGGTCAGAGGGTACAGTACGCTAAGCTTGAAGCGAGAGGATTCGCGTAGTCTGCTTCACTCAACCGGTAACTATTGCGATCGCACTGGTTCTTGGCTTCGCGGCCAACCTGTCCGCGCAACCCAACATCCTCTACATCGTGGCGGACGATCTCGTGGCGGAGTGGGAAGCCAACTGGCGATAGGAGCCTGAAATGAAATACCGAACTGTCTTGGTGGCGTCGTTCTTGCTGGCGGGAATCCTTGGCTGCTCGCAAGAGCAAACCTCCACCGCGCCGGAGGCGCCCGGCGCGCCTGCGGTTGCTGACCAGCGACCGAATATTCTCCTCGTCGTGATCGACGATCTCGGCTTCACCGATATCGGTGCGTTCGGGAGCGAAATTCCCACACCGAATCTGGACCGGCTCGCGTTCGAGGGCGTGCGCCTGACCAACCTCCACGCGGCGGCCAACTGCCAGGGCACGCGGATCATGATGATGGCCAGTACCGGCATGATCCAGGGAGAAGCGGCGTTCCCCGATGACCTGCCGAGACCGGCGGGCCAGCGCTCCACCGAATTGAGCCGCGCCTGGGCGACCATCGCCGAGCTGCTGCAGGAGTCGGGCTACCGGACATTCATGGCCGGCAAGTGGGACCTGGACGCCTACGCTAACTCGCCGATCAATCGCGGTTTCGATCGCGCCTACGCGCTGCTCGGCGGCTCTACCAGTTACCTCGGAAGAAGCATGCGGCCAGTCACCTTCGAAGATGACGGCGAGATGCTCGAACCGACGGAATTTCCCGAGGGCTTCTACACGACGGAGGTTTTCACGGACAAGATTCTCGAATACCTTCAGTCGAGTGACGGTGAATCCCCGTGGTTCGCCTATCTCCCCTTCAACGCCGTGCACTGGCCGCTGGGCCTGCCCGATGACTGGCTGGATCGCCACGTCGGCCGTTACGACGCGGGTTACGACGTGCTCCGCGAAGAGCGCGTCGCGCGCGCCACGGAGTTGGGCGTCATACCCGATGCCCTGTCGCTGGACAGGTTCAAGCCCGTCGCCGAGCCGTGGACGGACCTGAGCCCGGAGGAGCAAAGCCGATACGCACGGGCCCAGGAGATTTACGCGGGCGTGCTGGAATACGTGGACATGAGCGTCGGACGGCTCGTGGCCTATCTCGAGGAGACCGATCAACTGGAGAACACGGTCATCATGGTGATGTCGGATCACGGCGGATCGGCGGAGGCAGCCGGCGTGACCACCGGGCGTCTGCCGAGCACGGCCAACATGCGCGGGCTGGAACCTCACGAAGTCGACAACCGTATCGAGAACTTCGGGCGCAGCGGTTCCTTCATCGACCACGGGATCGGATTCGCCGAAGCGGCCACGGCGCCGCTGCGCCAGTTCAAGGCGACCCTCAACGAAGGCGGCCTGCGCGCGGCCGCCTTCGTCCGCTATCCCGAGGCGGTTCCGGCGGGCGGCGTAAGCCACTCGTTCACGTCGGTCATGGACATCTTGCCCACATTCCTGGAGATCGCCGGTACCGAGCACCCGGGCGCGGGTGAATTCCGGGGCCGACAGATCAACGATATTCTCGGCCGGTCGCTCTGGCCCCACCTGACGGGCCAAAGCGATACGGTCCACCCGCCGACATACGCCGTTGGCTGGGTCAGGGGAGAGTCCACGGGGGCCGTCATCCGGGGCGACTACAAGATCATCAACGACATCGAACTGGGACCGACGCAAGGGCTCGGTATGGCCAGCGGTCCCTGGCGGCTCTACAATCTGGCCGACGATCCGGGCGAGACGATGGATCTCGCAGGCGAGTTGGCGGAACTCACGGCCGAACTGGTCGAAGAATGGGAAACCAATTGGCGCGTGCAGGAGTAAAGCATGAAGACATCGACGCATCTGTTTCCATTGATAACCGCGCTCGGCTCGACCGGTCTCATGGCGCATCACGGCGCGGTAACCAACACCGCCCTGTACATTACGGATGAAATCCTGGAACTGGAGGGCGAGCTTACCGAGGTCCTCTGGCAGAACCCGCACACTCGAGGCAGGCTGAGAGTGGTCAACGACGCCGGCGAGGAGGCCGTCTGGGAAGTGGAGCTGGGTCCCGGCCCCAACTCCATGGCGCGCCGCGGGCTGGCCGCCGAAGATTTCATCGGGCACGTGAAAATCGCCGGCTACGCTGCCCGACGGGGCGCGAACGGGCTGGGCGCGCTGCATGTGCTGCTGCCGAACGGCGAGGAAATCGTACAAGGCAATCGCAGCCTTCGCTGGGGGAGCGTCGCGGTCGCCAACCCGCCGGAGGTGATCGATCCGGCCAGGATCGCCGCGGCACGGGAAGCGGCGGACGGTATTTTCCGGACGTGGGGACGACGCCAGGGCACGAACATAGAGCCGCAACTAAGAGCACTGGATTTGGAGCTCACGGATCGCGGCCGGGAGTTGAGCGCCGCCTACGATCCGCTGGAAGACAACATCGAGATCGCCGAGTGCCGGCAGGGCATGCCCGATGCCATGTTCGATCCGGTGCCGATGGAAATCTCGAATGAGGGCGACCGCATCGTCATTCACATTTTGGAGTACAACACCCGGCGGACCATTCATATGGATCCGGCGGCGAGTTCCGCAGAGCCCGTTCCCTCGGATACCGGCGACTCGACGGGCCGTTGGGAAGGCGACACGTTGGTCGTCACCACGACCCGCATCGGTTGGCCCTACTACACCGAACTCGGCATGCCCCAGTCCGATCAGTCGAATTATGTCGAGCGCTTCTCTCTGGCCGAGGGCGGCAACCGGCTGAACTACACCATCACGATCGATGATCCCGTCGTCCTGACTGAGCCGTTCAGGCTCGATTCATATCGGGAGTGGGCGCCCGGCGTCGAGATACCGCCGTACAACTGCGTCATTAACTGGGAAGACCCCGCCGACTAGGACGTATTGCGGACGATACGAGGGCGCGTGCGGACAGCCCGTGCGCGCGTCGCGGGCTAACCGCGTTCCCGGGTCACCATGTGCGCGGAGTCGAAATCCACACAGGGCGGATCCTCGAGGTACGTGACCGTACTCTGATTGAGTTGCAGCACCCGGGGGTCCATGACCCACGGCTGCATCAGCACCGCGGGATCGTGCACCGTGACTTCGTAGCGAAGCGTGCTGCCCACGCGCGTGAATCGCTCTTCAACCCGCATCTCGTTGGAGTGGAACCATCCGGGCCAGCCGAGCCAGGTGAGGTCGTTGAAGCCCACCACGTCAATGACCAGGGTATCGTCCTCCCAGCGGCCGACGGAATCACCCATGAAGGTCTGGTCAGCGGCGTTCAACGGGTCATGTGGCCGTCCATCGGTGGGGACGACACGCCAGGTATTTCTCTGCTGGTAGAGCAGGACCACGTCCGTCGCCGACTGAACGATTCGAAGCGGCGGCCCCATGCGTGGCACGCCGGCCGGCATGCAGATGAAGGTCATGTCCTCGGTGTTCCCGTTGACGTCCAGGTACCGCACATGCTCCCAGAACTCGGGCTTGTAGAGCGGCGGGTTGGCAAAGTAGCGCTGGTACATCCCGCCGTCCCGCTCGGAGTACACGTTGTTGCCGTGACGGTAATTTGGCTGTCGCCCAATGATTCTCGCCGAGGTGCTGACGCGGCCGGCGGTCAGGGCCGCCTGGTAGTCGGCGAACGCGTCAAAGTCGACCTCGGTTCCATCCGGCTCGATCGCCTTGACACTGCCACCCCCGCCACCGCCACCACCCCACCGGCCGGTCAATTCCGGCGTGCCGTCCACCGTGCGGGGTGTCGGCGCGGCAGCAGGGCCGGCTTCGCCCGCCTGACCCTGGCCGGCGGCCGGGATCGGCAGAAACGCCGCGGCGCCCAGGATGCACGACGCCGCCATGCTGTAGCAGAAGACAGGCACCCTCATCGTCCGAATCTCCCCATGCTCAGAACTCGGCTTCGTACTGATGCCAGAGATCCATCTTGCGCCCGTCCGGAAGGACAAACGCGATGATGTACCCAAAGTTCGATCCGTCTCTCGCCAGGGCGATCGTCGCCGTGTACGTTTCCCGCGTCTTGAACACGTCCCGGCCGCTGATTCCGCTCCGACGGAAGCCTGCGGGGCCCGCCCCGGAAATATTCCACGTGGTCACGTTGCCGTTCTCGTCCTCGACGTCCATGAACCAGCGCACGTGCGGATTGATCCACATGACCCGCGTCATCACGCCGGTGATCGTGGTGACGTTGTCCTGGTCGAACTGGGCCTGAACGGCATGATGCGACGATGCCGGCCCGGCAACACAAGACAGACCGAGAAGGCTTGTTGCCGCACCCACCACGTGCAAGTTCATACGCATTGCCACCCCCTTTTTCCCGGCGTCGCGCAATGATTTCCCGCCGCGGCAGCCGATCCTCTCGCGGCGACGGAACGACCCCATCATAGCACCGGCAACATCGCTCACCGAGCTGACGCGCCTGCCCCCTCCCAGGGGATATTCTCCGGCACCGGCATGACGACGTAGGGGTTGTACGTGTTGCTCACGGTCAGCGTCAGGTCCAGAACCGTCGCCCCGGCGCGGGTCTGCACGATTCGGCCCGGCAGCAACACGTCGCTCTTGTAATCGTCTTCGTTCCAGTCCTGGTAGTTCGAATAGGTCACTTCCACGCCGTCCCCCTCGAACTGCGTCTCGACCCGCGTTATCCGGTGGCTGAATTCGCGCCGCAAACCGGTCGGCATCGTGTGGTAGAGGAATACGTCCGGATCCAGGGTGATTTTGACGAGCGTGTCGTCCAACGGCGCCGGCAGGGGAAACGTCAGCACCGGGTACCCCGCTTCGGTCGAGGCGACCGTCCGTGTACCGGCCGCCACGGCCGCCTTGATCAGGCCTTGCGGAAGGAGCCATAGCTGCAGCAGGCGTTCGCGAACGGCCTCGGGCGCGGCCGTGGCGTTGACGCCGGGCTCGGTCTCGTTCCAGGCGAGTTCCCCGGCGACTACCTCGACGTGCCGCTCCGCCTCCCCGCTACCCTGCTCGCAACTGGAATCGACACGCATACCGGGAACGGGAAACGGGTGATGCGCATTCGGGATGGGATATCGCACGCCGGCACGATAGTGCTCCAGCGTGCAGGTCTGCCCAGCGACGACGATCATCCCCGTACCGGAGTAAATCATCGTCGCGACCCGATCGACTTCGCTGGGCGTGCGCAGCATCCCGAGCGCGTCCGCCGCCTTGTACAGAATGGTCTCCACCCCAGCGGCGTTCTGCCCGATCGCCAACCGGGACAACAGCAACGTGGCGAGTGCTACGGCGGCGACAACCGCTCCAGCGCGCATGTCCAACTACTCGCGCATTTCCCGCTCCAGCTCCGTCAGACTGAACTGAAACGAAGGCCGCGCGAATACGGTATCCATGTAGCGCTGAATCGGGCCGGCCTGTGCCGGAAGTTCGATATCGAATACCGGTAGCCGCCAGAAGATGGGCGCGATACTGCAATCGACAAGGGAGAATTCGTCGCTTAGAAAGAATCGCTTGGCGGCGAAGATCTCCGCGGTGGAAACGATGCTGTCGTGCAGTGCCTTGCGCGCCTTGGACATGGCCCTGCGGTCGACGAGCGTGGTGATATCTTCCGCCAACGAGTACCAGTCGCGTTCGATTCGATACAGATACAGCCGGTATTGGGCGCGGCTGACGGGATCGACCGGCATCAGCGGAGGATGGGGAAATCGCTCGTCCAGGTATTCCACGATCACGCGCGAGTCATACAGGACCAGATCCCGATCCACCAATGTCGGCACACTGTTGTAGGGATTGAGGTCCAGCAGATCCTCGGGCAGATTGCCATGCTGAACGTCAATGTAGTCGATATTGACGCTCTTCTCGGCGAGAACCAGGCGCGTGCGATGGCTCCAGGAATCGACGGGGTCGGAGAACAGCGTCATTACGGAACGGCGATTGGAGATGACGGTCAACGGCGGCTCCCACAAGACACGGAACCACGCGGCGAGGTCGCCGAGGCATCGGAGTCCAATGTCCTCATTCGAATATGTTTTCCGGGTGCAATTGTCTTCGATGCCTCCGTCTCAGATTTCATATCGGCGCATCGGCGTACTGTCGCTCCGATGCGTGCGCCTCCTAGTGGACGCCTCTCCAGATTTCCCGTTTCAGCATGTACGCAATAACCAGGAAGATTAACAGAAACGCGATGACGCGAACTCCCAGTGCGCGCCGCTCCAACTGGATCGGTTCGCCGATATATTCGAGAAAGTTGGTGATGTCGCGAACCACCTGATCGTATTCCTCCTCGCTCAGTGTACCCTCGCGGATCGCCTCGAGCCCGTCCAGAGATCGGGTAACGACACCGTCATGGGAATCCTCGGAAAATACCGCCGACTTGATGCCGCCCAACTCCCAGAGCACATGGGGCATGGCGGTATTATCGAGCCACACGTTGTTCGTGCCGGTGGGCCTTGATTCGTCAGCGTAGAATCCATGCAGATAATTGTACAGATAGTCGACGCCCCGGCTGCGAGCGATCAGGGACAGGTCCGGCGGCTCGATGCCGAACCAGGCGGCAGCATCCTCCGGCCGCATGCTGCTGACCATCGTGTCGTGCAGTTGCCCCGCGGCGAACATCAGGTTTTCCAGTACCTGGGCATCGCTCAGGCCGAGATCCTCACCCAGCCGATTGAAGCGCACGTACTGTGCCGAGTGGCAGCCGAGGCAGTAGTTGACGAAGTACTTGGCTCCCCGTTGCAGCGAGGCGATGTCACTCACGTCATTGTTCGCCGGCGCCAGCTCGGCGACGGACGCCTCGTGCTGCTGTGCCCACGAAGCCATACTCAGGGACAATACCGCCCCTGCAACGGCTAGCCGGGCTCTCATCGGACTCGCTCCGGAACGGGCTTGGGCTTCTCCCAGGACGTGTACAACGGCATCAGGAAAAAGAAACCGAAATACGGGATGGCAAAGAGTCGGCACAGCATCGTATAGGTATCGGAGACGGGCTGCAGCCCCAGGTAACCCAACGCGAGAAAGCTGATCGCGAACGCGGCCAGGGCCACCTTGTAGATCCAGCCCCGAAAGCGGATCGACTTGACCGGACAGCGATCCAGCCAGGGAAGAAAGAACGGCAAGAGTACGGCGAGACACATCAATATCACGCCGAGCAGTTTGTAGGGCACCGCACGAAGGATTGCGTAGAACGGAGTGAAGTACCATACGGGCGCAATGTGCTCCGGCGTCTGCAGAGCGTTGGCCGGCTCGAAGTTGGCATGCTCGAGGAACAAGCCTCCCATGTCGGGCACAAAGAAAACCACGAAGGAGAACAGGATCAGGAAAACCGTGATGATCACGAGATCCTTGCTGGTGTGGTAGGGATGAAAGGCAACCCCGTCAAGCGGTTTACCGCTCGCATCCTTGTGCTCCTTGATTTCGATGCCGTCCGGGTTGTTCGATCCGACCTCGTGCAGGGCCATGATGTGCACGACCACCAGGAAGAGCAGCATCAGGGGAACCGCGATGACGTGGAAGGCGAAGAATCGGTTGAGCGTGATATCGGAAATATAGAAGTCGCCGCGAATCCATTCCGCCAGGGACTCGCCGACCACCGGCAGCGCCCCGAAAAGCGACACGATGACCTGCGCGCCCCAATACGACATGTTTCCCCAGGGCAGCAGGTAGCCGAAGAACGCCTCGGCCATCATGCACAGGTAGATGAACATGCCGCAGATCCAGACCAGTTCCCGCGGTTTCTTGTAGGAGCCGTACAGCAGGCCGCGGAAGATGTGCAGGTACACCACGATAAAGAACGCCGAGGAGCCCGTTGAATGCAGGTAGCGAATCAGCCAGCCCCACTCGACGTCGCGCATGATGTACTCGACCGAGGCGAAGGCATCGACGGCTGCCGGCTTGTAGTTCATCGTCAGGGCGATGCCGGTGACAATCTGCAACCCCAGCACAACAGTGGCCAGTACACCGAACCCGTACCAGAAATTGAAGTTCCGGGCAGCGTAGTACTCGGTGGCATGCTCCTTGATGAGCTTGCTCAGGGGGAACCGGGCATCGACCCACCTGCCCAGCGCATTGGCACCTCGACCGAGGCGATCGACCATGTCGGAAGCCGTGGCCGCCACCTACACCGCCCCCGTATCGGATCCGATGAGAAGAACGTTTTCCGCCACGTAGCGATGGGGCGGAACGACGAGGTTGGTCGGTGCGGGCACTCCCCTATAGACGCGGCCGGCCAGATCGAACTTCGAACCGTGACAGGCGCAAAAGAAACCTCCGCCCCAGTCGGCGCCGAGGTCCGCCGGAGCCACATCGAAGCGGGGGGTGGGGGCGCAGCCAAGGTGGGTGCACACGCCCTCGACGACCAGAAACTCCGGCCGAATGCTGCGATGAGCGTTGGCGGCATAGCCCGGCTGCTGCGACGCTCCGGAATCCGGGTCCGCAAGCTCAGCTTCCACTTCCGTCAACTTGTCGAGCATGAACTCCGTGCGGCGAACGATCATGATGACCCGCCCGCGCCATTCGACCTTGATCAGGGCGCCGGGTTCGAGCTTGCCGATGTCCACTTCCACGGGAGCCCCCAGGGCCTGGGCACGCGCACTTGGGCGAAACGAGGCAACAAACGGCACCGCCGTCGCGACAGCACCCGCGCCGCCGGTTACCAGGGTGGCGGCCACCAGGAAATGGCGCCTGCTGAGATCCGTGTTGTCAGTCATTGGCGTGGAAACAGGGGCGCGCGAGCCCGCTCACCCGTCTAGCTGGATAGTCACCTGAAACGGCGGGATTATACACGGCGCCCCGCGCGGTTGACCACATAACCAGGCGGTGAGCGACGCGGGCCGGCAATCCCCGCCGCGAAATAAGAATGAATCCGGGTACACTAGGGCCTGTTAACGCTATCCGAAATGGCACTGTTGGTCCTGTCGCAGCGCCAATCAAGGCGCGAGGAGTGCAGTTTGGTTAGACCAGATAAACGACGAGCAACGCCGAGTGGCGCTGCGACAGGACCAACCCGAAGGGCCGAGTCCATTTTCCCGCCCGGCGGCGTTGTCGCTCGCTTATGTGGAGTGACCACACCGCGCTCGCTCCGCCTTGCCGGACAGAAAAATGGACTCGGCAGAGCTATCTCGGATAGCGTTAACAGGCCCTAATGGCTTCCTGGTGGAAAATTCTCGGCTTCGTGGCCCAGTCCGCGGCCGTCGGCCTTGCCGTGGCGTTCGTGGTCGTGCTCGTGCGGCCCGATTGGGTCAATCTGGGCGCCCGCGTGGAATCGTCCGGCACCAGCTACTCCAGCGCCGTGAATGCCAGTGCCCCGGCGGTCGTGAGCCTGCGCACAGCGCGGCTTGGGCAGCGCGGCAGCGCCGGCGCCGGACGGGTCGTGGACCAGGGCCTGGGGTCCGGCGTGATCATCAGCCACGACGGCTTCGTAGTCACCAACTGGCACGTCGTCCGGGACGCCGATCAGGTGGTGGTGCAACTCGCCGACGGCCGTGAGGCGCTCCCCCGATTCGTCGGCGCGGACCCTGAGACCGAGCTGGCGTTGCTCAAGGTCGATCTGCCGGACTTGCCCGCCATTCGCCTGGGCCGCAGCGATACCCTGGAGATCGGGGAAGTCGTGCTGGCGATCGGCAACTCCTACGGCTTGAGCCAGAGCGTGACGCTGGGGATCGTCAGCGCCACGGGCCGCGGGCTCGGCCTGACCATCTTCGAAAACTTCATCCAGACCGACGCGGCCATCAACATGGGCAATTCCGGAGGCGCGCTGGTCAACACCCGCGGCGAATTGATCGGAATCAATACGGCGCGCTTTGCCTCGGTCGCCCGCAGCATACCCGAGGGTATCGGATTCGCGATCCCGGTAAACCTGGTCCGCGGCGTCATGGACGACCTGATCGAGCACGGCCGCGTCATTCGCGGCTGGCTCGGCGTAGATGCGCGGGATCTGCCCGGATCGGAAGCCGCCGCGCTGGGTATCTCCGGCGCCGCCGTGGAATTGTTGCGGGTGGCGGGACCGGCCGCTGCCGCCGGGCTGGAGCCTGGAGACATCATCACTCATATCAACGGCGAACGGATGCTCAGCCAGCATCAGGCGATGAACCGGGTGGCCGGATTCAGCCCGGGGCAAACGATTTACATCCGCGGCATTCGACGTGGCGCCGGAGACTTCGAAACCGTCGCCATGCTTGAGGAACGGCCTGTATCAGGAGGTTAGGCGCCTGATCCGCGCCCCGAGCAGCGAGAGCTTTTCCTCGATGCGTTCGTAGCCGCGATCGATGTGGTAGATGCGCTCGATCACGGTCCTGCCTTCCGCCGCCAACCCGGCCAACACCAATGACGCCGACGCGCGCAGATCTGTCGCCATGACCGGCGCGCCCGCCAGGTCGGTGACCCCGCGGCTCATCGCCGTATTGCCCAGAACGTTGATGTCGGCGCCCATCCGTTGCAGTTCCAGTGCGTGGGTGAAACGGTTTTCGAATACCGTTTCCGTGATGGCACCGGCGCCCACCGCGATGGCGTTGAGCGCGCAGAACTGAGCCTGCATATCCGTGGGAAAGCCGGGATAGGGCGACGTGTGGAGGTCCACTGCCCGTGGGCGCTCGCCCCTCATGTCCAGTTCGATCCAGTCCTCGCCGCATTCAACCGCCGCGCCCGCCTCGACCAGCTTGGCGAGCACGGCGTCGAGGTGATCCGGCCGCGTATCCGTTATTCTGACGCGCCCGGCGGTGATTGCGCCCGACACGAGGTAGGTGCCGCTTTCGATCCGGTCCGGCAGCACCGTATAGTGCGCCCCGCCGAGGGTTTCCACGCCCTGGATCCGGATGGTGTTGGTTCCGGCGCCTTCGATGACAGCGCCCAACTCGACCAGGTAGTCGGCAAGGTCGACGACTTCCGGCTCCCGGGCCGCGTTTTCGAGCACCGTCTCGCCACGGGCCAGGACCGCGGCCATCATCAGGTTCTCGGTACCGGTGACAGTGACGGTATCCAGCACGATGTGCGCGCCGCGCAGACGTTTGGCCCGGGCGCAGATGTTGCCGTTCTCGATACCGATATCGGCGCCCATCGCCCGCAGCCCCGCCACGTGCAGATTCACCGGCCGGGCTCCGATGGCGCAGCCTCCCGGCAGCGAAACGTCGGCACGGCCGTATCGGCCAAGCAGCGGACCGAGGACCAGCACGGACGCACGCATGGTCTTGACCAACTCGTACGGCGCCTCGAAGAGGGAAATCCGGGACGGTTCCACGACGATACGGGAGTGGCCGTTGAAGTCGATCTCCAGACCGATACGGCGCAGCAACTTGATCGTCGTGGCGATGTCATTCAGGTAGGGGATGTTCTCGAGGACTACCGGCTTTTCGGCGAGCAGGCAGGCGGCCAGGATCGGTAGCGCCGCATTCTTTGCGCCGGAGATCCGTACCTCGCCGGACAGGCGCGAGCCACCGATAACTTCGAGTTTGTCCAATTGCGTGACCCGGTCAGGTTTGTCTGGCCTGCCACTCCTGCGGTGTGAAGGTCTTTAACGCCAGTGCGTGAATCTCCCCGCCAACGCGTTCGCCCAGGGTTGCGTAGACCAGTTGGTGGCGCGGTACGCTGCGCTTGCCGGCGAAATCGTCCGCGATCACCAGCGCCTCGTAGTGCCCCTGGCCATCGGTTTGAACGTGAGCCCGGCACCCCGGAAGCCCGGCCTCTATCAGTGTCGCTATTTCGTTGGGATCCATGGGTCGATCGGGTACGGCGAGTGGGCAGGACGCACAGTCTAACCCACCTGCGCCGGGAGCCAAACCGGCCGATCGGCGGCGTCCCGGCACCCTCACGGGGAACGCCGGCGGGAAATGCGGGTTAAAATCATTCCCATGATGTCTGCGAGACTCAATCCGGCCGACCCGCTGGCTACCGCGCGCCGGGTTCTTGAAATCGAATCCGAGGCCATCCGGTCGCTTATTCCGCGACTGGGGGGCGAACTGCTGGACGCCTGCCGCATTTTCATCGATGCGCAGCGAAGCCATGCCCGAATCGTTGTCATCGGCATGGGCAAGTCCGGACACATCGGCAGCAAGATCGCCGCAACGCTCGCCAGCACCGGCTCGCCCGCATTCTTCGTTCACGCCGGCGAGGCAGGCCACGGCGACATGGGGATGATCACCAGTCAGGACGTGGTGTTGGCGATCTCCAACTCCGGGGAAACCCAGGAGATCGCGTTCCTGCTGCCGCGCATCAAGCGGCTTGGATTATCGCTGATCGCCATGACTGGCAATCCACGCTCCACCCTTGCCAGGGCCGCGTCGGTCAACCTGGATATCAGCGTGGCCGAGGAAGCCTGTCCCCTGAATCTCGCCCCGACCGCAAGCACCACCGCGGCGCTGGCCATGGGCGACGCACTGGCCATCGTCCTGCTGGAGCAACGGGGATTCAAGGAAGAGGACTTCGCCAACTTTCATCCCGGCGGTGTGATTGGCCGGCGCCTGCTGGTGCGCGTCCAGGACATCATGCACCAGGGCGACGGCCTGCCCTGCGTGACGCTCGACACGCCCGTGAGCGAAGGGTTGCTGGAAATGTCGCGCACGAACCTGGGAATCACGGCCGTGGTAGACGACAAGGGCCTGCTCCGAGGAGTTTTCACCGATGGCGATTTGCGCCGCACGCTGGACCGGCGGGTCGATATACACGGCACGCGAATCGGCGACGTCATGACGGCAGGCGGGAAAACCATTCGCCGCGACGGGCTCGCCGCACAAGCCGTGCGCCTGATGGAGGATCATGGCATCACCGCGCTGCTGGTGCTTGACGAGGAGGATAAGCTGGTCGGCGCATTGAACATCCACGACGTCTTTCGAGCCGGGGTCGTGTAGTGACGCCGGATACGCTGGAACGCGCCCGGGCCATCGAGTTGCTGGTACTGGATGTGGACGGAGTACTCACCGACGGAGGCCTGTACTACGGCAACGGCGGCGAATCGCTGCAGCGGTTCCACGTCCACGATGGCGCCGGGATCAAGGCCGTCATGGCGGCGGGAGTCAGGGTGGCGGTGATCTCGGCCCGCCGCACCGCGGCGGTGACGGCCCGGATGAAAGAGCTCGGGGTCGCGGATGTTCTGCAGGGTACGGTGGACAAGGCCACGGCGCTCACGGAACTTGCCGGGCGCCTGGGAATCGAAATGGATGAGGTGGCTTGTGTGGGCGATGATCTGGCGGATGTGCCGATGATGAATCGGGCGGGCCTGGCGATCGCCGTCGCCGATGCACGCGGCCCCGCCGTCGACGCTGCACACTATCGCACCGCCGCCAGGGGAGGCCACGGCGCCGTGCGGGAAGTGTGCGACATGCTTCTGCTGGCCCGATGAGACCATGACACCGCCACTTCGACGCAGGGAAATTTTCGGACTGAGCGCACTCGCCGTCGTGGCGATGCTTACCTGGCTGTGGAGCCGGCAGGGCGTCGACGACGGTGCTCGCGTCGTCCCGGCGCGCCTCGACGCGCCGGGATACTACCTGCGCGACGCGGTGATCGTGGGGACCGGCGAGGACGGCAGCGCACTTTACCGAATCCACGCAGCCAGCGCCGAGGAACTGCCGGAGGAACAGCGTCTGTTGCTCAGCGACGTCACCGTCGAGTATCAATCCGAAGTGAATGTGCCCTGGGTGCTTACCGCGGCGGGCGGGGAGGCATTTCTGGACCGGACGTACCTGGATTTCAACGGCGACGTGGAACTGACACGGAGCGGAGAAGACGATTTCAGGCCGATGGTGATTCGTACCGTGGCGTTGCGACTGGAACCGGAGAGCTTCGAGGTCCACACGGAAAGCCCGGTGAGTCTGTTCATTGGCGGAGAGCGCCTGGACGCGGTCGGCCTGAGCGCGAATTTGAAGGCCGAGCGCTTGGCGCTAGAATCGAGTGTGCATGGTGTATTCGGCTCGGAATAACGGACTTGCAGTCCTGGCGCTCGCCGCTGCCCTGGCGCAAGCCCAGGCGCAGGACGAAGACCTGCGCGTCTCGCTCGACGCCGACTGGTCGTCATTCGACAGGCAGTCCAACACCATGGTCTTCAGAGGTTTGCGCGTTGCCCAGGGAGATTTCACGATCGAAGCCGACGACGCCGTGGCGTCGGACCTGGATTTCGCCGGGAGCGACTGGAGCTTCAACGGCAACGTACGTATCGGTCTGGGTACCGTGTCCATCGAATCGGCCCAGGCGGACGTGGTCTTCGAGACCCATGAATTGCTCGTGGTCGAACTGCAGGGGGATCCGGCCGAATTCCAGGATCTCAATGCCGAGCGTGCCGACGCGATACGCGGAGGAGCCACCACGCTTCGCTACGACAGTGCCGACCGGACACTGCGCATGACCGGAGGCGCGTGGCTCAGCGACGGACCCAACGAGTTTACGGGTTGCGATCTGATCTACGACATCGACGAGAAGAGAATCACCTCGGGGTCGTCGGAGTGCGGGGAACCGGTCGTCATCACCATACTGCCCCCCGCGGATGATGCCGACTCGCCATGAACCAACTCGAGGTCCTGGGAATAGCCAAGCGTTATCGAACGCGCGAGGTCGTAAAGAATCTTTCCATTTCGATCGAGAGCGGCGAAGTCGTCGGACTCCTTGGCCCCAACGGCGCCGGCAAGACGACGGCGTTCTACATGATCGTCGGTCTGGTTCGCTGCGGTCAGGGGAAGATCATTCTGAACGGGCGCGACGTCACCCGGTTGCCCGTACACCGGCGCGCGCGCCTCGGACTGGGCTACCTGCCGCAAGAAGCATCGGTGTTCCGCAAGCTCAGCGTGGCAGACAACATTCGCGCCATCCTGCAGTTGCGCGCCAACCTGAATCGCGCCGAGCGGCAGCGGCTGATGGAAGAACTCATGGAGGAACTGCACATCGGCCATGTCCGGGACAATCTCGGGGTTTCGCTCTCCGGCGGCGAGCGCAGGCGGGTCGAAATCGCCCGTACGCTGGCGGCGGACCCCAAGTTCGTCCTCCTCGACGAACCGTTTGCCGGCGTCGACCCGATTTCGGTTCTGGATATTCAGAGAATCATCCGTCACCTGAGCCATCGAAAAATCGGCGTACTGATTACCGACCACAACGTGCGCGAGACGCTGGGAATCTGCGGGCGCGCCTATATTCTCAACAACGGCGCGTTGATGGCGTCCGGGACCCCGGTCGATCTCCTGAGCAACCAGAGCGTGCGTGACGTCTACCTGGGGGAGGATTTTTCGCTCTAGCGATTCGCCATGTTGAAACCGGCCTTGCAACTCCGACCGACGCAGCAGCTCACCATGACGCCGCATCTGCAGCAGGCGATTCGCCTGTTGCTGCTGCCCATCGCGGATTTGCACGCGGTCATCCAGGAGGCGCTGGACGAGAACGTGATGCTCGAGGCGGAACAGCCGGAAGCCGACGCCGGCGCTGCCACTGAACCGGAGGCGGCAGACGCCGACGAATCCGATGACCGCAGCGCGGCGGATGAAATCGATCTGGCCGACGAATGGAGCGACAACGCCGGGCCGGCGGACGGGCCGGCGAACCAGGGGACAGAGGGCTTGTTCGAGTACGCCGACCGCTCGGAGGAGACGCTACGCGACCACTTGCTGTGGCAACTGGAGCTGGAAAATCTGGATCTGCGCACCACCGCAATCGGACAGGCGATTATCGACGCCATAAACGACGACGGGTACCTCACCGACGACACACCGACCATTCAATCCACGCTGGCACCGGATCTGCTGGCCGGGAAGGACGAGATCGAGGCCGTCATGGAGCTTGTGCAATGCCTGGACCCCGCGGGCGTGGGCGCCCGCTCGGTCAGCGAATCGGTGCTCCTGCAGTTGGCACAACTCGACCCATCGACGCCCTTTCTGGAGCTCGCGCGAACCATCGCCCGAGAGCATCTGGAACTCGTCGCGGCACGCGAGGGCAGCCTGCTGAAGCGGCGCTTGCAGACGTCCGAGGACGCGGTGGAGGGTGCGCTGCTACTGGTCCGCGCATGCCACCCGCGCCCGGGTGCGTCCATCTACGCCCCGGCCGCCGAGTACGCAATACCCGATGTCTTCGTGCGCCGCAGCGACAACAAATGGATCGTGGAATTGAACTCGTCGGTCACCCCCAGTCTGCGGGTCAACCAGACGTACGCAGGGTCGCTGGAGCGTAGCGGCGAGTTCAGCGTGCTTCGGGCCCAGTTGCAAGAAGCGAAGTGGCTTGTCCGTAGTCTTGAGATCCGCAACGAGACCTTGTTGAACGTCGCCAGCGCCATCGTCGCGCGGCAGACCGGGTTCCTCGATCACGGCGAGGAGTACATGCGCCCGATGGTGCTCAGGGACATCGCCGACGCGATCGGCACGCACGAATCCACGGTGTCGCGCGTCACCGCCAACAAGCACATGCACACACCCCGGGGCATCATCGAGTTCAAGTATTTCTTCTCGAGTCATCTTGCCGCCGATGACGGCGATCGGTCATCCACTGCCGTGCGCGCCAGGATCCGCCGTCTGATCGCGGACGAGGTTGGCGAGAAACCGTTGAGCGACAATCAGATCACCGGCTTGCTCGCGGACGACGGCATCCAGGTCGCCCGCAGAACTGTGGCAAAGTACCGGGAGGCCATGAAAATCCCGACTTCAACCGAAAGGAAACGAGCCAGAACAGGCTAGGAGAACGAATATGCAGCTAAGCGTCACTGGTCATCATGTGGAAGTTACCCCCGCATTGCGCCGCTACATCGGCACCAAACTCGCCCGCCTCGAGCGCCACTTCGACCACGTGAGCGACATTCACTGCATATTGACCGTCGAGAAACTGTCCCACAAGGCCGAGGCCACCGTGCATCTGGACGGCGGTACCGTTCACGCCGATGCTGCCGCCGAAGGCATGTTCGCCGCGGTCGACGGGCTTGTCGACAAACTTGACCGCCAGGTCAAGAAACACAAGGAAAAATTGACGGATCGCCACGGCAAGCGTGCCGGCAGACAGCGGTTCGGATAACGGTCTGTCGACCGCGGAGGGGAGATGCGGCTGGTCATTATCAGCGGACTTTCGGGGTCCGGAAAAAGCGTCGCCCTCAATGCCCTTGAAGACGCAGGTTACTACTGCATCGACAACATCCCGGTGGCGCTGCTGCAGTCGTTCGTGGACGAAATCCTGCCGCGGCAGGATCCGGCATTCCAGCAATTGGCGCTGGGCGTGGATGCGCGTAACGCGCCGGACATCCCGCGCCTTCCCGGGCAGATCACCGACCTGCGCGACGCGGGTATCGCCTGCGAAGTGATCTGCCTGCAGGCCGACGAAGACATCCTGCTATCGCGGTTCAGCGAAACCCGGCGCAAGCATCCGCTGACCACGGATCGGGTCAGCCTGACGGAGGCGCTGGCGCAGGAACGCGAGCTGCTTGGGCCGATCATCAATATCGCCGATCTGGTGGTGGACACCAGCGGGATGAACGTCCATGACCTGAGAGAACTGATCAACAGTCGTGTCGCAAGTCGTGAGGAAGGCAAACTGTCGATCCTGCTGGAGTCCTTCGGCTACAAGCACGGGCTGCCGCCCGAAGCCGACTTTGTTTTCGATGTTCGCTGTCTCCCGAATCCTCATTGGCAGCCGAGGTTGCGCTCACTGAACGGGCGCGACCGTGCGGTGAGGGAATTTCTGCAGGGTCAGCCGCGCGTCCGCGAGATGGTTGACGACATCGCCGCGTTCCTGCAGCGCTGGATTCCGCGCTACAGGGACTCGCAACGCGCCTACCTCACGGTGGCGATCGGTTGCACCGGAGGCCAGCATCGGTCCGTGTACATCGCCGACGCCGTGGCGGCAAGGTTGCGCCCCGCCGACACCGTGCAGACGCGGCACCACCAACTCTAGCAGCCCGTGGCGACCGCCTGCCTGGCGAATCGTTCAAGATCGGACATCGGCCCGACGCCACCATGGAGGCCGACAATTTCCTCAACCTCCAGATTCAGATCGCTGACGATTTCGAAGAGCGCGATGGCACGCGGGATCAACCGTGTAGCAGGGGGTTGCGGGCTTGGAGACCACATATCCGCATTCACCAGGATCTTCTCGCCGGGGAGATACGCAATCAGCATGTCCCGTGCGTGATCGAGGCGCGGGACGGCGTGGATTTCAAGGCTTCTGGTACCGTCGTTTATGACGTACTTGCCGCCTTCCTGGGCACGCTCCCAGCCCACCGAAACAATATAGGGTCGCCACGACCCGTACCTGGGCGCAAGTGCAAACAAGTCCGGTTCCAGGGTCCGCGGCGCTGAAGCAAACAGTACTTCATCGTAGTAGACGCGGTTCATCCCGTGGGTAACGATTATCGAACCACGGGCGGCGTAGGTACGAACTCCACCCAGGTGATCGAAGTGATGATGTGTGTTGACCAGGTATCGAATCGGTTTATTTGAAGTTAGCCGATCGACTTCCGCAATCACCGCCAGCGACCGAGCCTCGTTTAATGGTGCTTCAATTACCGTGACAAAATCACCGAACTCGACAGCTACGCTATTGTGTGACCCTCCGCCCAGAAACCACACTCCGTCCGCTATCTCGCGGGACTCAACCCGAACTGGCGGAACCGTCGCCTGGCGCACAACTTCGGGAACCGGTACCGCGGCAATCGCAACGTTCGGACTGACGTCGTTCACCGCAAGCGCCAGAATATTGTGGCCCGCAGTGACTCGCGGATCACCGAAATGTTGATCTATCTCGATTGGAAATCCGATTCCCCCAAAATCCTTGTAGCCTTCACGGTAAACAACTTCATACACCATGTCCCCCAGCACAGGGTCGGGAATCCAGGTTTGAAGATTCTCAACTTCATTCAGTTCATTGACGATGCCATTGACCCGACCCTGAAAATTCGATGCTGTGCAGATTGTCTGCGCCGATGGCCTCCGCGACTGCCTCCAGAACACTCCGGGCATCCTGCGCAGCCGCTGTGCCGACCGTCAGTACCAGCGAGACAGTCAGCTGAAGCAGTCTATTCATGGCTCCTCCTCGATGTATCACTCAGAATCATGGTGAGCGGAAAAGCCATCGTGCGCACTATTGAAAAAATAGCCAGCCCACGCCCAACTGGTTCAGCACGAAGGCATACCGCTCGGCCGTTTCGCGGTAGCGCTGAAATCGGCCGGACTGGCCGCCGTGCCCGGCTTCCATCTGCACCCGGTAGACCACCAGGTTGTCATCCGTCTTGCGCGCGCGCAGGCGCGCGACATACTTGCTCGGCTCCCAGTACTGAACTTGCGAGTCCCACAGGCCCGTGCCCACAAACATGGCGGGATAGTCTTTCGCCTCGAGTCGATCATAGGGTGAGTACGAGAGCATGTAATCGTAGTAGGCCTTGTCCTGGGGGTTGCCCCACTCGTCGTATTCATTGGTCGTCAACGGAATGCTCGCGTCGAGCATCGTCGTGACGACGTCCACGAAGGGGACCAGCGATACGATCGCGCGGTATTTTTCCGGCGCCATATTGGCCACGGCCCCAACGAGCAAACCGCCTGCGCTGCCGCCCATCGCCGCCACCCGATCAGGGGCCGCGTAGCCTTGTTCGACCAGGAAGTCGGTCACGTCGATGAAGTCGGTAAACGTGTTGACCTTGTTCAGGAGCTTGCCGTCGTCATACCAGGACCGGCCCATTTCCTGGCCGCCGCGGGTGTGCGCCAGTGCATGGACCATGCCGCGGTCGACGAGGCTCAACACGTTGCTGCTGAACCGCGGGTCGTTGCTGATGCCGTAGGAACCGTAACCGTACTGCAAGAGCGCGGCGGTGCCGTCTCGCTCGAAGCCCTTGCGGTAGAGCACGCTGACCGGAATCGGGGCGCCATCGCGCGCCGTGGCCCAAAGTCTCTCGGTCACGTAGTTATTCCTGTCGAAGCCCCCGAGCACGGGCTGTTCCTTCAAGAGCGCGCGTTCGCCGGTCCGGACATTCAATTCATAGGTACTGGCCGGCGTCGTCATCGATGTATAGGTGTACCGAAGCTGATCGGAGTCGGGTTCGGCATTGACCGACAAGGCCATGGCATAAGCCGTCTCATCGGCGTCGACGTAGTGGGTTTGGCCGTCCCGGTCGACGATACGAATGCGAGTGAGCCCGCCCGAACGTTCACCGACTGCCATGAAGTCATCGAATAGCTCGAAGTCTCCGATATATACGCCGGCGTCATGGGCGATGAGGTCGCGCCACTCGGAACGGTCTCCCCAGGCGCCTTCGCCGGCTTCCATCAATTTGAAATTTTGGGCATTCCAGTTGGTGCGGATCACCCAACGAGAGCCGAGGTGGTCCGCCGAGTACTCGAAGTCACGTTCGCGCGGCGCGAGTATTCTGAACTCGCCAGGCGCCGCGGCCTCGGTGCAGCGCAACTCGTTGGATACGGTGCTGCCGAGACCGATGCAGATGTACTTCTCCGAACGCGTCGCGCTCAAGCCCATATAGAAACTGTCATCCAGTTCCTCGTAGACGACCGGGTCGCTGCCGCCCTCGCTGCCGAGCGTGTGCGATTTGACCCATCGCGTCAGGAGCGTGTCCGCGTCGTTCACAACGTAAAACAGCGTCCTGTTGTCGGCGGCCCAGGCAAGACTCGTCGAAACCCCGGGAATTTGAACCGACAGCGTTTCATGGCTCCCGAGATCCTTGACTCTCAATGTGAACTGCCGGCGCCCGACCGTGTCTTCAACATAGGCCAGGAGGGTTTGATCCGGGCTGATCTCCCAGTTGCCGATTTGATAGAAGTCGTGTCCGTCGGCCAGTTGGTTGACATCGAGCATGATCTCTTCCGGCGCGTCCATGGTGTATTTGCGGCGGACGTGGATCGGGTACTCCTGACCGACTTCGAAGCGCGTGTAGTACCAGTAATCCTTGTACTTGTAAGGTACGGAGCTGTCGTCCTGCTTGATTCGCCCGACCAGTTCCTCGTACAGGGCGGCTTCGGAAGCGGCCAGCGGCGCCATGACCGCATCGGCATAGTCATTCTCGGCCTCAAGGTACGCCAGCATGTCGGAGTCTGCGCGTTCATCGTCGCGCAACCAATAGTATTCGTCCTGTCGCGCGGCCCCGTGCGGCGCCGCAACTTCGTACGGACGCTGCTCAACGACGGGCGGCGGTACCGGCGCCGAACCGGCATCGAGCCGCGGCGTGAACGCGGGCGCTGGGTTGGTGGCGTCGATCGGTGCGT
>JAKZVH010000325.1:0-3012 GCA_047516145.1 Gammaproteobacteria bacterium
GACGCGGATCGCATCGGGGTTCTCGGCTGGAGTTACGGGGGCGCCACCGCCACGTGGCTTGCCGCAGTCGACCCACGCGTCCGCTGCGTCGCCAACATGATTACGCTCGGCAATGGGCGGCGCTGGATGGAAAGTGTGCGCTCGGCCGAGGAAGTCGCCGCGCTGCACGCCCGCGCCGATAAAGACCGGCTCAACCGGGTTCAAACCGGCAATTCGGAACGCGATCCGATACCGACCATCCTCCATATGAGTGCATCGGAGAGCGCGATACTGGATGCTGCCCGCGAGAAGGAAGGGGTTGAACCCGGCCTCATTCCTCTCGAATTCATCGACGAGACCTTGGCATTTCATCCCGAGTGGGTCGTGGACAAGATTGCACCGCGTCCCGTGCTGTTCGTCGCAACCGAGAACGACGGTGTTTGCCCCCCCGAGGAGAGCCGAATTCTTTACGAGAAGGCCGGCGAACCGAAGAAGCTCGTGACGATTCCCGATTGCGGCCACTTTGATTTCTATTCCGGAGCGCCGTTCGATCTCGCGATGAAGGAATCCGTCGACTGGTTTGACTCGCATCTCTGACAAGCCGCGCGGTGAGGTCCGCTCCGGGTGGGCACGGGCAAGCCGGCACGCGTCTCAGGCGATTTCCGACGTGATCTTGCCGAGCTGGCGAATGGTGTTCAGGACCTTGTCCTGCTCCATGCCCGGCCACTGGACGCGGCAGACCATGTGGTTGAAACCGAGCTCCTCCTTGTAGCGCAGGATCTGGTCCTTCACGGATTCCGGATCCCCGATGAAGAAGCTCTCGCGCACGAGCTGCTCGAAAATCGAACCGGCCCCGGTGTCCTTCAGGCCCCACCACCCATAGGATTCGTACTTGTAGCCCAGCGGCCCCTTTGCCTCCTCGAGCGCCTCGGCATTGGTTGCACCGATGTGACATTCGCGCGTCAGGGGAAGCTCGCTCGGTAACGGCTTGCCTGCCGCTGACAGTTCGGACCGGTACAACGGCATCTGGCGCTCCAATAATTCGAATGAAGCGTTGAAGGGCGGCATCCAGGAATCGCCGATGCGGGCGGCGCGGCGCACCGCTGCGTCCACGTGCGCAGCAACCCAGATTGGTGGGTGCGGCGTCTGCAGCGGCCTGAGGCCGACACCCAGTCCGTCCACTGTGTAGTGCTTGCCATGATGCGTGACCAGGTCCTGGGTCATCAGTTTCCGGAGGAGTTCCACGCCTTCACTGAGCCGCGAGGCCCGTTCCTTGAAAGGAATGCCAAGTGTGTCGAACTCTTCTTCGCGATAACCGAGGCTCACGCACAACACGTACCGGCCGCCCGTGAGAAGGTCCATTGTCACCGCCTCCTCGGCAACGTCGGCGGGGTGCCTGAGCGGCAGCACGATGACGTTGGGGCCGATGGTCATGTCGCCGGCCTCGGTGATCAGGCGCGGTAGGAGCTGGTGTGGGGAAATGAACTGCAGCGGCCCGGTGAGCCGGTGCTCGCCGGTCCAGAGCGACGCAAACCCGCTGTCGCGCGCGACGCGTACCTGCTCGATGAGGTTTTCGAGCACGACCGTCGGGTCGACGTCTTCCTTGAAGTGGTTGAGGATGAATAGGCCTGCTTTCATGGCTCTTCCGGCTCCCTATGCGGGTTTCATCAGGCCGCATCTCGGCCCGAGACTAAGGCGTGATCCCATCTCCAGGCAAGTGGACCCGACCGGGTTGCGGCGGCATCCTGTCCATAGGAAGATGTGTCAATTCCACGCGACGGCAGAGACGAGCGTTCTTCTCTGCCGGTTGTTGTCGGCGGTCTTCCCGCCGCCTTTTAGCCGCCTTTGCGGGAGACTTCCATGACCGTCCGTTTTGAACCGCTTCTGACGATCCAGGTCGGCATTGACTACTCCGACAAGATCGGAGAAACGCCGTACGGCTGGCGCCGCAATGACGCCGTCAACGGCCAATTCGAGGGACCGAAGCTGCGGGGACGCGTCCTGCCGGGCAGCGACGACTGGTTGCTCGTGCGACGGGACGGGACGTTCAACCCTCACTGCCGGATGCTGCTGGAGACGGACGATTCCGAACTCGTCATCATGACCTACACCGGTGTCCGGCACGCCACCCAGGATGTGCTGGACCGGCAGGAACGTGGCGAACCCACTGAGCCGACCGAGTTTTATCACCGCATCACGCCGCTGTTCGAAACGGCGTCCGATAAGTACGACTGGCTCAACCGGATCGTTACCGTCGGCCGCGGTCAGCGCGTTATGAAGGACGGCCACAGCGTTCCGATCTACAACGTCTTCCAGGTGCTGTAGCGGCTGCCTTTGCCGCCCAGCGAAAACATTCCTCAAAAAAATATTTCCGAGAACATTTCATGTCCGACATAGAAGCCGAACTGTTGATGAAGTTGACCTTGGAAGACGTGACGCTTCGGGAGGTGGGAGCGACACCGAGAGGCGAGCGGCGGTTCGCCACCATCGGTGGCGGGCATTTCGAGGGACCGGGCCTGCAGGGTGCGGTGATGCCGGGCGGCAGCGACTGGATGACCGGGCGCGGGAACGGGTCCGTGGTGATGAACGGCCGTCTCTCACTCCGGACTGATGACGGCCACACCATCGGCATGCGCTATCGCGGCGCCATGGATGGCGCGCCGGATGTACTCGCCCGGCACGCGCGGGGCGAACCGGTCGATGAATCGGAGTATTATTTGAGGTTCGTCACCTATTTCGAAGCGACCTTGTACAAGTACGGCTGGCTCAATCACCTGGTCGCTGTCGGAGTCGGCCACCGCGAAGCGGCGGGTCCGGTCTACGATGTGTACCGCGTCCTCTACAGCAGATCGCGCTTAAATGGTGTCACTGCGTGATCCATTTAAGCGCGTAAGTCTGCTCCAGCAGAGGGCCCGGTCAAAGTCGCCAGCCCCATCTCAAACTGAGATTCTCCACTTTTCGGCGATGATGCCACTTGAATACTCGGGCAGTGTAGCTTAAGTACCTAGCACTCTCTGGGTGAGAGTGCTAACC
>JAKZVH010000326.1:0-3068 GCA_047516145.1 Gammaproteobacteria bacterium
GCCTGTTGGGTGTGCTGTTCACGATCCCTCTGCGCCGCTCGCTGATCGTCGAGGAGCAACTGGCCTATCCCGAGGGCACGGCCACCGCGGAGGTGCTCAAGGTCGGCGCCGCGCCGGGCCAGGGCGCGAAACTGCTTGCCATTGCGGCGATCCTGGGCGCCCTCACCAAGCTGGCCGAAACCGGCCTGCGGCTCTGGGCGGGGGCCATTCAGACCGCCGGCTACGTGGGGTCGAGCACCATCGCTTATGTCGGCATGAACCTTTCGCCGGCGCTGATCAGCGTCGGCTTCATCGTCGGACTCAACATCGCCGTGCTGGTGTTTCTCGGGGGAGCGATCTCCTGGTACCTGGCGATACCCATCTATTCGGGCCTCTACCTCGACACGGACCCGGCGCTGGCGGCGGAATTCGCCGCAGGGACGGGAGCAGCGGATCTGGCTTTCGCCATCTGGACCTCCAAGATCCGTTATCTGGGCGTCGGCGCGATGCTCATCGGCGGCATCTGGGCGCTCGTATCCATGCGCGGCTCGCTGCTCTCGGGCATCCGCAGCGGACTCCAGTCGCGGAGCCACCAAACCGACGCCGGCTACGATCACACCCAGCACGATACGCCCATGAAGTTCGTGATATGGGGCGTGGTCGCTTTCGTCATTCCGATCTTCCTGATCTACCAGACCATCGTCGGTACGCTGGGCGTGGCATTGGCCATGACCGTGATCATGGTAGTCACGGGATTTCTGTTCTCCTCGGTGGCCGCCTACATGGCGGGGCTCGTCGGTTCGTCGAATAACCCGATTTCCGGAATCACCATCGCCACCATTCTGTTCACGTCCCTGCTGCTGGTCTGGATGATGGGCCCGGACGCCGTCAGCGGGCCCGCCGCGGCGATCATGGTGGGCGCCGTGGTGTGTTCCGCGGCGGCCATCGCCGGGGACAACCTGCAGGACCTGAAAACCGGCTATATCGTCGGGGCGACCCCGTGGCGGCAACAAGTGATGCAGGCAGTGGGCGTGATCTCCGCGGTCCTGGTCATGGCGCCCATACTGAATTTGCTGCTCCAGGCATACGGGCTCGGCGCGCCGACTCCCGAACAGCCCAATGCCTTGCTGGCACCCCAGGCGACGCTGATGGCGTCCGTGGCGGAAGGTGTCTTCGGCGCCGGGCTCCCATGGACCATGGTCGCCATCGGGGTGCTCATCGGCGCGATCATCATCGCGGCAGACGAGGTTCTCAAGGCGCGGGGGTCCACCTGGCGCGCCCCGGTACTCGCGGTGGCCGTTGGCATTTACCTTCCATTGCAATTGTCCACGTCCATTCTGGTGGGCGGGCTGGTCGCGCATTTTGCCCAGCGGTACAACCGCCAACAGGGAGGCGATATGGCCGGTCGAGCCCGCAACGGCATCCTGGTGGCTTCCGGCTTGATCACCGGGGAGGCGCTGATCGGCATATTCATGGCCATTCCCATTGTCATGAGCGGTAATCCGGACGTGATCGCGCTGGCGGTGGAACTGCCCGCCATCGTGGGGCTTCTCGTCATTGCGGGCCTGGTGGCCTATCTCTACCGGGTGGCGACTCGCGACTAGGTACGGAGTGCGCACGCCATCCACGCGATGCCGAGGACGGATATTCGAATCGAACTGAGGAATGGCGCTTGACTGCGATACCGGTTCCCGAGACGAAACTCCCCGGCGTGGGGACGACCATCTTTACGGTCATGTCCAAGCTTGCCGAGGACTGCGGCGCCATCAACCTGTCCCAGGGGTTTCCGGATTTTCAACCTCCCGGGGAACTGCTGGACCTCGTCAGCCATCACATGGCGGAGGGCCGTAACCAGTACCCGCCCATGGCCGGGGTCGAAACGCTGCGTGAAGCGACCGCCGGCAAGGTGGCCAGGCTCTACGGAGCCCGTCCCGATCCGGTCACCGAAATCACCGTGACCAGCGGCGGCACCGAAGCCTTGTTTTGCGCCATCCACGCGGTCGTCAGGGCCGGTGAGGAAGTCATCGTCTTCGATCCCGCCTACGATTCGTACGACCCGGCCATCCGGCTTGCCGGAGGCGTTCCGATCCACATCCCGTTGTCCGCGCCGGCCTTCGCGCCGGACTGGGAGCGGCTGCGGCTGGCCCTCAACCGGCGGACGCGGCTGGTGGTGATCAACACCCCCCACAACCCCACCGGTACGCTGCTCGGTCGGGACGACCTCGAACGGTTGGCGGAACTGCTGGAGCCTTACGACGCCTACGTGCTGAGCGATGAAGTCTACGAACACATCGTCTTCGACGGGCGGCGGCACGCCAGCGTGCTGGCAAACGAACGGCTCGCGCCGCGCAGCTTTGCCGTCTTTTCATTCGGAAAGACCTATCACGCCACCGGCTGGAAGGTGGGCTACTGCGTCGCGCCGCCCGCGCTGACAGAGGAGTTCCGCCGCGTCCACCAGTTCAATACCTTTACCACGACCACCCCCTTGCAGTACGCCCTGGCCGACTACCTCACCGCGCGGCCGGAGCACTACCTGGGCCTGTCGGATTTCTACCAGGAGAAGCGGGATCTCTTCCTGCGGTTGATGGAGCGCTCCCAGTTCCGGCTCACGCCCTCCGCCGGTACCTACTTCCAGCTAGCCGACTACAGCGCCATTTCCGACGCCGCGGATGTGGATGTCGCCCGCTGGCTGACCACGGACTACGGAGTGGCCGTGATTCCCGTGTCGGTGTTCTACGACGACGCTCCGAACATGCGCTATATCCGGTTCTGCTTCGCCAAGGAGTCCGACACGCTGGCCGAGGCGGCGAACCGCCTGGCCGAACTCTGAGCGACCGTGCGCGTGGGGGCGCGCCCGGGATCGCGCGTCGGGTAGAAATTCGGGCTATTCGCCGGCGCTCTCCGAGGCAACCAGCTCGTCGATGAGCTCTATCAGCGTCTGGTAGTCGCCGGCCGTGGCAGCCGAAGTGGAATACTTTCCGTTGACGATCACGGTGGGCACGCTGGAGATTCGGTAACGGCGCGCGAGTTCATCGGCCCGCTGCAATTTGGTATGCACGGCAAAGGAATTGAACGCCCCGGTAAAATCG
>JAKZVH010000327.1:0-11758 GCA_047516145.1 Gammaproteobacteria bacterium
GTGGACGCCGACGCTTCCACCCCGCTTCTGTATGCGCTGCGCAACGACCTCCGTCTGAACGGCCCCCGCTTCGGATGCGGGCTGGCACAATGTGGCGCCTGCACCGTGCTGGCCGATGGCACGCCGATTCGGTCGTGCGTCACGCCGCTCTCGGCCGTGGCCGAAGCCGAGATCACGACCGTGGAAGGCCTCGGCGACCGCGATGCGCCTCATCCGGTACAGGCGGCATTCATCGCCGAGCAGGCAGCCCAATGCGGCTATTGTTCCAGCGGCATGATCATGTCGGCGGCGGCTCTCCTGGAGCGCAATCCGAATCCCACGGAGCAGCAGATTCGCCAGGCACTCGACGGCAATCTGTGCCGTTGCGGAACGCACACGAGAATTCTCCGCGCGGTGCGCCGCGCCGCGGAAGCATCGGCATGAGCGCAGGCATCGAGGTCACGCGGAGAGTTTTCCTGCGGAGCGTCAGCGCTCTGGCGATTTGCGTGTCCGTACCGCGGCTCGCGTTGTCCCAGGGCGCATTGCCCCGGAGTCTCGAGGTCAACCCGAATCTCGACACGTGGCTGAGGATCAACGCCGACGGAACGGTATCGATCTGGACAGGCAAGGCGGAACTTGGGCAGGGCATCCGCACGGCGCTGGCACAGATCGCGGCGGAAGAGTTGGACGTCGCATTCGAACGTATACGCATCGAGGCAGTGGATACCGCCCGGTCCCCGAGTGAGGGGCGTACGACGGGCAGCGTATCGATCGAACGAAGTGGAGCGGCGATCCGTATGGCCAGCGCGGAAGCTCGCCAACTCCTGCTGCAGAATGCCGCCGGCAGGCTCAACATCCCCGCCGAACGGCTGAGCGTGAACGACGGCCAGGTGCTCGCCGACGGGCGCGACGCCGAGCTGAGTTACCGGGAACTGTTGTCCGACGCAGCGTTCGACACCCGAGCCACGGCATCCGTTGCCCCGAAACGCCCCGATCAGCACCGAATCGTCGGAACCCCCCAGGAGCGAATCGACCTGCCCGCCAAGTTCTTCGGCGAGCCGGCCTACGTGCACGATCTGCGCCTGCCGGGCATGCTGCACGCCCGGGTCGTTCGGCCCGAGATGGACAGCGCCCGTCTGACCGCAGTGGAATCGGAAGCGGTCAGTGGAATGGATGGCGTGGTCGCCGTGGTACGGGATGGATCGTTCCTGGCCGTGGTGGCCGAGCGGGAGGAACAGGCGGTCGCGGCCGCCGATACGCTACGCGCCAATGCCACCTGGGAGCAGCTTCGGGATCTGCCCGAAGAAAACCGGTTGCCGGGGCTGTTGCGTGAATTGCAGGGATTCGATCCCGAAGTCATCTTTAACCACGCGGCACCCGGCAGTGCAGCAAATTCGAATGGGCACCGCCAATTCACTGCAGACTACTCGCGCCCCTACATCTCCCACGCCTCCATGGCCCCCTCGGCCGCCGTCGCGCAGTGGGACGGCGCGCGTTTGACCGTCTGGAGTCACACTCAGGGCGCCTTCGAGCTGCGGGGCGCGATCGCCACGGCACTTGACCTGCCCGAATCGCAAGTTCGCTGTATTCACGTCGAGGGCGCGGGTTGCTACGGACAGAACGGCGCGGACGATGCCGGCCTGGACGCCGCAATGATCGCCATGGCGCTCGAAGGCCGGCCGGTCCGCCTGCTGTGGTCGCGCCAGGACGAATTCCGCCGCGAACCCTACGGCTCGGCAACCAGCGTTCGGATCGCGGCCAGCCTGGACACCGCCAATCGTATCGCTCGCTGGGACTATCATCATTGGAGTTGCACGCACTCCACGCGCCCCGCGGGGGGCACAAGTGCCGCCAATTTGATGGCTGCATACGAAAAATCAAGTCCTCTACCCGACTCCGCACGCTACAACGTGCACCAACCCCATAGCGGCGGCGATCGAAATGCCGTGGCGCTGTACGCATTTCCCGAGCAGCGGGTCACGCGGCACTTCATCACCGAACACCCGTTGCGGGTCTCGGCGCTTCGCGGACTCGGCGCCCACGCCAACGTGTTCGCCATCGAATCGTTCATGGGCGAACTGGCGGCCGAGGCCGGCGTCGACCCGGTGGACTTCCGCATTCAGCATCTCGAGGATCCACGCGCACGGGCCGTGCTCGAAGCGGTTCGGGAGCTGGCAGGCAGTGACGTCGAATCCGACACGGCCGACGCGGCAGGCCGTGGCGTTGCTTTCGCCCGTTACAAGAACACCTCCGCGTATTTCGCCGTCGGGGTGGACGTGTCGGTCAACCAACGCTCCGGCGCCGTGCGACTGCTGCGCGCCTTCGCGGCGGTCGACGTCGGGCAGGTCATCAACCCGGACGGAGTCCGCAATCAGATCGAGGGCGGCATCATCCAGGCCGCGAGCTGGACACTAAAGGAATCAGTCCGATTCTCGGCATCCGGCATCGAAAGTGTCGACTGGAATACCTACCCGATTCTGCGCTTCCAGGATATCCCGGAGGTGGAAGTATCGCTCGTCAACCGGCCGGAACTGCCGCCGACCGGGGCCGGCGAAGCGGCGCAAGGTCCGACTTCCGCCGCCATCGCCAACGCGGTAGCCGATGCATCGGGGGCACGCATCCGGGATCTGCCGCTGACTCCGGAACGAGTCTCCGCTGCGTTGAGTACCTAGCGCGAATATCGCTCGGATCGTCATCGAGAGGGCGCCCGCGGATCGCCACGCGCAATATCTCCCGCAATCCCGGGAACGTTCTTGTCAATGAATTTTTGAATACCCTTGACAATCTCTCGCTTATGGCTCCCATTTTCGACGTGGTCAAGAAACGCTTTCGCTCTTTCGGTAGGATTGAACTTGTGTTTCATGACCTAGTCCCTATCGCCACCAACGTGAAAAGAAACATCCTGAGCGAGTGGCAATGAATCCGAATAGTTAATGGTCGCGGTTATTCGCCGCATGTATGCTTTCCACGCATCCGAACCCGACTCGCGGCCACCGCCGGTCTCCTTCTCGCCGCCAAAGGCGCCACCGATCTCAGCCCCGCTGGGTCCGGTATTCACGTTGGCGATGCCACAGTCGCTACCGGAGGCAGACAAAAATGTTTCGGACTCCCTGATGTCGTTGGTAAAGATGCTGGAAGACAATCCTTGCGGCACATTGTTCTGGAGCCGAATGGCTTCATCGAAATGACGGTAACTCATTGCGTAGAGCAAGGGCGCAAATAGCTCTTCTTGCAAACCATCGTAGTCGTTGTCCACACGCGCAACCGCGGGTCGCACGTAGTACGCAGTTTCACCACCGACACTTGTTTCGCGCGATCCACCTACAACGGTGTACCCGAGCGATTTCAGATCAGCCAGAGCTTGCTGCAGTGCGTCGCATGCATTCCGATCGACCACCGGGCCAACGTGTGTGCGATCGTCGAATGGATCGCCAACCTTGATTTTCTTGTAGTCATGGACGATTCGATCCATTAAATCCCTGAAGATCGTCTCGTGCGCGATCACGCGCCGCAAGGATGTACAACGCTGACCGGCGGTACCAACCGCCGCAAACACGATAGCCTCGGCCGCCATCTCCAGATTGGCCGAAGGCGTCACAATCATCGCGTTATTGCCTCCGAGTTCGAGGATGCAGCGACCGAATCGCTTCGCCACGATAGGCGCGACCCTTCGGCCCATCGCCGTGCTTCCCGTGGCACTGACGACGGATACTCTGGAATCCGCGACGAGTTGTTGCCCCACCTCGGCACCACCGATCAGCAACTGGTGAAGATGTCTGGGTACATCGCCATGCTTTGCAAAGACTCTTCGCAGGAGCGCATCGCAAGCGATCGCCGTAAGGGGTGTTTTCTCTGAAGGCTTCCAGATCACCGCATTTCCGCACACCAGCGCAATGGCGAGATTCCAGGACCAGACGGCAACCGGGAAATTGAATGCGGTGACTACGCCGACAACGCCAGCGGGGTGCCAGTATTCCACCAATTTGTGTCCCCGCCGCTCGGACCCCATGGTCAAGCCATACAACTGTCGCGAGAGGCCAACGGCAAAGTCGCAGACGTCTATCATCTCCTGTACTTCGCCGAGCGCTTCGGTGTGGATTTTTCCAGACTCCACAGTCACCAATGCCGCAAGCGCGGTCTTATGGTGTCGAAGCACATCGCCGAAGGCTCGAACGATTTCGCCACGGCGCGGTGCCGGCACATTGCGCCATTCATCAAACGCGCAGGTTGACTCTTCGATTCTTGTGGATTGTTGCTCGTTGGCACAGTACGCCAACGTAGCGGTCACCTCGCCGTCAACAGGAGATAGAACACCATTGCTCCCGGTGGCCAGGATCGTTTCAGGGATATCAAGCGCGCGAAAAATCTCCTTCACCCGCTCCCGGGAACCCATCCCGGGGCGAGCATAACGAGTCGACACGAGGCTTTTTACTTCGTTACACATTTCACGCCACGTTGGTCAGTTGTTCGGTGGACTTGTGGTTTGTCTTGAATACACGTCCAAAGCGGTTATTCAGAATGTCGGCGAGTTCAATGTCTTCCTGTCGCACGAGACCAGGCTTCTCGATGTGTCCGGACGCCAGCAGATCGAGAACCGCGCATGCGCTCGACGCGGTGCACAGCTGAATGGCGGTATATTCGCGACCGGCGATTTCTCGGCCATACAGCCGGTTTATGTAGGTGACCTGCTCCAATCGACCATCGCGCATTCCGGAAACGGAAATGAAGATGATCACGACATCCTGATTTGTTGCTGGCAGCGAATGCGCGAATATGTCCAGGAGCAACTCGCGCCGATTGCAAAGACCCAGATCGCGCAACAACGTACGCATGATTGCGGCATGGCCGGGATATCGAATGGATTGATAACTTAGATTGCGGACCTTGCCGTCCCAGGTCGTGGCCAGGCTTCCCAGGCCGCCCGAGGTATTGAAAGATTCATACTGGACGCCGTCAATCAACAAGAGTTCCCGTTGCTCCAACGGCGGAGCCTCCATACGCTTGCCATCGAATATGACCGTGCACGGATTGCAGTACTCGTTGACGACGCCCTCGGGACTCCATGTCAAATTATAGGAAAGGGTATTCGATGGATATCGCGGGAGTGCGCCGACCTTCAGCTTGACGGTATCCAACTCGTCAAACTCTCGCACGATATCGGCGGCAAGTATGGATACGATCCCCGGCGCCAGGCCGCACTGGGGAATAAACGTTGATTTTCCCTTGCTCGCCAGCATCATGACGGTTTGCGTACTTGCCACGTCTTCGGTGAGATCGATGTAGTGTGCGCATCCGGCAGCGGCTGCTTTGGCAATTGATTCGGTAAGGTGATAGGGCGCAGCGTTAACGACTACATCGTGCTCGTCAATTGCCGCTTGAAGAGCCTGGGTATCCGCGACATCCAGATGCGCCTTGAAGAGTTTGGAGTGCTCTCGAATCTTTGCGAGTTGCGTAACACTTGCGTCAAACAGCGCCACCTCGTAGTCACCTGACCCTACCAACAGAGTGACTATCAAATCTCCTATTTGCCCGGCGCCGATTACCGCAACCCTGTACATGACCAGCCTCTCACGTTGTGAGTAGCTCAAAATCATAGGCGCAAGTGTTGTCGAATTTAAGGGATAGATTTCACAAATTTTCAGCCTTTTTTGTAATTTTGATAGTATCAGTCAGCGAAATGGACAATCTCGACCGAAAACTCGTCGCCGTATTGTGCGAAAACTCCCGGATGCCCACATCCGGGATCGCGAGACGACTCGGGGTGACGCGATCAACTGTGCAATCGCGCATCGATCGGCTGATTCGGGGCGGGGTAATCGAACGATTTACGGTAGATCTTGGAAGCGACTACGAAAGCAGACTGTTAAAGGCCCACGTGCTGATAAAAGTTGACCAGGCGCTCACGGGCATCGCTCACGCGCGGTTGCGGAAGTTCACCCAGGTGACGGCAATGTACGCCGTCAGCGGCGAATACGACATGATTGCCATCCTGGCAGCCGAATCCACCGTCGAGCTGAATCGATTGTTGGACACCATCGCTTCTCTGGACGGGATAGCCCGGACGACTTCTTCCGTTATCCTGGAAACCACGCTTCGTCGCTAGCATTCTTGGCGTCCTGCACCTGTATTGAGAAAAGCGCAATCAGGAATTCACTCATGTCTTCGGAGGCGGCAACGTCAGCCGGCGGCCGGTAGAGGCAGGACGCACTCCACTTCGATGAACTCGTAGTCGGTGGCAGCGTAGTTCTTTCGCCACGTCATCTGCCACGGACCCGTCAGATATTCCGGGTCGCGGACCACCAGAATCAATTCCAGCACGGCTCCGAGTTCCGGCGTATCCGCGCGCCGGTAGGTCTCAACAACTGAACTGCTGTCGCTCAACGAGTTACCGCGGGTCCCCGTCAATCGGCCGGGGAGCTGGCTCGTTTCGATTACCAGCGCATCGCCCTCGTAGCGGGCCACGTGATGACCGAAGTCCGTGTGTTCGCCCGAATCGGGGCCGCGCCCGTCCAGTTGAATGATCCGCGTCGCCGCGCCCTGCTCGTATTCGAGCACCACGTGATCGTCGTTCTGGGCGATGCGCAACGGATGGCCGGACATCGCCTGACGCACGAGCCCGTGGTCGGCACATTCGGCGAACGCCGGGTCGTCAAGGGCGTCGAAACCGGCTTGCCGCGACGCGCCTGCTTCGTTGAACGGGGGCGGCGGATTGGGCGTGCGTCCAAGCCCGCCAAGCCACATGCCGCTCAGGTTGGGACGTCCGTCACCGAGCGTGAGGGCGACCGCAACGCTCGCATCCGGCGACTGACTGTCGTCGGGTGTTTCCCGCAGGCGGCGTACGATCGAGCCATCGGCAGGATCAAGCTCCACGAACCGGCCGCTCTGGACTTCAGCCGATTCGATGAGGAGCATCGGGGCGCCGGTTCGGCTCTTCTTGCCGGCATCACGGCGCGCCTCCCGACGTGGCCGAGGTCATGTCCCCGGCGGTCCTCCATTGGAGAATTTCGTAGTAGCGGCGCACGTTGGCCACGTAGCGAACCGGCTCAAGCCCGCGGGCGTAGCCGCGGGGCACGCGCTCGTACCAGTCCGCCTTGCTGAGCAGGGGCAACCGCTCCCTCACCTCAAACCAGGAATCCGGATCCCCGCCCTGGATCTCGGTAATGATCCGGGCATCCTCCAAATGACCGAAGCCCACATTGTAGGCGGCCAGCGCAAACCACGTTCGATCCGGGTCGGTTATTCGTGCTGGAATCTTCGCCATCACGTCCACGAAATACCTGGCGCCCCCGAGAATGCTCTCCAGAGCGTCCGTTCGATCCTCCACGCCCATCATCTGCGCCGTTTTCTCGGTCAACATCATCATGCCGCGCACGCCGGTGGGCGACACGGCTTCGGGATTCCAATGGGATTCCTGGTAGGCCATGGCCGCCAGCAGCCGCCAGTCAACGCCCCACTCGGACGCGGCCTCGTGGAAGAATGCCTTGTACTGTTGCAGGCGCGATTGAAAGTGTTTTACGAAGGCCCGCGAGCTTACATAGTCGAAATCGGACTCGACATGAAAATAGTATCGTTCAAGGATTCGATCCAGTTCGCCGGAAGCCTGAAGTTCCAAAAAGTATTCCGCGACGCTGTCGCGCAGCGACGAGTCCGAACTCTTGCGCAGCGCCCACGCCACGGAGGATTCCTCGCCGAGGCTGAACGCCATCGCCACGCCGGGATTCCAGTGTTTGAGCAAGTCGAACAGGTTCGAGTCCACGACGGTGAAGTCGGTCAGCCCCATCGCCACACGGCGTAACAGCTCCTCCACCGCCACGTCGGCGACTTCCACCCACGACAGCCCCGGTTCGTTTCTTCCGGCGTCCTTCAGAACTCCCACGTACGAGGATCCGCCGAGTACCTCCAGCCGCCCGCCAACAAGATCGGCCACCGCTTGCGGCTTGAGTGCGCCCCGCCGATAGATCACCACGGGTTGTACGCGCTGATAGGAAGGACCGAAATCCACGATTTCCCGACGCGATTCGGTCGCCGAAAGGCCGGCCGCTCCCACGTGAGCGCGCCCGGAGACAACCTCCCCCAGGACCAACTGAAACTGGTCGGCTTCGTAGATCCCGAGATCCACGCCCAACCGTTCCGCGAATCCCTTGGCCAGATCGTAATCGACGCCTCGCGGCTCGTCCGCGCCATGGTAGAACGTGCTGGGACCGTTTCGGGTGGCGACGCGCAACTCGCCCGTGAGCAGGATCTGCTCCAGGAGAACAGGCGGCGACGAGCAAGTTACCAATAGCCCGCTCAGCGCGATCATTGCAAGTGCGCGTTTCAGTTTCGATCCTCTATTTATCAATAGCTTGAGCAATATATTATAAGTAACACTTTATGCGTGATTGCAAGCCCAATTTACGGTCGCAAATGGTTCGGCCCGTCAGGTTCACCAACGTTCACCCAGAAGCCGAACGTTCCCGCCGTTTCCCGCCTGTGGGATTCGGCTAGGGGTCAAGTCTGGTGGTGGACCCCCTAGAAGCGCAGGGAAGCTCCAATACCGATCATGGACGCATCGGCGGCCTCCATGTCCAGCCACTCGTAATCGGCGCGAATGATCACCGAGGGGAGCGCCCACTGAGCGCCCAGAATGACCGTGGGCCCATTTTCCGACGACGGCGACCCGCCCAGCGTGACGGCATGTCCCCCGACCGAGATACCGGCGATGGTGAGATCGATGTTTTCGCTTGCAGTGGCGTCGGCCTGAAAGTATCCGACCCCCCCGAATAGCGACACCCATCTGACCGGCAAAAACCCCATGACCCGGGCGGTACCGATCTCGACATCGGTTGCAATGCGGGCAGAAACGGACAGGTCTGCCACCGCCGCCGAAAACGAGGTTTCCAGATTGCGAGCCTGCCGGTAGCCGACTTCGACTCCAATGTAGTCCGTGAACTGCCAGCCGCTGAAGAGCTTCCACGTGAGAGCGGAATCATTGATGCCGGAAATCCGGAGTCCGCCCGCAGGAAGTGACTCGCTGACCGAAGCCAGAGAGGCTGCCAGTCCCCGCTGATCCTCATCGAACTGGAAGTTGCCGGCGCCAACTCCAACATACAGCCCCAGCAGCCCCTGCTGCGCCATGGCGGGTGTAGTGAGGAGAAGCATCAGCAAAATGGAGGTGCATCTCACGGCGTCACGCTCCCTGTAGAAACCACACGTGCGAGGCTACACGGCGGGTATCGGCATTGCAATGGGACTTGACCGGTTAACGGCGCCCCCTATAGAGTTTCCAATCGGTGAAACCTTCAGCCACCTCCACCAGACGTTTGCTCGTAGTCGTCGCTGGCATCGCGATCGCTGGCTGCGCCTCCACGCCGCCCGCCAATCCCACGGATGTCTGCGATATCTTCGTGGAGAAACGTTCCTGGTATCGGGATGCCCGGCGTGCGTCGCAGCGGTGGGAGGTGCCGGTGAGCGTATTGATGGCGTTCGCCTACCAGGAATCAAGCTTCCGCGCCCGGGCGCGTCCGCCGCGGCGGCGCCTCCTCGGCTTCATTCCGTGGACGCGTACCGCGGATGCGTACGGCTTTGCCCAGGCGACCGACGCAGCGTGGAGCGACTACACCCAGGATACCGGCCGCCGGGGCGCCAAGCGCAACCACTTCGGCGATGCCATCGACTTCGTCGGCTGGTACAACGACCAGAGTTACCAACGCAATCGGATCGCCAAGACCGACGCCTATCGCCTGTACCTTGCCTACCACGAGGGCCACGGCGGTTACTCACGCCAGACGTATGGCGACAAGGCCTGGTTGCTGGACGCGGCGACCAACGTCGCGTCCCGAGCAACCGCCTATGACAGCCAGTTGCAAGGCTGCGAGCGGCGGTTACAGCGCCGCTGGTGGTGGCCGTTCTGACCGATCCCAGAGTCCCGGCAGTTTCGATCCGAAATTCTAGAGCCCGCCCGGGCCGCATTCGTGGGCCAGATAGTCCTCGATGGATGACAGCATCGCGAGGTGGTGCTGCGGCCACCAGGGATTACTGTGCCAGAGATCGACAATCTCCTGGTACTTCACATCCTTGCCCGCCCTCTGCAGGGCCTGGACGAACTTCTCGGACTGCACGATAGGTACACGTTGATCCCGCTCTCCGTGGAAGACGTAAATGGGAATTTCAGCGTCCTCGACATGGTCGAGCGGCGACATGCCGTCGATAGTTGGATTTTGAAACTGGCGTTGAAACGGATTGTCGAAGGTAACCTTATCGAAACTCCTGAGCTCCGAGAGCCCGGCGCCCGAGATAGCACATTGGTACGGCGAGTTCGTTCGCACGCTGGCCGCCATGGCCGCAAAGCCGCCATAGGAATAACCGAAGATAGCGATCCGATCCGGGTCCGCGATGCCCTGTTCGGCGAGCCACCGCGCCCCGTCGTCCTTGTCGTCCTGCATCTTCTGGCCCCACTCGCGATCGCCGGCGCGCCAGAGTGTCTGGCCCCAACCCTCCGAACCGCGGTACTGGGGCTGCAGCACCGCATAACCTCGGTTGGCGAGGAACTGCGCCCAGAGATTCCAGCCGAGGAAATCGCGAGCCCACGGTCCACCGTGGGGCACCACCACCGTCGGGTAGGGCCCATTTCCTTCAGCAGGACGGGTCAAAAAGGCCGGTATCTCCAGGCCGTCCCGCGCCTCGTAGGTGACGAACTCCATATCGGCCAGCTTGTCCGGCTCAAGGAATGGGTAACGGCGCCCAAGAGGTACCAGTTGCTCGCCATTGACCAGGAGATAATACGCACCGGCTTCCCTGGGTCCCGATGACGACACCACCATGATCGTCAGGTCGTCCGACATGGAAACTACCACATGCTGCTGATCGGCCGGTAGCGCCTCGTCGAGACGTTGTTGAATAGACGCCCACTTGGGGTCCGTATATTCGCGTTCCACCCGCTCACCGTAGCCCGCGTACCCGATAACCCTGCCATAGTCGTCCGGATTGCGTGCCTGGAGGACGCTGACGGCTCCGATGTCATCGCCCCCGTAGATGGGCTCGCTCAACTCGCGTGTGACCAGGTCGTAGGTGCGAATCACCGACCGTTCGCGACCGGTGTTGTCCACCATGTATACGCGGCGTCCGTCCTCGTCGAAGGCAACAGGCTGCATACCCTCCCGTTCGACGGCAACGAGTTCATGATGCAGTTCCCACTCGCCGGTTTCCGGATGTTTGTAGGAGAATTCTATTCGCGTTGCTTCCCCGCCCCCTTCCAGTTCCTGCCTGCCGCGGATAACGCCTTCATGATCGGCAAAGATTCCCGCGCCACTGGCGCCGCGGTATACGCGTCGGGAGTTGAAGGTGCCGAGATCGACCTCATAGATGTCGGAAGCGAACTCGCGGTTGGTGTGTCGTACCAGGAACTTGTCTTCCTGCCGCGGCAGAACGTCGAACAAGCCCTTGCCTCCGTCCTGGTTTTCAAGGAGTTCGCGGAACCGCTCGCCTTCGTCGTCGACTACGTACAACTTGGTGCGAAACCACTTGTCCTGGATCCCTCCAACGCGAATATCGAATTTCTGCCGCCCAAAGACCAACAGATACTCATCGTTGAGCCAGAATACGCCCATGGCCTTGACGTCAACCGGTGCGAAACGCTTCGGCGGCACCGAAAGATCCTCGGTCTGCCAGACCGTGATCTGGGGCGGCGCGTTGACGTCCGCCAGCGTCAGCGCAACCAGTTGGTTACCGTCGGGACTGACGCCGACGCTGGCGATGACGGGATCGTGAATCCACGCGTTCATGGGAATGGTTTCGGCCT
>JAKZVH010000328.1:0-2617 GCA_047516145.1 Gammaproteobacteria bacterium
GCTTTACGGTTACGGCGGATTCAACATTTCTGTCCTGCCGTCGTTTTCGACGGCCGATCTGGCGTGGATGGAGATGGGCGGTGTGTACGCCCAGCCAAGCCTCCGCGGGGGCAGCGAGTACGGAGAGTCCTGGCATGAAGCCGGCAAGAAGTTGCTCAAGCAGAACGTATTCGATGACTTCATCGCCGCTGGCGAGTGGTTGATCGACAACGGTTATACGCGGCCGGAGAAGCTGGCCATCGAGGGTCGAAGCAACGGCGGCTTGCTGGTCGGCGCGGCGATGACGCAGCGCCCGGAGTTGTTCGGCGCGGCCCTGCCGGCCGTGGGGGTGATGGACATGCTGCGCTATCACCGGTTCACGGCGGGCCGTTACTGGGTCGAAGAGTACGGCAGCGTGGACGTGCCCGATGAGTTCGAGGCCCTGCGTGCCTACTCGCCGTATCACAATCTTCAGCCCGGAACGACCTATCCGGCGACGCTGGTGACGACCGCCGACACCGACGATCGGGTCGTTCCGGGGCATAGCTTCAAGTTTGCGGCGGCGTTGCAGGCGGCGCATGAGGGCGACCCACCGGCCCTGATCCGGGTGGAAACCGGCGCCGGGCACGGCAGCGGCAAACCGACCTCAAAGCGCATCGATGAAGCTGCCGATCTGCTGTCCTTCCTGGTGGAAACGCTGGACTTCGAGCCCCGAATCGCGCGCTAGCGCGTATCGGTCTCCGACTTTATTTCCGCTGACGCGCCGATGCTCCGCCACAAACGCTTGCGTTTGGTTGATAGGAATGATTATCATTCGCGTGTCTTGGCGGGAATGATTCGATGACACTTGCCGATCTCAAGCGGGGTGACCGCGCGCGCATCGATTCGGTCGACGCGGTCGAGCCGAGCGTGCAGCGGCTGATGACCCTGGGGCTGGTGGAGGGCGCTGAGCTTGAATGCCTGGGCGGATCCCTGGGCGGCGATCCAATGGAGTTGCGCATCCACGGCAGCGCGCTGTCGCTGCGACGCGCCGACGCGCGGCGATTCAAGGTCGAGTCGAATGGCCGCTCGGATGACTGATGGCTGAATCCGCGACCATCGCCGTCCCGCTGGGGAACGTTACGTTTTCGCGGAGGGTCACCATCGCGGTCGTGGGCAACCCGAACTCCGGTAAAAGTACGTTATTCAATCGCGTCACCGGCCTGAACCAGCGCACGGCGAACTATCCGGGCGTCACCGTCGAGAAGCGCACCGGCAAGCTCACGCTGGGGCCGACCCGGTTCGATCTTATCGATCTGCCGGGCATCTATTCGCTGAGCCCGGAATCAACCGACGAGCGCATCGTGGTCGACGTGTTGCTGGGCCGCGTGCCGGGCACGCCCCGACCGGACGTCATCCTGGCGGTGGTGGACTCCACCCGGCTGTACCAGGGACTCTATCTCCTGCAACAACTGGCGGAACTGGGGCGACCCATGGTGGTGGCACTTACCATGGCGGACGATGCGATGGAACGGCTTATCGCGATCGACTGCGACGCGCTCGGAGCGAAACTGGGCGGAGTTCCGGTATGCGAGGTCGTGGCCACCACGGGGCGGGGCTTTTCCGCATTGCGGGCCGGGCTCACCGCGGCGGTTGACCAGGCGCCCGCGGAACGGCCGTCCTTCTGGCCGGCGCTGCGACGCGCGGCCCGGACCATCGGCGAGAGCGCGCGCGGGTCCGCGTTACAGATGGTGGATATCGAGCGAGCCCTGATCGACGATGACCCGGTTTCGATTCAACACCTGAGACAGTCGCTCGGTGGCGGTGCGGACCAACAGCTTGCGGCGCACCGCGAGTCGCTGTGCGGGGGGGAACCGCCACTGGCGGTGGAATCGAGAGAGCGGTATCGGTGGATCGCCCAGGTCTTGCCCCAGTTGCAGTCCAAGGCCGCCGCTCCAGTGCGGCTCAAGCGCCGTATCATGGAGTGGATCAACCGGCCCTATCCGGCGACGGTTTTGTTTCTGGCGCTCATGGCGACCGTATTCCAGGCGGTGTTCGCCTGGGCAACGCCGATGATGGACTTGATCGATGGCGCGGCCGGTGCCCTGGGTGGCTGGGTGCACAGCGCGCTGCCCGCGGGCGCCGTGGCGAGCTTCCTGGCCGATGGCGTTATCGCGGGCGTCGGCAGCGTGATCATCTTCCTGCCACAGATCCTGATTCTCTTCCTGTTCATCATCCTCATGGAGGATACGGGCTACCTGGCGCGAACCGCGTTCCTGATGGATCGGGCCATGCGTGCGGTCGGGCTGTCCGGCCAGTCCGTGATCCCGCTGATCTCGGGTTTTGCCTGTGCCGTGCCTTCGATCATGGCAACGCGGGTGATACCGAACCGCCGCGACCGCATCGCCACCATCATGGCGACGCCGTTCATGACCTGCTCCGCACGCTTGCCCATCTATGCCTTGTTGATCGCGGCGTTCGTGCCGGCTCGCATCGTCGGGTTTGCCAACCTGCAGGGGCTCGTGCTCTTCGGCCTTTACCTGATCGGCGTCGGCGGCGGCGTCGGCACCGCGCTGTTGCTGAAGCGTTCGGTGCTGCGGGGACCGAAGCCCACGTTCATCCTCGCGCTGCCGGAGTTCCGCATGCCGAATCTCCGTAC
>JAKZVH010000329.1:0-7593 GCA_047516145.1 Gammaproteobacteria bacterium
CAAGAGAAGTGGTGCCGGAACTCATCCACTTCTATGGCCTGGAACTTAACGCCCCAGGAGGCGACCACAGCAGCGTGATTTTCCCCCATACCCATGACGAAGCGCAGCGGCTCCATGAATTCGAATCGCGATTCGATCGGCGCAACGCCGGACCTTCCGATCCCGAAAGCAACACCGAGGCGCGCATGCTGGAAGCTCTGCGATACATGGACGGGTTGCCCGAGAAGCCTCTGGTCATCGTCAATCATCCCTCCAGAACGGCGATGGGCGCGTCCCCCTACGGGCTCTACACGCCGGAAGAATTGCGCGGATGGAATGACACGGCACCGGACGTGGCAATCGGGATGGTGGGCGCTCCGGGCCACCAGGCAATCTCCATCAACCGCGATGGTTCCATGCGCGAGCGCGGTACCCGGGGCCAGTACAGCGGCATTCGAACGCGCGGCGGCTTCGATCCCATGACGGCGCGTCTCGGGGGATTCTGGGATTCCATGCTCGGCGAGGGCCGGCGCTGGTGGATCACCGCCAATTCGGACTCCCACCGCCACTGGAGCGACGGCGGCGTGGATTTCTGGCCGGGTGAATACTCAAAGACTTATGTATACGCCCGTAACGACGGGCCCGATATCCTGGACGCGCTCCGCAATGGCCGAATACTCGTTACCACGGGCGACCTGATCACCGAACTCCACGTCAGCGCGGCCACCGCCGATGGCCGCGTGGCGGATATCGGCGGCTCGCTGCGCTTTGAGCCCGGCGCAAGCATCATCGTCATGATCCGCTTGCGGGACCCGGCCGCGGAGAACCCCCACGGGGATAGCCCGTCGGTGAATCGCGTGGACCTGATTGCCGGCGACGTGACCGGCCCGGTGGCTGACGAAAATCAAGATAACAATCCCAGCACACGGGTGTTGCGCCGTTTCGAATCCAGCGACTGGACCCGCGATGGCGAGATACTTACCATGACCGAACGGCTCGACGGCGTAACCGGCAGCTTCTACCTCCGGGTCCGGGGCACGAATACGACCGAACTTGAACCGGAGGAGGACACGCGGGGCGAGGACCCCTGGACGGACCTCTGGTTCTACTCGAATCCGATCTTCCTGGAGGCCAATTGAAGGACAACACGGTGCGGACGAATAGCGCAGTGAAGGCGCGCAGCACCGTGGATATCTTGCAAGGGAGAGTGACTATGAGGAATACCGATATCCTCCGACTGGCAGTGGGGATCGCGTCGTTCAGCCTGACGATGCCTCTTTGGGGACACCACTCCATGTCCGAGTTCGACCGGGCGGTGACGCTCGAACTTGAGGGTGAAGTCGTTGCCGTTTCCTGGACAAATCCGCACGTTCTTCTGTGGTTGTCGACGACGGACGAGAACGGTACCGAGGCCGTCTGGGAACTCGAGAGCAATGCAGTCAGCGCTCAGCGCAGGCGGGGCCTCACCGGTGACCTGGTGGAAGTCGGTCAACGGGTGCGCGTCGCCGGCTCGCCGTCCACGCGTCGCGATGCTTACCTGCAGGTCCAAAACGTGCTCCTGCCCGACGGTGTCGAACTACTGTTGGGCGGTGCCCGGGAAGCCCGATGGTCCGAAACCACGATCGGCGGCGATCCCTGGAGCGTGGATCCGGAGAAGGCCGCGACCGCCGTAGGTCAGGGCATCTTCCGGGTCTGGAGCCGCGCCGTCGGCGTCTGGTACTTCGGGGCCGACAGGGGTGGTTACAGGCTGACCCCGGAAGCGGCGGCCGCCAGTGCCGCCTGGGACGACATTGAAGACAATCCTCTCCTGGACTGCATCCCGCCAGGCATGCCCGTGATCATGGGCAATCCCTATCCCATGGAATTCGTGCAGGGCGACGATGCGGTCGAACTGCGATTTGAGGAATTCGATCTCGTGCGCAGGATCCACCTTGACTCAACCGTCGACCCCGCCGACGTGCAGGCCTCTCCGCTGGGCTATTCGGTGGGGCGGTGGGAAGGCGACACATTGATGGTTACTACAACGCGTATCGACTGGCCCTACTTCGATCGGGTGGGCGCGCCCCAAAGTACCGGCGTCGTTGTCGAGGAATCGATTCGTGCGCTCGATGAAGGCGAGCGGCTCGAATACATCATGACCATAACGGACCCCTCAACCTTGCTGGATCCCTTCGTATGGGAGGGCGCCTGGGAATGGCGGCGCGGTGAGGAGGTCGGTCGATACGACTGCACGCTGGAGGGGTAAGCACCGCAACCGACCGGCCCATTACCTGGCGCCTCGACGCCTGATGGCAGGATGGGCGCCGCGGCGCCGAATTATCGTGCCCGGTTTACTGAATCCGCCGTTGTTCCCCGTCGGGCATGGTGATGGTCAAAAGGCGCATCAGTGGGCGGCCGTCGCGCGAGGGGATGCCTACGACGGCAATCTCCTGCCCCGGTTCAAGCGTTTGCGGCGTCAATCCCTTGCGAACCAGCATGCCCGGCGGATAAGACTCGATTTCCCAGGCTGTCTCGACGCCGGCTTCATCAACCACGCTCAGATGAATATACGAGTGGGGCGCGACGAATTCGAACGCGGTTACCCTGCCGCTGACCTCGACGGTCTTGGACGTATCGAAGAGCGCCGGCAGGGAATGGTGAGCGTGGGAAACCGTCACGGCCGCGACGAACGCGACGAAAAATCCCGTCAGGCGGTGCATTCGCCGAGCCATCAGAAGCGACTATCCTCGGGATCGCAGATCGACTCGAAGATCATCCCGCCCGGATCCATTTCCCAGCTAAAGCTGCGAGTCCAGGGCTCGACAAACGTCTCGGGCGCCGAAACCGTCACATCCAGTTCGAGCCCACGACCTTCATCCACCAGCCGGTAACGCTCAACCACCGATACGTCCCCGTATTGGCGTATGCCGCCACCACTCAGTAGTCCGGGCGCAACTCGGCTCGTCTCCACGACCAACTCGTCCCCGTTCCAGTGCCCCGTGGAATAGCCTGAAATGGCGGGTGGCAAATAGTCCGGCAGTTCGCGCCCGTCCATGTAGATGCGCCGGATCATTCCGAACGTCTCGTACAGAAAGACAATCATGTCATCGCTCTGCACGATTTCGAACGGATAGATAATGAGTCCGGACCGGGGGAAACCGGGCGGGACACAACGAATCACCGGATCGTCCAGTGGATCGAACGGGTCGAGATCCGCCTGCGCCCTGGCGGTGAGTTTCGGCCGGTTCGCGCCGCCGGCGCTTCGTGGCGATGTCGCCAACCACACGCCACTGAGATCCGGCTCATCCGCCGTCTGTGCCTCCGCGGGAACACCGGCGAGGAACCCGAACGCGGTAGCCACAGGCACAACGCTCAGGCCGGCAATCCGGCGCATCGCAGCACCGGCGACTCGTTGACGCCGCTGCGGGAGGCGCTTGAGCAAATGCGCCACGCCTGAATTTATGTCGGACAGGGTTCTTCTCGCTTCGGATTGGCGTTCCCACCCAGCGGGTTCCAGGGCGGATAGAAATCGTAGAGTTCTTCGCCCAGCATGACATTCTTCGCCTTCATCTCCAGGCGGTTCATGTCCGGTACACGGTGCCCGGTCGCCGTGATTACATCGCCCTCGGCAAGGACTTCATGAAAACACGAATAGCGCACGCGCCCGAAGGCGGCAAGCCAGACATCCCACCGCTCGCCGTCGACTTCCACGAGCAGATGGGGATGGGGAAATCCGAAGTACATATCGACCACTGTTCCCGTGAGGATGTGCTCCTCCTCTACGTAGGACGCGAACCCGTGGTGTGCCACGGCCGATCCGACGCATAACGCCGCGGCCACCCCTGCAGCAACTGCCCTGCCGGCCTTTGAACTTGAATTGAGACTCATCGGATTCACCCCCTGGTGTGGGAAGAAAACTATTCGGCGCCGCCCCGGGTCCGGTAGATGCCCTGAACGAACTCTAGCACCTCGCCGCTGACCGTTTCATCCGCAGTGTTAAAACTCGCAATCGCGGAAAAACCACTATGGTTTCTCAATTGCCCGAACTCGGGGCAGGTTCCGTACTTCTCGCATAGCCCCGTGTACATGCCGTCGGCCGAATCCCTGATATTCGCAGGATCAAACTCACCGCTCAACAACAGAACCGGAACCCTTGGCTCGGCCGGGTCGAAGGTCTCGACCAGACCCAACGGCGAGAAGCGCTCCTGGCCGTCGCTGTAGTAGCGCCCCAATGCCTCCTGGTCCCCGGTCCCCAGCCAGGGTGAGATCAGCACCGCGCCCAACAGATTGGTCCGCGATGAAATCATCTGCGACAGTCGGTAGAAAAGGTAGGAAGCAAGGTGGCGGGCACTTCCGGATACGGCCACCATAAACATCGAGTTGGGGTCGCCACCGTAGGATTCCGCGTTTTCCGTGCGCAGCCATCCCAGTATCTCGCGCATGTCCTCCGCGCCCTGGGGCCAGACAATGTCGGGAACCAGGCGGTAGTTGGCATTCACGCCGATGAACCCGTGGCGCGCGAAAAAGGTGGCGACGTTGCCGTAGAGGTACTCCTCGGCACCGGCCGCGGCCTTGTCCCCATCATCCAGATTACCGCCGTGCACAAAGACGACAATCGGCAGTAGCACTTCGCCACGACCCTCCGGCAAATACAAATCCAACACCTGGCGAGGAAAGACGCCGTAGCGAACATCACGCACGATTTCCACACCGCTGCTATCGGCTTCCCGGTGGAGGCCCAGGTAGAGTTCCTCAACGGCTTCGCGCGATTCGGCTGCGTCGGAATCCGCGAGCCCACGCAGGCTTGCGTGAACCTCGCTTACCGTTTGACCGAACGCTGCCATACCCGGCATACACAGGAGTCCGGCCGCCAGGGCGGCCGCTACGGCGCGCGGAGTTCTGCTCCGGCCAAATGCGCTCGCGCTCATCGATTCTCCCACAGGGTCTCCAGGACACCCTGTTCGCGCAGGTCCCGATAGTAACCGCGAGGATCGCAGCCTGGCGCAAGCGTGAATTGCAGATCGTCGCGATCGTTCCAGAACACGTGCGACCCGACTGCCATGGCATGCAGCGGGGCAGAAAACGTGACAACTGTGGTGTCAGGCCGGCAGAAAAATGAAATTGTAGACATAGTCCACCCTGGTCGCAGGTCGGCGATGCCGAGCGTCCGCATCGAATGTTTCCATGGCCACGAGCGAACCCTTGTCGACAAAGTGCGCGGAGTAACCGAGCGCGGTAACGTCGGCGACGCACTGTTCCAACTCCAGCCCAGTATGGCGTTCTTCAAGTTCGATCTGCAAGACCGGTCGGCAGCGCGCGATGGTGTCGCGCGCTCCAGCGAGAACCTTTGCCTCTGATCCCTCGACATCGATCTTGATGAAGCCGACATCGTCTAACGCACACGAGTCGAGGGTACGGGTCGTCACGCACACCGCGCGGTGAGGGTCTTGAGCCTTGCGCGAATTGAGAGACCCGCCCGAACCGGAGAATCTGTGGCCGTGCCGCGGTACGAACAGGTCCGCTTCGCCATTCCGGTCGGAGAGCGCAATGGCGTGTGGCGTGACGTTGCCGGGCAGCGCCCTGTCGAGCCATCGATACACTTTCGGGTTGGGCTCGAAGGCGTGGACGTGGGAGGCGATTCCCGACAGCACCCGCGCGTACACGCCCTTGTTGGCCCCCACATCGACGGCAACCCGGCCGGCGGGAACGATGTCCGCCAGGACATGCAGCTCCGCTTCCCCCCGGTTCATGTTCTTGGTCACCAAATAACGGGCGTAGAGCGATGCGGGTACAAGCCGGAATTTGAGCCACTCGCCGAGCGACATCGGCGGCGAGAAGGAGGAGCTGTCTGACATGGGTCCCGGATCCCTCTACCGCCCGTGGCAATTCCCGCAGACCTGGCTCTGGGCGAGCCGGCTATCGGTGTTTTCTACCGGGTAGAAGGGAACCTGCGCGGAGTGACAAAGGACGCATTCGTACTCTCGCTCCAACGCCAACTCATGAGAAATCTGGAAATGCCAGTAACCCTCCCGCTCCGTGGCCAATAGCGCCTTGAGGTGGTCGGCGGTCATGGTCGCGTCCCACGAGTCGGCGTCGGACAGTGCTTGCTCCTCAGGCGGCGGCGCAGTGAGCACGGTCGCCGGGTTCGCCGCCAGGGTTGCCGCGATGCTTTGCCCGGCCACTCGGCCGGTCACCAGCGCGGGACCAAGAAACATGCCGTCCATCCCGTGCGTTCCATTGATGCCGACACTTCCGGTCAGCTCGCCCACGGCATAGAGCCCCGGCACCACTTCGCCGGCGCCGTTCAGCGCCCTGCCCTGCATGTCGATGGCGACACCGCCCATGCTCTTGCGCGGCATTGGGAAGAACTGGATGGCATAGAAGGGCGGTTGCTCGATCCCGGGGGGCGGCTCGACGTCTGGGCCAAAGCGCCCGAAATCCTCATCCGCACCGGCATCGATCAACTCGTTGAAGCGCTGGACGCTGGCCACGAGCGATTCGACGGGCAGGCCCGTCATCCCGGCCAGTTGTTCGAGTGACTGCGCCTTGATCGTCGCCTCGGGATTGTCGAGTACGGCATGGCCTTCCGAGGGGTTGTTGATCCACTCCCGGCCGCGCATGGAAAACCTATCCCGTGACGACTCATCGAATATCGCCCAGTACGTCGTCGGGTCCTCGTCGAGCAGATCCGCGAGGATGGTCTTGTCGAAGCCTTCTTCGTTGGTAAATCGCTGCCCCTGGGCATTGACCCACAGCGCATCGCTGTTGCCGGCAGTGATCGCCAGTGTCTCTGCCGGGTCGCGGGGATCCACCATGCCGTTGGTGTAGATGTAGTGGCGGTTCATCCAGGTCAGATCCGCACCGGCATCCCTGGCCAGATCGTGTCCGCCGCCGGTGGCGTGTATCGATGCGCCGAGCACCAACCGGTCGGGCTTCGGCAAATCGGTGCGCCAGTATTCCAGTACGCGCTCCAGATTGCCCTCGAATCCACCCGTGGCAAGCACGATGTTGGGCGCGCTCAGGGTGCGTTCCACACCGGTGCGCAGGTTGCGGGTTACCACACCGGTGACTCGGCCCTCGTCGACCACCAGCCGTTCCACCTGTTCGTTCCATTCGAAGGCAACGCCGGGTAACTGCAGGGCCGTACGGTACAGAGCAAGCACCACGTCCAGCGCACCCCTTGGCGTGAAGTGGAACCGCGGCACGCTATTTTCGTAGCCGGACTGGACGCGCACGAACTCCGCACCCATCTCCGCGGCCCAGTCGTAGATCATCTCCCGGGAATTCTCGGCGTAGTAGCGCGTCCATTCCGGGTTGCCGTCCTCGGTCCATTCCATCCAATCGCCGTAGGCCGACTCGGGTGAGTCCTTGAAGCCCTGCTCATGCTGCACGGGCGTATCGACGATGGCGAAACCTCCGGCCATCACCGCGTGCCCGCCCATCACCGAGTTCATGTCGAGCAGTAAGACATCCACCCCGCTGCGCCCCATCTCCACCGCCGCGGAGAGCCCGGACAAACCGGCGCCGACCACAATCGCCTCGGCATCGAGTTGCACCTCCGCGGGTTCGGGACGGCCGCATGACACCAACGCGGCGATGATCACGAGCGCCGACGAGCCCTTGACAAGTTTCATA
>JAKZVH010000330.1:0-7831 GCA_047516145.1 Gammaproteobacteria bacterium
GGGCAGCGAGACCCCGGCCGTGGCACTGCTGTTGCGCGGCGACCACGCACTCAATTTACACAAGGCGCAGGCGCTGGACGCCGTTGCCAGCCCGCTGCGGATGCTGTCCGCCGCCGACGTGGAAGCCGCGGCAGGCGTGAAGCCCGGGTCTCTGGGCCCGGTCGGATTGGGTCTGCCGGTCTTTGTCGACCACTCCGCGGCCCGGCTCAGCGACTTTGTCTGCGGGGCCAACCAACCCGATCGCCACTACACGGGCGCGAACTGGGTGCGGGATCTGCCCTTGCCATCGACAGTGGATCTCCGCAACGCGGCCACGGGCGATCTCAGCCCGGCCGGAGGCGTTCCGCTAACGGTCGCCCGCGGAATCGAAGTCGGGCATATCTTCCAGCTCGGGACGAAATACAGTACCGCCATGGGGGCTACCGTCCTCGATGACCAGGGCAAACCGCGCGTCATGCACATGGGCTGTTACGGCATCGGGGTCACGCGCGTGGTGGCCGCGGCCATCGAGCAGAGCAACGATGCACGGGGCATCGTATGGCCGGACGCGATCGCGCCCTATCATGTGATCGTCATTCCCATCAACATGCACAAGTCCTACCGCGTGCGCGAGGCCACCGAGGAACTTTACGGGCAATTGGAGGCCGCGGGACTGGAAGTCCTGGTGGACGACCGCAACCAGCGGCCGGGATCCAAGTTCGCCGATGCCGACCTGATCGGTATTCCGCACCGCCTGGTTATCGGGGAGAAAGGGCTTGACCGGGCGCAGGTCGAATACAAGTCGCGCCGGGAAGCCGACACCGCGATGGTCAACAGGGACGAACTCGTTGACTTCCTTCAGGAACGTGCAGGCATCCCGCGAGGCGCCCGAACGGAAAACCGATGAGATATCCGCGCTGGAGCTAGAGAATCTGAAACCCGGGTTCGACCGGATCGGTCCACTCCTGAACTTCGACGCCGGAAACCTTCGCACCGGACGGACCATTCCACAACCAGGCACAGAGTTCGGCAATCGCTTCGGGCGCACCGGCCGCCACGACTTGCACGTTACCGTCCACGAGGTTCCTGACCCAGCCGCGGAGCGAAAGCAGTTCTGCCTGTCGGGCAGTCGTCACGCGATACCAAACACCCTGGACGCGCCCGGAAACGACGCAGCGCACGGCCTGTTCGCCACTACCCACGCGATGATTCACGGCAGCACATTGAACCGCACTCCTCGCACGCCGATCGGCGTTTCGACAGACCCGACGGAGCGATCGCGTATAGCGTTATCGGGCCTGGTGTCCTGTCGAATGCAGTGGGACTTTCGCCACGGGCCGCTAGTCCTCGGCCGCCGTCTGGCTCGCCTGGAGCGCCTCCACCGCGCGGCTTCTGGCGCGAATCGCGTTGGCTCGCGCCAGGCCATAGGTGCGCTCGAGAAGCTGCGATTCAGCTTGCTCGAGCAATTGTCGAGCCTCACTCAATTGTTCGGGCGCCAACCTTTCGGCGTCTGAGTCTTCCGCTGCCGCGATCGCCTGACGCGCATTGCTCATTTCCTGCACTGGCGGAGCCACGGCGCATGACGCAACAAAGAGCGTCAGGAGTATGATAATAGGCCGATAACTCATCAATTGACCTTGGAGTCCATTCGGGGGAACGTACCAGCGCCCTTGCATTCCCGTCAAGCCGTTCCGAACCTCGGACGTGGCAGCGAGCCCAAATTTGGCCAGACAGGATCATTGCAGCAACCGATACGCGTAGGCGCCTTTGCCCGCTCGGATCGCAAGTCCGCAGACACTCAACGAATCAAGGAGGTTGGAATTGAAACCTAGAATCTACCATAATCCACGATGCTCAAAATCCCGAGCAACCAAGGCGCTCCTGGAATCCAGACACATCGATATGGAGGTCGTTGAATACCTGCAGACCCCGCCCGATGCCGCGGCCCTGCGCACGCTGCTGGCCAAACTCGGCATGCCCGCACGCGAACTGGTACGCAAGGGTGAACAACTGTTCAAGTCGGCGAACGTCGATCTTGCAACGGCCAGCGAATCGTCGCTCATCGAACTGATGACGAAGCATCCTCTCTTGATCGAGCGTCCCATCGTGGAGACCGCCGAAGCGGCGCGCGTCGGGCGCCCGCCGGAACGCATCCTGGAACTTTTCCAGTAATCATGACAACCGGCTCAAGGATTCTCGTTCTCTATTACTCCCGCAACGGCCGGACCGCCGATCTGGCACGATTCGCGGCGCGGGGGGTGGAAGCCGCCGGCGCCGAAGCCGTGCTGCGAACCGTACCCGCTGTATCGGCAACTACCGAAGCCGTCGATCCTCCGATTCCCGATGCCGGACCGCCGTTCGCCACGCTCGCGGATCTGGCCGACTGCGACGGGTTGCTGCTCGGAAGCCCGACGCGTTTCGGCAACATGGCGGCACCGCTCAAGTACTTCCTCGACTCCACCTCGGAGCTCTGGTTGAAAGGCGCATTGGTGGACAAGCCCGCCGGGCTGTTTACCAGTTCAAGTTCTCTCCACGGCGGCCAGGAAACAACGCTGCTGTCCATGGCTCTGCCGCTGCTCCATCACGGCATGCTCTGGACCGGCATACCCTATACGGAACGTCATATCAGCACTACGCGGACGGGCGGCGGACCCTATGGAGCGTCCCATATCGCCGCCGATTGGAACCGAACCGTATCCGACGAAGAGCGCGCACTCGCAACCGCGCTCGGGCAACGCGTGGCGCGGATTGCCAGGTCGCTAGTTACGCGATAGCAGGAATTCCCGCGCCTCTTGCAATCCGGTGAACGACTCGCGGCCTTCCCAGATCGTACTGAGTTTCCTGTACTGCTCCTCGGCGCCTGCCCGATCGCCGGTCTGTTCCAGCGCTCGAGCCAATCCCAGTAACGACCGGGGCCGGTTCGGCATGCGCAACAGCGACGTCTCGAACCTGCCGATCGCATCCTCTGGGCGGCCGATTTCCAGCAGAATTTCACCATACAGTTCGTAGGCTGGCTTGACCGGATCGGCCGCGCCATTGGGCGGGCGGATGCCGGCAACGATTTCCAGCGCCTCATCCATCAACCGGACGGCGCCGTCGGCATCGCCCTGGGCGGCGCGAATCGACGCCGCGACCTCTTTGTGCATGACCCGCACCCAGCGAATGTCGTTACGAAAATCGCCCGCATCGTCCGCGGCCCGTCTCGCCAGCGCCTGCTCGGCCTGGGACGCTGTTTCGAGGTCACCGGTCCGGACCGCGCTCAGTCCGGTGGCGAGCAGCAGGTGGGCCGACGTGTCATCGGCAATTGCCTCGGTTCTCCACTGCTCCGTTTCGACAATGTAGCGGGCTTCGAGCAGCGGCACGGTATTCGCCGCGCGCGCCTGACCGTCGCTCTCTTCCACAATCGTTTCGAGGCGTTCGATCCAGGTACGCGCCTTCTCGTAATCGCCTCGCTGCAAGTCACCGTACTGCCCCCAGTCCAGCGCGTGCACTGCGTCGCCCACGGAATCGCCGGGCTGCCAGAGATCGCGAGCCGCGTCGAACGCGGACTGATTGTGGGTGGACACCAGATCCCACATCCCGTGTTGAATGAAGATATGCGTGGGCATGTGACGGGCGTGGGAAACCGCCGCGGCGATTTCGGCAAATACGTACGCCGCCGGCAAGGCAATCGGTGCATGCAGCGGATCGTCGAAAGAGTGGATCACGTAGTGGGCCGCGCCGGGGTGGTTGGGATTCCGATCGAATACGCCGAGAGCGATTGCCCCGGCCTGAATCTCGAGTCGAAGACTGTCGTCCCCCACGGCACGCGCGCCGCTCAGCATGGAGAGCGCGTAGTAGGCGCTGATCTCGTCATCCATCGGGAACTGGTCGTGCAAGCGGGCCATGGCCTCCATGTAGGCGACGCGACGCTCTTGCCAAGAACCCTCTCCCCACAGACGTTCGACGGCGTCGAGCAACCCTTTCTCACGTGCAGTCGGCGCCTTGGCCAGTCGTTCTTCCCGGGTCGCACCCAGGCGTTGCAGCGCGGCGCGCGGCGCCTCGGCGTTGGCCTCCGGCTGCAATGGATGATTGTAGGAAAGCGTCTCGCCCCAGTAGGCCAGCGCGAAATCCGGATCGATCGCCTGTGCGGCCTGGAACTGTTCAATCGCCTGTTTCCAACCGAAACTGTGCAGGATCGCCACGCCGCGCAAGAAGTGCTGCTGCGCCTCTCCGGTTGCGGACGTGGGAAAGTCAATCGTTCCGACACTTTCGAACTGCGCATTCGTGGGCACGCCGACTGTCAGCGTAATACCCAGAATCGCGCAAACGGACATGAGTTGTTTCACGGTCTTCATCGTTGTTGCTCCGCACACTCCACCAGAAACCAATATCGACTTGTCGCGTGACCCGGTCGGCGCGCCGGTTCATGAACTACCTGCTAACGCATGGTCACGCTATCGGCCCGGGCCCGGTTCAAACCCACCAGGGACCGTTCCCGGCCTACCGCGTTACTGAGCGAGCTTGTGTAGTACCGCTCGGCCATCGCCCCGTTCCCCAGCGCCAGGTACGTATCCGCCAGAAGCTCGGCCATCGGCTGCACCGGTACCACGGGACCGTAGTCGGCCGGCAACTCGCTCTCCAGGTCCGCCGCTTCCTGAATCAGCGTCAGCGCCCTGTCCTCGTTGCCCGCGGCCAACTCGATCTGACCCTCCAGCGCCAAGCGCAGCAAATACGGCGACGCAGCCCTGTCGTCGTTGCCGGCTACGCGCTTCGCGCCAGCCATTGACGCCAGCGCGGCCCTGGCTCCACCCATATCCCCTCGATTCAAGGCAACAAGGCCCTGGACGTAGTTGTCGGTGGCGATGAAATACGGATTCAGCCCCGTGCGATCGATCGCCACGCCCGCGTAATGGCTGTCCCACTCCTGGGTGTCGATCACGTACGATGCCCGCGCGGCCACGTAGTTGCCGCGGTGAATGGGGCTGTCGTCACCGTACCGCTCGACCTGCTTCTCGATCAGCGCCAACCGCTCCCGGGCCGCCTCGCGCTCGCCCTGCTGCGTCAGGCTGTAGACCAGCCATGTCAACGCATGATAGGCCTGTCCGCCGTAGGGACCGTCCGGACTTGCCTGCCGAGCCACCGCCTCTTCGAACGAACGGATGTTGCGATCCGTGCCTTCCTCCCACATACCCAGGGCAAAGTAGATGTGTGAGCCCATGTGCAAGGCGTGCACGGCAGAAGGCGCCACCTTGACGTAATCACGGGCCGCCCTCAATCCCAGGGGCGCATGGACCGGGTCATCGTAGCTGTGAATGGCATAGTGCAGTGCGCCCGGATGCAACGGGTTGCGGTCCAGGATTTCCTCCGCAATGGCGCCGGCCCGCATGTATTTCGTGTAGTCGCGCCCGCCCGACTCCACGATGATCGACAGCGCGTAAAATGCCGCCGCATCCAGATCGTCCGGGTACTTTTCGTGCAGCGCCTCGAGTGCGGCCGAATAGGCCCGGTCCCGGTCTTCTTGACTGCCGTCCCCGAACAGAACCTCGATCGTCGCCAGATAATCCTTTTCCCGCTGGGTCTTCATCCGCTCGGCTCGCGCCTGCGGGGTCGGTCCCAACTGCTGCAATGCGGCCCGGGACTGCTCCAGGTTTCGCTGGCGCCAAAGCGGATGGTCGTGGGTCAGCGCTTCGCCCCAGTAGGCCATGGCGAATTCCGGATCGATGGCCAGCGCCTCCTGAAATGAGGCGCGCGCATCGGGGTATTCGAAATTGTGCAGTTGCAGAAGACCTCGCAGAAATGCGGGCTGCGCCTCGGCGGAACCGCTCGCCTCGAATTCCGTTACGCCGTAAATCTGCTGGGCTTGCCCCGATGACAGGACCATCACGGCAATCGCCGTGGCAATAAGTCGAATGGTATTCATTGGCCTCATCTTGCTCTCCCGACATGTTCGGTTGACCCGCCACCGCAGCGCTGTCAGCTGCATCGCGCCTTGCACGGAGAAACGCGGTCAGTTTTGCTCCGGCGCTTGCATGGAATATTAACGGAAATCGTACCGCGAGACAGGACGAACCGCGAAACCCCGGATCGGTGCTATTGTAGGCGCCGGCGCGATGATCGCGTCGGAATTCTCGATTCGGTTTTGCAGGGGTTGACGATGATGAAAGGCAATCTTGGTCCCGGTCTGGTTCTTGTACTGTCAGGACTTGCATGGTCGCACGCGGGCCTGGCGCAAGGGGCCGGCGAAGGGTACGACACGATCACGCAGTTGACCGAGAATCTCTATCGCCGCGGCCCCACGTCCAATGTTTTCCTGGTGACGGACGAGGGCATCGTCATGGTGGACGCCACCTGTGAAGACGGCGGCATGGAGTGGCTCAAGGAGGAACTCGACCGCCGCTTCGGGGTTCCGGTCAAGTACACGATCCTCAGTCATGACCACGAGATGCACATTTGCGACCTCGACGTATTCGACGATACCGCCGTCTCCGTGGGGCACGTGAACATACGGCCGCACATCGTCCGCGAGAACCGCAATACATCCGTTCCCCAGGTCGTTTTCGACGACTATATGGAAATTCACCTGGGCGGACAGCGCGTTCACCTGTACTACTACGGGCCCTCGCACAGCGACAACCTGATCCAGGTGCACTTTCCCGACGAGGAGGTACTGGTCGCCACCGACCTGGTGCGCGGCGGCAAGGCGATCGGATTACCCGATTACCGGGACTCAAACGTCAACAGTCTGATCGATGTCCTTTGGCATGTATCGAAGCTCGACAACGTGGCTATTGTGGTGCCGGGCCACGCCGGGCTCGCGGACCAGCAATCGTTTGAATATTACCGCGTTTTCCTGATCGCACTGCGGGACCGCGTGCTCGACGAAATGATTGCCGGCGCGTCTGTCGAAGAGATCGTCGAACGGGTGACGATGGACGACTTCTCCGACTACGGGAACTATGACAACTGGCTGCGCGCCAACGTCATCTCCATGTGGGACCATCTCTATCGGTACCGGGAACCGAGCCAGGGTGTACCCGAATACCAGAACGCCTACCCGATCGGCTTTCCTATCGGCGACCAGTAAGCGGCATCAAGCCGCGTGGGTCTCGCGCCACGCCTGCCGGCCCCAGCTCAGGACATAGTCCAGGCCGCTGGTGATACTGGTGAAGACCACGGCAGCGCCGGAGACCACGATCACGCTCGCCGGCGGCCATCCGAAGGCCGCCGCGGTCAAGGTACAACCGACAAATACGAACTGGCAGGTCGTATTGATTCGGCTGATGCACCGGGGTTCGGCCTGCAGGGGAGCAATCAGCCACTGGTAGGCCGCCGCGCCCGCGACGATGACCAGATCCCGACAGACAACCAGCGCGGCCAAACCCATCGGGATCAACCCGAGATAGGCCAGAGTCAGGAAGACGCTGATTGTCAGCGCCTTGTCCGCGGCGGGGTCGAGAAAGCTCCCGAGACGCGTCCGCCATTTGAAGTGCCGTGCCAGGAACCCGTCAACGGCATCGGAAACGCCGGCAAAACCGATCAACGCAACGGCCGTGACGAATTCCTGCGCCAGCAGAAAAAAAATGATGGGACCGACCAGTACGATGCGCGCGATACAGATCGCGTTCGGTATCCAATTGAGCTGCATGGGAGTCAGGCCCTCGAAAAACGCCGGTCGGAATACTGCCTCCGGTCGCACGGCGATGATACCGCCGGGCCGCTGCAATATGTGAGCCAGCCCGCATATCTCACCCATCTTCTGCTGCGGCCGCGGATCCGCTCGCGGTGACGGGCCGTACTCCCTCAAGCCGCTTCGACATAGTGTCAGCTATGCCTTCAGCGTCTTTCAGTCCGTGCGGCCCGTCACCGCGGC
>JAKZVH010000331.1:0-5127 GCA_047516145.1 Gammaproteobacteria bacterium
GTGTTGTTCGCCGTCTCCGGGGCAGCGATACCCTCCGGTGAACCCTTGCCGAACTCATCCTTGTATTTCGACCAGCGGCGCGCTTCGTTGTATGACAGGAACGACGCAATCGTGCCGCCGGCGCCGGGGATCACGCCCTCCACCGTGCCGATCGACGCGCCGATCACCTGTGGCTTGATCAAGCGGCGCCTAAGCTTGCCTCCGGGCATGCGAACCCGCGCCCCGTCACCCGCCGGTGGAGCCCAGGCGGACTCCCCGGCCTGGCGGAACAACTCGCTGACCGCGAACAGCCCCACCATGACGAGGATCGGCGCGATGCCGTCGAGCAGATCCGCCTGGCCGAACGTGAATCGCGGCACACCGGAGACCGGATCGGTGCCGACGGTGGCCACCATGAGCCCGAGCAGTCCCGCCGCCAGTCCCTTCAGGATCGACGGGCCGGCGAGCGACGCGATCACGCTCAAGCCCAGGACGCCGAGCGCGAAGTACGACATCGGCGTGAATGCCAGGGCGAGATTCGCCAGAGGCCGCGTCAAGAGGATCAGCATCAGCAGCCCGACGAAACCGCCGATCACGCCCGAATAGAGCGAAATGCCCAGGGCCTCGCCGCCCCGTCCCTGCTGCTGCATCGCGTAGCCGTCGAGCACGGTCGCCGCGGCGGCGTTGGTACCCGGAGTCCTGATCAATATCGCCGGTATGGAACCGCCGTACTCCGCTCCGATATAGGTCGATGCCAGCAACACGATGGCCGAGTTCGGTTCCATGCCATAGGTGAAGGGCAACAGCAGCGCCATGCTGATCGAGGGCGAGATGCCGGGCAGCGCGCCGCCGAGGATGCCCCAGGCGACGCCGGCAATGGCGGCCAGCCCGAGGGGGGTGCTGACGAGCATATCCAGTCCCTGCAGCACGGCGTCCATCAGAAACCGACCAGCCGCGGCCAGACACCCGCGGGCATGTCGATGCCGAGCACGAGATCGAAGAAAGCGAAGAACAGCGCGCCGCCGCCGGCGGCAATGCCGGCCAGACGCCAATCCATTCGTTCGCCCTGGTACACCGCGACCACGGCGATGACCGCCACCAGCGACAGCGCATAGCCGATGAAATTGACGATTGCGACGTAACCGATGCCGATGGCGAGCATGCCTGCCGCCCGAAGCAACTTATGCCCCTCGCCGCGCAGATCGTTTACGGGGCCGGCTGCGGTCCGACGACCGATCCGCATCGACAGCAACGCCTTGATGGCGACGGCGATGGCGAGCGCAGCGAGCGCGCTTGCGTAAACCATGGGCAGGCCCGACGCACCGACTTCATCGGCGAGCGCGCTCTCGTTGATACCAAGGCTGGCCACATGGTAGCCACCTGCCACTAGCAGCAGAAACAGCGCGCCGAGCAGGTCTCTAGCCGGCATTTCCCACCCATTTCCTTCGCGAGACTTCAGCCCTTCGTGATTCTACCCCCACGAACCGAGCGGACAGTACTCGATCATCGCGACCGGACCGGCGACCAAACCAGGAAATGGATTACCGGTGCGGGTTGGCGGCCGGTCGGACTTGGCCGCTTCCATTGCGAGAAAGCCGGTTTCGGCGTTAAAACCCGTAGAGGAACGAAAAGACGAATTGCATCTCGCGGGAGTCCAGCAGATTCACCCCGGCGACATTCACGACGGCGTCGGCGTAGTGCACCCCCCAGGTCGCCGACAGTCCCCGCGCCAGATCGTGTTCGACGCCCATGGTGGCCGATGTCACTTCCTCGCCCTCTATCATGCCGTAGTGCCCTTCCACAAACAGCCCGATCGCGCCAATCTTCGTGCGAACGCCCGACGACAGGTAGGATCGATCCGTGCTCAGACCATCGGACGCAAGGCGCTCAAGCCCCATGCTGAGATCAAAGAGCGTGGCACCGTAGATAAATTCGCCCACGACGGCAAACGCTTGTGTGTCGAACAGGACAGACTCGTCCGATGGCGCATAGGTGCTCTCGACGTACCGGGCCGTGAGACGATAGTCCTTGTTCCCCAGTGGCCGCCGGAACGTCGCACCCAGATCGAATCCCGCCTCCTCGTCCACCACGGTGCTCATGACCCACGGGCCGAACCGCCCGACGTATCCGACGCTGCGCTCCCCGAGCAAGCCCAGTACATCATCGAAGACGAGTGAATGACCGCCCAATCCCCGCAGGCGCCGCGTCTGTTCGCGAACCACGCCCGAAACGTTGCCCGCCAGCATCGTGCCCCAGGCGCCCCCGATGGATAACAGCGCGTTGTCGCCGTAACCCTCGGTGACCTGGCCGTTGAAGAGGGGCTGGGTCGCGTATTGGCCGAGATAGGTCAGACGGACACGCCAGCGGTTGCGAAGTTGCGTGCCCGCCGTCAGGTCGAAGTTGCCGATAAACTCGGAATCCGCCGCCTCGCCCGCGTCGAGATCGACCATCACCGGTGTTTCAAGAAGACCGTTCAGCCGAACCGTGACGTCGCCGACCTCCGTGGCAAGACGTTCCTCAAGGATGGAAAGGTTATCGTAATTGTACAGCCGGGTCTGTGCCACGACCGGGGCGGGTGCCATCGCGAAGTGGGCCGCCATGACCGCGAACATGGCAGGAAAAAAACCGCGGCAGGGTCCGATTGCGATCATCCCTCAGACCTTCTTCGCAAATACGGAGTCAAATGCCTGCCGCGCAATGGCTCGGCCGATTGTCAGTGATTCGGTGTTGTCCTTGTCCCAGTGCACGCCGCCATAGATCCGGCTAAATCCGTTTTCCGCGGCCATTTGCGTCAAGCTGGTCCAATGCCGGGTCACACCCCGCAACTGCGGCCAAAGCACCTGGTCGGGCGACTGTCCCGAGAACGCGAGGTCGTCACGGCCGTGGATCAGCGCGATCATCTCCGCCGCCGCCGCGCCGAACGCGGAATGGCCGGACGTGTAGGACGGGAACTCCGGTGTCGGAATGTAACTGCGCCAGCGTGGCTCGCGGGCAACCCTCGGATCCGGATTGCCGAACGTTGGAGCACGCGCCCGAATGGCCGTCTCCGGGCGAAGGATGTCGTGATGGTACTTGTTGTCCCACACCGCGATGGAGGCATCGCACTGGGTCATGCCGATCAATGCGAAAGCCCGCGCCACATCGATGAAGGCCAGTTCGCGGTCCTGTAGCAACTGCATGGCGATGTAGAGAAAATGCCCGGGCTGGGTGATGCCCCACGGCCCGTCTTCCCAGAAGAGCGCGACTTCGGATTCCTCCGCGGTTCGAATCGGGCTGTCGGCGGATCCCATGACTCGGATCGTGTCGAATTCCTCGGCGAATTCGGGACTCGCCGGATCGTGGAAGTCCGACACGCGGAACTGGGAACCGCTCGTCATCGTCCAGGGCTTGATCCGGCCCTGTCCTGGTAACAGGCCGCGATCGAATGTCGGGAACGCGGGACCTGGCCGGGCGCCGTAGAACGGCCCGGTGGGGCTCCATCGCAGCGCGTCCGCGCGGCGTGGATAAGCGTCGAAGTAGTAGTCGACTTCGCTGGGTTCGGAACCATCGTCGGTGCGCATATCGAGCACGCGGCGGCCCACAGTGCGGCCCCATTCCACTCCAAGCGACTTGGCCTCGCCGGCGGGGAAACGGTTCAGAAAGGCGTTGCGCCGGAACAGGAAGGGCTGCTGGAATGCTTCGGCCGCCGTTGTTGCAAAGGCGACGCCATAGGCAACCTCAGGGTCCGCGCCCGCCGGCCCGGCGCCAACGCCGAAGGGCTCATCGTAGTCTTGGGTAATGCCATTCGCGGCCAGAAACCCCGCCGCCAATGGCGGGCTCAGGCAGTAGGCGGCTCGCGGTGAAGTGAGCCTCTGGTCACGCACCTGTTGCAACAGCGCATCCACCCACTCGAATACGGTGTTGTGGTATTGCGGCTCAATGATCTGGGTTGCATAGGAGGAGCGGTGCCCATGTTGGCTGACACACCCGGCGCCCAGACTTGCGAGCGCGGCAGACCCGCCCGCCATAAAATCCCTTCTTGAGTAGCCCATGCCCGTCCCTAGGTTGGTGGAGGGTGACCCCTCGCAGGGCTATCCCGTGAACTTGCTAACGGGAGCGGAGCCTAGTGATTCGGGTTCGGATGGGCAACGATTACTTTTCCATACCGTTAGCAGGTTATTGAATTATTAATCCCTCAGACATATAAGGACATGATGGTCCGTGCCCGGAATGTCGGCGGCCTTCTCTCCGCTGCTTCTTCGAGTATCTCGCCGGGCTATTCGATGACACCGGAGTCACGCAGAAACGATTCCGTGTCGCTTGCAAACCCGTCGATGAAACGGGCGAAATCGGTTTGCCCCATGAATGCCGGTGTCAGCATGGCCTGGGAATAGGTACTGAGATAGGCCGGATCTTCCAGTACCTGCCGAACCGCTCGTTCCCAGGTAGCGACGATTTCGGGGGGCAGACTCCGCGGACCCATCAGGCCGCGGAACTTGGTGACCACGACCTCGTAACCGGACTCCCTCACGGTCGGCACCCGCGGCAGTTCCGGCAGCCGCGTATCGCTGAACACGGCCAACAGTCGCAGCGCCCCGGCTTCGAGTTGGCTGCGCAGCTCCTGCGCCTCGCCGACACCGATGTCGAGCGTGCCGTTGAGCACGTTGAGGATCAGGTCGCCGCCGCCGTCGTGGCTGACGATCGCGGCCTCGACGCCGGCCGCAACCTTGAGGCGCTCGAGCGCCTGGCGTTCCAGCGATCCCGGGGTCGAGGCGCCCCAGCGTCCGCGGCTGGACGCCGCCGACTCCATAACCTGCTCGAAGGTCTCGAACGGTCCGTCGCTGCGGGTATAGATGACCTCCTGATCGAAGAAAATATTGACCAGCGGATCCAGGTCCTCGTAGGTGTTGGCGAGCCGGCTCAGCATTGAGGTGAAGATGAAACTCGGCGTCGCCGCATAGAACACGCTGCCATCCGCCGGCGCATTCGCAAGCCGCGACACGGCGCGCGCCCCACCGCCGCCGGGAACATGCTCGATGACGAAGTCAACGCCCATTTGCGGACCCAGGTGCCGCGCGAGTTCCCTGAGGAACAGGTCGCTGCCGCCGCCCGGGCTCGAATGGGTCAACAGGGTAACGACGTCGTGCGGGTAAGGCGCAGGCTGAGTGC